>NZ_JBHYDX010000001.1:0-315852 GCF_051860505.1 Pannonibacter sp. | reverse complement strand
GAAGGAATTCCGCAGGATCGCAACACGCTATGACCGAAATGCAAGGAACTTTCTCTCGTCCATCTGCCTCGCGGCAACCGTATGCTACTGGTTATGAGTCTGAAGCCTAGACTACCATTCATGACCTCAAAACCCATTCTGTCGTCAACGCACTCCGAGGCAAGCCGATCAACAAAACCCGCCTGTAGCCCGTCAGTGCACCGGCTGCCGCTGCAGCCGCTCGAAGCCTTCCGGTTCCGGGCCGCCATAGGCCCAGTCGAGCAGTTCGGCCGTGTGGATGACGGGAAGGCCGGTGCCCTTGCCGATCTGGGTCATGCAGCCGATGTTGCCCGCCGCAATCAAGTCCGGTTTCGTCTTCTCGATGTTGGCGACCTTGCGGTCCCTCAGGCGCGTCGCGATCTCGGGCTGCAGGATGTTGTAGGTGCCGGCCGATCCGCAGCACAGATGGCCTTCCGGCACATCCTTCACGGTGAAGCCGGCGGCCTTGAGCAGCTCCTTCGGCTGGCGCGTGATCTTCTGGCCGTGCTGCATGGAGCAGGCCGAGTGATAGGCAACGGTCATGTTGCCGGGCCGCACGGGCGCGCCGAGATCCAGCGTTGCCAGGAACTCGGTGATGTCCCTGGCAAGGCCCGACACCCGGGCCGCCTTGTCGGCCCATGCAGCGTCATGCTTCAGCATGTAACCGTAATCCTTAATCGTGGTGCCGCAGCCCGAGGCGGTGATCAGGATCGCCTCCAGCCCGCCGGCCTCCAGCTCACGCGTCCAGGAGGCGACGTTCTGCCGGGCATTCGCAAGGGCTGCCTCCTCGCGGCCCATGTGATGCACCAGCGCGCCGCAGCAGGTCTCGCCCTTGGGCAGCACGACCTCGTAGCCGGCGCGGGTGAGCAGGCGGATCGTCGCGTCGTTGATCGACGGGGCCAGCACCGGCTGGGCGCAGCCGGTGAGCAGCGCCACCCGGCCGCGCCTCTGGGCTGACGGCGCGAAGGCCGCCGGTCCCTCGAACTGCGCCCGGCCCGGCGCTCGTGCCGGCGCCAGATCCAGCATCGCGCCCAGCTTGGCAAACGGCCCGCCGAAGCTTTTCATCAGCCCGGCAAAGGGCCGTGCCGCAAAGGCACCGACCAGCGCCAGCCGGAAGCGCCCCGGATGGGGCAGCACGGCGGCCAGCAGCGACCGGATCAGCCGGTCGGTCAGCGGCCGGCGGTAGGTCTTCTCGATATGCGCGCGGGCATGGTCGACGAGATGCATGTAGTGGACGCCCGACGGGCACGTGGTCATGCAGGACAGGCACGACAGGCAGCGGTCGATGTGCTTCACCACCTTCTCGTCCGCCGGCCGGTTGTTCTCCAGCATGTCCTTGATGAGGTAGATGCGCCCGCGCGGGCTGTCGAGCTCGTCGCCCAGCAGCGCGAAGGTCGGACAGGTCGCCGTGCAGAAGCCGCAATGGACGCATTTGCGAAGGATCTTCTCCGCATCGGCCACATGCGGATCGGCAAGCTGTTCGGGCGTGAAATTCGTCTGCATCGGTCAACCTTGCGGTAAGGGCTCGGGGTCGGGCTAAGGGCGGCGCGCTCAGGCGTCGGCGACCATGCGGCCCGGATTGAGAATGCCTTTCGGGTCGAACTGCGCCTTCAGCCGGCGGCTCAGCGCGGCCAGCGGGGCAGGCTGGGGCTGGAACACCGGCACGGCGGCCCGGGTCGCCGCGCTCGCCCGGATCAGGGTCGCGTGCCCGCCGCCGTGATCGGCGATGGCCGCGCGCAGCGGTACGTCTCGCACCTCGCCGTCCAGCATCTGCAGCCACAACAGCCCGCCGCTCCAGTCGTAGAAGCCTTCCACCGGCATCTCGCGGCGCAAGCGCTGCATCAGCTCGGCGCCGGAGGCCGGCGGCACGGAGACGCGCCACACCGGGTTGCGGCCACCGGCAAAGGGCATCACGTCGCGCACGGCCTGCCAGAGCGCCTTCGAGGCCGCATCGCCGATCCGTTCCGCCGGGCCAAATTCGGCCAGGCGCTTCGCCAGATTGGCAAAGCGGTACTCAACCGACGGGCCGAAGCCTTCAAGCCGCAGCAGCGTCACCGGACCCGGCCGGTCCTCGCCCGCAACGCCGAGCCGCTGGCACATGCCTTCCGGCAGATGCGCGGCCGCCGAGACCTCCGCCGAGGAGCCCATGGCAGCGCACATGGCGGCAACGGCGGCCGCATCGGAGAGCCCGTTCAGCGCCAGGCTCGCCGCGGTCTCGGCGCGCGGGTTGACCTTCAGCGTGATCAGCGTCGAGACGGCCAGCGTGCCATAGGCCCCGGTCAGGGCGCGCGGCAGGTCGTAGCCGGTGACGTTCTTCACCACGCGGCCGCCGGAGCGGAAGATCTCGCCGCGGCCCGAAACTGCATCGAGCCCGAGGATGTGGTCCCGCGCAGCACCCGCCTTGATGCGGCGCGGACCGGCCAGATTGGCGCCGATCAGCCCGCCCAGCGTGCTCTTGCCGGCTGCCTCGCCGAGGAGCGGCCCGAAATCCATCGGCTCGAAGGAGAGCTCCTGCCCGGCACCGGCGACCAGCGCCTCGATCTCGGCCATCGGCGTGCCGGCCTTGGCCGTCAGCACCAGTTCGGCCGGCTCGTAGACCTCGACACCGGACAGGCGCGACAGGTCCAGCACATGGGCGGTCTGCACCGGCCGGCCCAGCGCGCGCTTGGAGCCCTGCCCGAGGATCTCGACCGGCAACTCCTCGGCAGCAGCATAGGCCAGGAAGTCACGCGTCTCTTCGGCGGTCGCAGGCGTGATTGCGGAATGGGTCATCGCGTCGGGTCCGATCAGAAGCGCGGGATGTCGGGGAAGGCGAGCTGGCCCTTGTGCACATGCATCATCCCAAGGTCGGCGCAGCGGTGCAGCACCGGGAAGACCTTGCCCGGATTAAGCAGGTGCTTGTCGTCAAAGGCACATTTCACCCGCTGCTGCTGCTTCAGGTCGTCCTCGGAGAACATTTCCGGCATCAGGTCGCGCTTCTCGATGCCCACGCCATGCTCTCCGGTCAGCACCCCGCCGACAGCCACGCAGAGCCGCAGGATGTCAGCGCCAAACGCTTCTGCCGCCTCCAGCTCGCCGGGCTTGTTGGCATCGTAAAGGATCAGCGGATGCAGGTTGCCGTCGCCGGCGTGGAACACGTTGGCGCAGCGCAGGCCGTGCTTGACGGAGAGCTCGCGCATGCCGGCCAGCACGCGCGGCAACTCGCGGCGCGGAATGGTCCCGTCCATGCAAAGATAGTCCGGCGAGATGCGCCCCACCGCCGGGAAGGCCGACTTGCGCCCGGCCCAGAACACCAGCCGTTCTTCCTCGCTGGTCGAGACGCGCAGATAGCCGGCGCGGTTGGCGCGGGCGATCTCCTCGACCCGGGCCAGCAGGAAGTCCACCTCCGCTTCCGGGCCGTCCAGCTCGACGATCAGCAGCGCCTCGGCATCGCGCGGATAGCCGGCGTTGACATAGTCCTCTGCCGCCTGGATTGCCGGGCCGTCCATCATCTCCATGCCGCCCGGAATGATGCCGGCGGCGATGATATCGGCAACACAGCGCCCGCCATCCTCGGAGGTCGGAAAGCCGACCAGCGCGGCCCGCGCGGTCTCCGGCTTCTGCAGGATGCGCACGGTCACTTCCGTCACGACGCCAAGCAGGCCTTCTGAGCCGGTCATCAGCGCCAAAAGGTCATAGCCCTCCGCCTCCATGTGCTTGCCGCCGAGGCGGATCACCTCGCCGGTGATCAGCACCATTTCCAGGCCCAGCACGTTGTTGGTGGTCAGGCCGTACTTCAGACAATGCACGCCGCCGGAGTTCTCCGCGATGTTGCCACCGATGGAACAGGCGATCTGCGAAGACGGGTCCGGCGCATAATAGAAGCCCTCATGCTCCACCGCACGGGTGATGCCCAGATTGGTGACGCCAGGCTGGGCGATCACGGCGCGGTTGGGGAAGTCGATGTCGAGGATGCGGTTGAACTTCATCATCGACATCAGCACGCCATCGGCCAGCGGCAGCGCACCGCCGGACAGCGAGGTGCCCGCACCGCGCGGCACCACCTTGACGTCGTTCTCATAGCAGTAACGCAGGATCCGGGAGACCTGGTCCACCGTCTCCGGCAGCACCACGACCAGCGGCATCTGCCGGTAGGCGGTCAGCGCATCGGTCTCGTAGGGGCGCATTTCGGTGACGGCGTCGATGACCCCCTCACCCGGCACGATGGCCTTAAGCGCGGCAACGATGTTGTCCCTGCGCTCCAGCACGTCCCGGTCCGGCGCCGGCATGGCTATCCCGACCATCTCCCTCTCCCCTTTTTCCCTCACGCATCGAACGTGATCCGAATTTGTCCGTTAAAGCGTAAATGCGCACAAGGTCGTTTCATTGCGGAGCGTACGCCTGCGACGTTGCGTCATTGGTCACTTGGACTATCGCAGTCTGGCAAACTTCGTATCGCCAGGAAACATCAGGTCTGGTCCTAGAACTCTTTCCAGTTGGTCACAAATGAGCAATCTCACGGACATGGAAATCTTCGCAAGGGTCGTGTCGGCCGGCAGCATGTCGGCGGCCGGGCGCGAAATGGCCTTGTCACCGGCGGTCGTCTCCAAGCGGATCCGCCGCCTGGAGGACCGTCTGGGCACGCGGCTCCTGCAACGCACGACCCGCCAGATTGCCCTGACCGAATCCGGACAAGGGTTCTACGACCGGGTTGTTGCCATACTGGCCAGTGTCGAAGAGGCCGAAACCTTCGTCACGCGCGGCTCCGCCCAGGCCCGGGGCACTTTGAGGGTCAGCGCCCCCACCTCGTTCGGCCGCTTGCACATCGCCCCGCATCTGGGGACATTCCTCGAGACCAACCCGGACCTGTCGATCAGTCTCGACCTATCGGATGATTTCGTCGACATCGTCGGTGATGGCTATGATCTCGCCATCCGGATCGCCGAGCTGTCGGATTCAAGCCTTGTGGCGCGCCGTCTGGCCCCTATCCACCGCGTGCTCTGTGCCGCTCCTTCCTATCTCGACCGCTATGGCGAACCGCAGTCGATCGAAGACCTGAGCGAGAACCACATCCGCATCGCTGCCGCAGTGCAGGATCCGTGGCGTCTGGTCGGACCGCGCGGCGGGGAAATCGTGCGGGCGAGCGCACCCTTGCGCACCAACTCGTCCGAGGTCGTGCGCGAGGCGCTGATTGCCGGCGTCGGCGTCGCCTTGCGCTCGACCTGGGACATCGGCCCGGAACTGCGCGATGGCCGCCTGCGCATCGTCCTGCCCGCCTATCGCGCGTCAAAGGACGTCGGCCTGCATGCGGTGTACCCCAGCCGCCGCTTCCTGCCGGCGAAAGTCCGCGTGTTCATCGACTTCCTGGCGCATCTCTACGGCCCCTCCCCCTACTGGGACGCGGGGCTTGAGGCCTGGCTTGGCGAGCCGGGCGGCAACATCGCAGTTGCCCGCTAGCAGTTGCCCATGCGGCATAGTGCCCGCACTGCCTCCAATCCTGCGGCATGGTGCCGCGCGCGTCTTGCCCAAGCGCGTTGTTCACGTCATCTTCCCCCCACTCAAGCGGGCGTCCTCCGGATGCACCAGCAGGAGGGAGAGAGAACATGATGAAACTGAGCATTGCAGCAGGCATGGCCCTGCTGGCCCTCACCACGATTGCTTCTGCTGAAGGTGATGTCGCCAAGGGCGAAAAAGTCTTCAAGAAGTGCGCCGCCTGCCACGCCGTCGGACCGGATGCCAAGAACAAGGTCGGTCCGCTGATGAACGGCATTGTCGGCCGCGCCGTTGCCACTGTGGAAGGCTTCAAGTATTCGCCGGCCATGACCGAGTTCGGCGCCGGCAAGGTCTGGGACGAAGCCACCCTGTCCGGCTATCTCGCCGATCCCAAGGGCTTCATTCCGAAGAACAAGATGGCTTTCGTCGGCCTGAAGAAGGAAGACGAACTGAAGGACGTCATCGCCTATATCGCGCAGTACAACGCTGACGGCTCGATGAAATAACACTCACGGGTCGCGATCTACCGAAGACCGCGTTCCACTTGTTAAAGGCCCGCTGCTCCCTGCAACGGGCCTTTTTGCATTGGTGACAGGCGGACCGTTACCGCGGAGCCATGCGGATGGCGCCGTCGAGGCGGATGGTTTCGCCGTTGAGCATGCCATTTTCGACAATGGCGCGGACAAGCTCGGCGTATTCTGTCGCCTTGCCGAGACGCGAGGGGAACGGCACCTGATCGCCCAGTGACTTCTGCACATCCTCCGGCAGGCCGAGCAGCATCGGGGTCTCGAAAATGCCCGGGGCGATGGTCATGACCCGGATGCCGGATTTCGACAGATCGCGCGCAATCGGCAACGTCATGCCGGCGATACCCGCCTTGGAGGCGGCATAGGCGACCTGGCCGATCTGGCCGTCAAAGGCAGCAACCGAGGCGGTCGAGACGATGACGCCGCGCTCGCCGTCCGCTGTCACCGCGTCCAGCGCGGACATGGAGGTTGCCGCATGGGCGATGCAGCGGAACGAGCCGACGAGATTGACCGCGATCACCTTCTCGAACAGCGCCAGCGAATGCGGCTCGCCGCGCGAGGTGGTCTTGGCGGCCGGGGCGATGCCGGCGCAATTGACCAGGATGCGTTCGGGGCCATGGGCGGCGCGGGCCTTGGCAAAGCCGGCGACAACGCTGTCCTCGCTGGTCACATCGACATCAACGAACAGGCCGCCGATCTCCGAAGCGACAGCCACGCCCTGCTCGGCATTGCGGTCGAACAAGGCCACCTTGACGCCGCTGGCTGCCAGCATGCGGGCGGTCGCCGCCCCGAGCCCCGAGGCACCACCGGTAACGACGGCCGAAATCTGCGCGGACAGTTGCATTGCGCTCTCCCTTGATCAAATTCTTCTTCAAGTCGATGATTTAATTTACTTTTCGTCAGATTGATTGACGAAAACGTCATCTGGAGCGAACTTTGCGTCCAAAGCTGCGCCGGGTCAAGCTCCGGGCAGGCGAACGTTGAGCGAACTGCACTCGCCAAAGAGCTGAGTTGTCTGGTCTGGAGGCTGAGCAGGCTCAGCCGAGGACGACGAGGTCGACCGGCGCTTCGAGACCGGCAACAGGGGTCGCGCGCCGAACGAGACCGGGTTCGCCGGCGTAGCCCTGCGCGCGGGCCAGTTCATAGCTGGCAAGGTCCGTGAGGATGCAACTGGCTTCGGTCTTGTTGGCGTTCTCCAGCTTGGCGGCGCGATTGACAGCATCGCCGATAACGGTGAACTCCAGCCGGTCCTGTCCGCCAACCAGCCCGACGGCAACCTGGCCACAACAAAAAGCTGAACCGATGCGGAAAGCGCTCGGCCAGCCAAGGGCGGACAGATGGGCCGTGTCCGCATCGAGCCTTGCAACAACCGCGCGCGCTGCTGCCGTTGCATCGGCGGCGTAGGTTGCAGACGGGGACAAGGCCCCGAATGTGGCCAGGATGCCATCTCCGAGGAACTTGTCGACGCTGCCGCCATGGGCCTCGATCACATCAACGGCAGCTTCCTGGTAGCAGGCAAGAACCTGCATCACGGTTTGCGGCGGCAGGCTGGCGGCCTGACGGGTGAAGCCGCGCACGTCGACGTAAAGGATCGCTGCATCGCGCAGGACGCCCTGCCCGGCAACAAGGCTGGCATCGGACGAGGTGATCGATGTTGCGA
Source organism: Pannonibacter sp. (assembly GCF_051860505.1). Lineage (NCBI taxonomy): Bacteria > Pseudomonadati > Pseudomonadota > Alphaproteobacteria > Hyphomicrobiales > Stappiaceae > Pannonibacter > Pannonibacter sp. The sequence goes on along the minus strand of NZ_JBHYDX010000001.1, from coordinate 308,175 downwards.
CCTCCGGAGCGAAAAAGCGCCGCAGGTCATTGGCCGCCCCCTGCGCCCGCATGCCGGTCACCAGAAGTGCCCGCCCCCGGTAGAGCGCGGCCGCCAGCAGGCCCGTCACAGTGAGGATGACCAGGATCTTGTCGAACTCCGCCCCCAGCAGCACCGAGTTGCCCGTCAGATACTCGACGTAGTTCCGGGTTATGCGCATCCGGCCATCCTCACCGGTGATGGCATAGGCGACCATTCCCACCCATCCGGCAGCGGCGGTCAGGCCAGAGACGATGACAAAGCGCGGATCAAAGCGCAGCGCCCGCAGCCCGATGAAGATGAACACATACATCAGGGTTGGGACCTTGAGATAGAAAGTCGCTGGCTGCGCGTACTGGATGTGGAACGAAAAGATCAGGCCCACCAGCAATCCGATATCGACTGCAATCGACACGAAGAGATACCACTGCGGCAGCTCGATGCGATAGGACAGGAGCAGCCGGATCAGCGTGAACACGAGATAGGCGGCAAGGATCCCCGGAACGAAATTGGTGCCATCGGCACCCTCTGCCCTGGGCGCAATGGCATAGAGCAGGGAAAACAACAGCACGATCGAGAGCTGGACCCAGCTGATCAGGCGCTCTGCCTCGGTTTCGCGGCGCCGCACTTCCTGGCGCACCCGGGCAGGCAGCGCTGCCAGAGACTGATGGCCGAACAGGCCGAAACGCAGCTTGCCAGCATGACCGCGTCTGTCCGGTTGTTCTGCCATCGTCCAGTCTCCAACGAAGATCGAACGCGGTTTGGCAGCAAGCCGGGCGCGGCGTCCAAGGCTATTGCGGACACGATCATCGAGCCACGATGCCGCATGCGGATGGGTCACTGCAACGGGTGTTCTTGCCGGGGTCTTGCAAGGTGAACCGATGTGATCGAATTTTACAGCGCCCCTATGGCCGCAGGATCATGCCCTCGCTGGCCACCAGCGTGCCCGGGTGGGCGGCCTCTGCCGCCATGCCGATCTCGTCAAGTTCATCGTCGCCGCGGCGCGGATCGTGATGGAAGAGAACAGGTGTTCGAACCCCGGCCCGTGTGGCCAGTTCAACCGCCTTCTGCCAGGTCGAATGCCCCCAGCCACGATAGGTCTCGTACTCGGCATCGGTGAACATGGCGTCGTAGATCATCACCTCCGCCCCGGCGACGAAATCGACCAACGCCGCGTCGATCTCCGGATCGCCGTGCTCGTGATCGGTAATGATGCAGAGCGAGCGTCCGCCATAGGTAAATCGATAGCCGCAAGCGCCACCGGGATGGTTCAGGCGGATCGTGCGGATTGAGAGCCCGTCCTTGCGTTCGATGTCGCAACCGGCCTTGAAGGTCTTGAATGTGACGGCCTTCAGGGTTGTTGCTGCGACCGGGAAGATCGGTGGCGACATGATGCGGCAGATGATGTCGACCAGATCGGTCTCATCGAGGAAATGCCCGGCCCAGGCGTTGATTGTGAAGCGCGGGTCATAGGCAGGCTTGAAGAAGGGCAGACCGCAGATGTGATCGAGATGGGTGTGGGTGAAGAGGAGATCGAAGTGCCGAGGCCCCTCCGACACCAGCAAGCCCCCGAGATTGCGTGCGCCCGAGCCGCAATCGACCAGCACCAGTGCGTCACCGGCCCGGATCTCAAAGCAGGTCGTCTCGCCGCCATAGCGCAGGGTGTCCACGCCCGGCGTCGGTGTTGAACCGCGCACGCCCCAGCACCGGAGCCAGAAATCATCCGCCAAAAGGCCTCTCCTTCATGCGGCCGCCCCACCGGACCGGGCGGCAGCCAGATCGCGCGTGGTGCGTTCGAGACGCTGCGCCAGGGTGCGCATCACTTCCAAAGACATATCCGGAAATTCTTTCAGAAGTTTCAGGAAATCATCCTTGGTCACAGTGAGCACATCCATATCGGTCCTGGCAACAAGCGTCGCGGTGCGCGGCACATCGCACAGGATTGCGATCTCGCCGACGATCGAATGCTCGCGCACGGTCGCAACCGAGCGGTCACCATCGCGGGTGTGGACGCGGACGTCGGCCTCGCCCTTCAGGATGATGAAGGCGGTGTCGCCCTCCTCGCCCTGTTCGCACAGGTGCTCGCCGGTCTGGTACTGCATGCGGTCACTGATGAACGCCAGCAGCCGCAGCTTGGTTTCATCGATCCCGCGAAACAGCGGCACTTTCCGCAAGGCGTCGACTTCAACTTCCAGAGACACGATACCCTCCTGATGTCCGCGGCCAGACCTGTTTACTGCTGGTCTTTTTGCCCGGCCCCCGGGTCAACGCCGTCCACGCGGACGACACGACCCTGATCCAATTCAACACTATGCTCGAACTCTCCGGCAACGTTCAAATGCGGTGTGCCGAACAGCACGGTACGCCCTTCGAGAAGGATCATGAGGCGACGGCGCAGCGCCGCATCATCATCCCCGCTGCCAGCGGCAACATCGTCCAGAATTGTGACAGCAGCATTCTTCAGCAGCGCGCGCACAAGCGCCAGCTTGCGCCGCTGGTGCGCGGACAGTTTCGAACCGCTGACACCGACATGATATCCGAAGCCTGTGAAGATGATCGGCTCACGCAGCCCCTCCTCTTCCACGACAGTGCGGATGACGGCATCGATGCGCTGGCGGGCATCCCGCCGGTCGACGCGGGCCCGGCCGAACAGGAGATTGTCCTCGATATGCAGCGGCGGCAGGTAGGCGTCCGGATCAACGGGCGTGTAGGCCGGGTTGCCATCGACCACCTGCTTGCGGAAGTCCGCCCGCGCCGCGATGACACGGGCTCGCATGGTGTCGTCCAGCACACCGAGGCGATGGCGCGCCGGGATCAGCTTGAAGGCGAGCGCAATCAGCCGTTCCTTGTCGGCCTCGGACAGACCCACCTTCAGATTGGCCGACTTGGCCTGCCTGACGATGCGGTCAAACTCCGGCAGGTCGTCCTGTGTGATGAAGGAATAGGTCCCCAGCAGGCCGGAATCGCTGGAAATATTGGCGAAGAGTTCCACCATCGTCTCGGCGATCTTGAGACCGATGGCCTGGAGATCGGCGTTGAGACCCGTGCGGCTCAGGAAGGCGCGGACTGCAGGCTGTCCGGGCATCAGGTCCATTGTCACCGCCGGGTCGGTCGGCACCGCGAAAAAGAGGTTCTCCGCCAGGGTAGCGCTTTGATTGAAGGCGTTCGCGTCCCACATCTCGACGAGGCCGGCGAGCTTTGGATCCGACGCAATGCGGTCCGCGAGCTTGCGGCGGACGGCCAGGATCCTGTCGGCAAACCGATCATCCATCGAGGGATCAAAGCGGGACTGCAAGCCGAGCCGGTAGATATCCGCATCCAGTCCGACGACGGTCAGGAGTTGCAGAGCCAGTTCATCCAGCTCTTCTCGGGATCCGGCCCCGGCAGCCCCCAGATCTTCCCAGATCGCCTGAATGTCAAAGGTCGGATTGCGGGTTTCACGGGCCTCGCGCAAGGCACGCTTGCGTTCATCTGCCGCCGAGCCGGTGCGTTTGACTTCGCCCATCGGTCGATGGCGCAGACCGTAGTAGAGATTGTCGCGGATGGTCCCGGTCCAGACATGCACCGAGGCGCCGACATAGGCGATCTCACGCCCAAGGGTGGATTCGGTCAGACGGTCCAGATCATGCCCGGCAATCTCCACCCGGCCGGAAGTCGGGCTGAGCAGCCCGGCAGCCAGTTGCAGGATCTCGGCGCGCCCGGACCCGTCTGGCCCGACGACCGCCACCGCCGTTGCCTTTCGAACATGCAGCGACGCACTGAACACCTCCTGGCCCGCAACGCCGCCGGTGAAACTCACCCCGTTCAGAACCACGTCGCCATCCAGCGATACGCGTTCGTCACCCGTGAGGCGTTCAACCGGATAGATGTCTGCCGGGTCGAAGTTCTCGACCACCGTCTGGTATTTCACATTCACATCGGCGACGAGCTGATAGTAGTCCAGCAGCTCCTTCCAGGGTCCGGCAAGATCCTTGTAGGCAGCAATGACCGCCAGAAGCGCACCGATGCTGAGGCTTCCCTCGATCACCAGATAACCACCGATCATGTAGAAAAAGAACGGCGTCAGCTGATTGAGGAAATTGTTGATAAATTTGATGAAATACTTCCGATTGTAGATCTCGTAGCGGATTTTGAAGTTGGAATAAAGCCGATCCGCCACGTCAGCGGAGTGCCAGGCCGAGGCATCGTTCGCGTGAATTTCCGGCACCGCACTGATCGCCTCGCCGACCTTGTCGGAAACGATGCGGATGTTCTTCACCCGCTCGCGCGACAGAAGCACAACCTTCCGCTGCAGTTTCGGGATGATATAGGCCTGGATCGGATAGGAGCTGATGGCGGCAAGACCCAGCAGCGGATCCTGCATGAAAATGAAGCCCAATTGCACGACCAGCAACCCGCCCTGATAGGCTGGCAGAGCGAAGGCTTCACCGATGAAACCACCGACATCCTCGACCTCGGCCGTGATCATCGGAATGATCTCGCCGGAGCTGACCTTTCGAAAATGCGGCAGGCGGAAGCGCAAAACGCGCTGGAACAGCTCAAAGCGCAGCCGGCGCAACATCCGCTCGCCGAGGCGGCCCTTATACACATTGATGCCCAGCTTGATGCCGTTGCTGACGATCACGAGTGTCAGAAACGCAACACAGAGCAGGAACAGGTAGGAGATCTGATCAAACTCAAAACCGAAGATGACCCTGGGAAACCCATTTCCCTGGACCGCGTCATTGACGATCAGCTTCGGCAGCTCAAGCAGGATGTAACTGACCGGATAGGACAGGACAGTCACAAACAAGATCAGGAGTTGCTGGCGGGCGCTGAACCTCCAGATGAAGCGAAAGAGGCTTTTTTCCATGTCCCGGTCCAGTCAGGCACCTTTTGCCATCGCAGTAGTGGTAAGACGTTGCGTATTAACTCGCAACGCTGGATGTGCCATAGAGGGGGGATAGACGGTCAGGAAGGCCGCAAAACGTATTGAGGTTTGGGTGTTGCCCCGAGGCAGGTTCCTCGTGTCACGACCCAGGGGCACCAACGGGGCAACATGCGATCCGAATCGCCGCGTATCCTGATTTACAGCCACGATTCCTTCGGGCTCGGTCATCTTCGGCGCTGCCGCGCGATCGCTCAGGCACTTGTCGGATCATTCGACACGCTGTCTGTCCTGATTCTGTCCGGCTCGCCCATCATTGGCAGTTTCGAATTCCGCTCGCGCGTGGACTTCGTCCGCATTCCCGGTGTGATCAAACTGCGCGACGGCGAATACACGTCGCTGTCGCTGCATCTCAACATTGATCATACGCTGGAAATCCGCTCCTCGATCATCGAGCATACGGCGCAGGTGTTCGAGCCGGACATCTTCATCGTCGACAAGGAGCCACTCGGCCTGCGCGGCGAAGTTTTGCCGACGCTCGAACAGCTCAAGCGTGCAGGCACGCGTCTCATCCTCGGCCTGCGCGATGTGCTCGACGATCCCCAGGTGCTGCAGCAGGAATGGGACCGCAAGAATGTCCGCCCGGCTCTCGAAGAGCTGTATGACGAGATCTGGGTCTATGGCCCTGAAGGCATGTGCGACCCGCTTGCCGGGATCGATCTGCCGCAGAGCGTGCATGACAAACTGCTCTACACCGGTTTCCTGCGCCGCGAGATGCCCAAGGGGGCAAGGCTCAGCGAACCGCTGCCCTTTGGCGAGGAGCCGTTCATCCTGGTCACGCCCGGCGGTGGCGGCGACGGCGTCGAAATGGTCGACTGGGTCATGCGGGCCTACGAATCTCATGCCAAACCGCTGTTCCCGGCCCTGATCGTGCTTGGGCCCTTTATGCCGGCTGCGTCTGTAAGTGAGTTCATGGCCCGGGCGGAGAACCTGCGCGATGTTCATATCATGCGCTTCACGCCGCAGATGGAGCCCTATCTGCAGGCCGCCACAGCAATTGTCGGCATGGGCGGCTACAACACCTTCTGCGAGATCCTGTCCTTCGACAAGCCGACACTGCTGGTGCCGCGCATCATTCCGCGCCGCGAACAGGCTATCCGCGCCGACAGGGCCGAGGCGACAGGTTTGCTGACCGTCCTGCCTATCGACCAGTATCCGGATCCGGAGCAAATGCTTAACGCCTTGTCCGTGCTGCCACAATCAGCTCCGCCGTCCGCGGCCGGCATTACCAACCTGCTCGGCGGGCTCGACGTCATCGAACGCCGTGTCGGGGAGATCCTGTCCGAACCGGATCGAATCCGCCTGCTGCGCCGCGCCGGGCTTTGAGCGAGCATTGCCCCCATGTCCCGCATTGCCGTTGTCGTCAAAGGCTATCCGCGTCTGTCGGAGACCTTCATCGCCCAGGAAATCCTCGGACTGCAGACGCGCGGCATCGGCCAGTTGATCGTAGCCCTGCGCCGCCCCTATGACCCCTATATCCATGACCTGCACCGGCAGATCACGGCCGATGTCCTCTACCTGCCGGAATACCTGAAAGACGACCCGAAGCGGGTGGCGCGGGCGCGCCGCTGGGCCGAAAAGCAGCCGACCTATGCTGCCGCCCGGGCACTGTTCGAAGCCGATCTGGCCCATGAGAACAACATCGGCCGGCATCGCCGCTGGGGTCAGGCCTGTGTCTTCGCGCATGAGCTGCCCGACGATGTGACCTGGATCCACACCCACTATCTGCACACGCCCTGCTCGGTCGCCCGCTATGCGGCGCATCTGTCGGGACGTCGCTGGTCCTTCTCGGCCCATGCCAAGGACATCTGGACCAGCCCGGAATGGGATCTGCGCACGAAGCTGGATGACGCCGCTTGGGGTGTCACCTGCACGCGGACCAATGTCGACCACCTGCGCAGCCTCAGCGCTGAGCCGGACAAGGTCGGGCTTGTCTACCATGGCCTTGACTTCTCCCCGTTCCCGGCCCCTGCGGCTCCGGAAGAAAAGCGCGATGGATCGGGCGGACCTGTGCGGCTCGTATCTGTCGGCCGGGCGGTCGAGAAGAAGGGCTACGATGACCTTCTGAAGGCGCTAGCCCGGTTACCAGCGGGCCTCAACTGGCAGTTCACCCATATCGGCGGCGGTGAGCTGTCGAATCGTCTGAAGGACATGGCCGGCAAGCTCGGCATCAGCGACCGGATCGTCTGGCGCGGCGCGCAGCCGCGAGAGGCGGTGATCGAGACCTGCCAGCGGGCCGACCTCTTCATCCTGCCGTCGAAACTGGCGAAAAGCGGTGACCGCGATGGGCTGCCGAATGTGCTGATGGAAGCGCAATCGATGGGGATTTGCTGCCTGTCGACCCGCGTGTCAGCCATTCCTGAGCTGATCGACGACCAGCAGACCGGTGTGCTGGTCGAGCCCGGCCATCCGCAGGCATTGGCTGCAGCCATGGCGGCACTTATCGCCGATCCCGACCGCCGCATCGCGCTTGGCCTGGCGGCGGCTGCCAAGGTGCGGCGCGACTTCTCGACCGAGCCCGGCATCGACCGGCTTGCCGCCAAGTTCCGGCCTGTGCTGTGAGCGGCCTCAAGATCGCCTTCACTGCTCCGATGAAGCCGCTGGACGATCCGCGCCCGTCCGGTGACCGCACCTTCGCACGGCTGATCGTGCGGGCACTGGAAGGCGCCGGCCACACTGTCCGCATTGCCTCGCGCCTGGCCTCTTGGCGCAGCGCCGGGGGCGAACTTCCCGAGGCCGAGGCGACAGCGCTTGCCGAGGCGGCGCGGGTCGAGGCGGAGTGGCGGGCGGAGGGCTACCGGCCGGATATCTTCCTGACCTATCACCTCTACCACAAGGCGCCGGATTGGATCGGCCCGGCCCTGTCGAACGCGTTCGACATTCCTTACGCCGTGATGGAGGCGAGCCGCGCGCCCAAGCGGGCTACGGGCGAATGGGCTTTCGGCTTTGCCGCTGCCGATGCCGCGCTGGCCCGAGCCGATGCCGTCGGGGCCATACACCGGGCCGACATGGGCTGCCTTGCGGCCGCGTTGCCGTCGGATCGGCTCTATCTCCTGCCTCCCTTCCTGGACGCTGCGCCGTTCCAGGCGCTGCACCGGATCCAACGAGATACGAGTAGCCAGGCACCCGTGCGCCTGCTGGCCGTCGGCATGATGCGGCATGGCGACAAGGAGCGCTCCTATCGGGTGCTGGCCGAAGCGCTGCGTCACGTGCCGGCTTTTGACTGGCATTTCACTGTTGTAGGCGACGGCCCCGCGCGGGCGGAGATCGAGGCGCTGTTTCCGCCGCACCGCAGCAACTTCATGGGCGCGCTGCCCCCCGAGGATCTGCCGGCCGTCTATGCGGACCACGACGTCTTCGTCTGGCCGGCGATCCGCGAGGCCTTCGGCTTCGTGTTTCTCGAGGCGCAAGCGAGCGGCCTGCCGGTTGTCGGCGGGGCAACCTTCGGCGTTCCGGACGTTGTTGCGGACGGGGTGACCGGTTTGCTGGCGCCGGAAGGCGATGCGGGCGCTTTCGCAGCTGCCCTGCAGCGCCTTCTGGCGGATGCGGACCTGCGCCATCAGATGGGCGTCGCCGCCAGCCGCCACATCCGCGACCGGCATACGCTGGAGGCCGGAGCTGCCCGGTTGACGGCCTTTCTGGAAGCCGCCATCGCCACCCACAGCCAGGCCGGAGCGCACTCCTCATGACCCGTCGTGCCTTCATCCATGTGCAGCATCTGCTGGGCACCGGCCATGCGGTGCGGGCGGTGGCCATCGGCAAGGCGCTCGCGCGCGAAGGCGTCGCGGTGCGCCTTGCGACCGGCAACCTGCTGCCGCCGACGCTGGACACCTCGGGTCTCGAGGTGATCGCGCTGCCGCCGGTGCGCGCGCTCGACGCCAGCTTCCGCACGCTCGTGTCGCCAGACGGAAGCCCCCTGCCCTCCGGGTTCGACAACATGAGGCGGCAGGCGACGCTCGCGGCGTTTCTGGCCGAGCCCGTCGACCTGCTCGTCACCGAGACCTATCCTTTTGGGCGGCGGCAGTTCGCCTATGAGCTGGAGCCGCTGCTGGAAACCGCGCGCACGCTGCCGCAGCGGCCGCTGATTGCCGCCTCGATCCGCGACATCCTCGTGCGCAAGACGGATCCCGCCAAGGAAGCCTGGATGGCCGAGCGGGCGCTCGCCCACTATGACCGGGTGCTGGTGCATTCGGACCCCGCCTTCACCCGGCTTGAGGACAGTTTCCCCTTTGCCGACAGGGTCGCGCATCTCGTGCGCTACACCGGCTATGTCGGTGGCGGTGCCCGGCCGGAACCGCCGGCCGGTGATGGCGCGGACGAGGTGATCGTCTCCTGCGGTGGCGGCGCGGTGGCCAAGGCCCTGCTTGAGGCCGCCCTTGGTGCGCGTGCGGTCTCACACCGGGCGGGCGACTGCCGCTGGCGGCTGCTGGTCGGCCATGACCTGCCGGATTCAGAGTTTTCAGCGCTTGTTGCTGCCGCGCCTGCCGGGGTTCTGGTGGAGCGGGCGCGGCGCGATTTCCCGGGCCTCCTGCCGCGCGCGCGCCTGTCGGTGAGCCAGGCCGGCTACAACACCGTTCTCGACATTCTCGCCGCCCATGTCCCTTGCGTGCTGGTGCCCTTTGCGCAGGGCGACGAGACCGAGCAGACGCAGCGCGCCGAGGCGCTGGCCCGTCACGGCCGGGCGGTCATGGTGCCGGAAGCCGGACTGACCGCACAGGGCCTTGCCGATGCCGTCGATGCCGCCCTTTCCAGGCCCGTCGCACAAGCCGATGTTGCCATGAACGGCGCTGCCGAAAGCGCCCGCCAGCTCCTGACCGATCTTGAGGAGATCCGCCGGTGACGTCCGATCTTGCCGCCTTTCGCGCGCATCTGACCGCCCATCTCGACTGGTTCGCCGAGCGCGGCACCCAGGTTCGCTTCTGGTGGCGCGACGATGACGCCATCGCGCCGACGCCAGCGCTGGAGCGCTTGCTTGCTGCGGCCAACGCCCATGACGTGGATGTCGGGCTTGCCGTGATCCCGAAGACCGCGACTGAGGCCCTCGCCGACCGGCTGCGCGACGAGCCCCATGCCGTCGTGCTGCAGCATGGCTGGCAGCATCTCAACCATCAGCGCAAGGACCTGGGCGAGAAGGCGTCCGAGTTCGGCGACCGCCGTGCGCCGGGCGACGCCTTTGCCGAGCTGGTGGCCGGACGCGAAAGGCTCGAGGCCCTGTTCCCGGCAGCCTTCGTGCCCGCCTTCGTGCCGCCCTGGAACCGGATCGCCCCGCCGGCCGCACGCCAGCTGGCGGACGCAGGGCTGAAGGGCCTGTCGACCTTCACCTGGGAAACCCTGATCCCGGCGCAGGTGCAGACGCATCTCGACATCATCAAGTGGAAGAAGGACCGCCGCTTCATCGGCTGGGCATCAGCGAGCGAGCGGCTGGAGCTGCAGTTCCTGCGCCGGCGCAACACCGGCGGTGAGCCGCTCGGCATCCTGACCCATCACCTCGACCACGATGCGGGCTGCGAGGCCTTCGTCGAGGAATTCCTCGCCATCGCCGCCCATCATCCGGGCGCGGCCTGGCCACCCATCGCCGATCTCTTTGCCGAAGTGGCTGTCGCCTAAACGGGCTTTTCCTCTTCCAGCGCCCGCCTCAGTCGGCGCATCAGCACCGCGCGGCTCTTGTCGTCCGCTGCCCCGTCAAGGGCCGCCTGGATATCGAGAAGCAGCTTGGGATAGTCGGCAGACCAGTCGCGCCGCTCGGCAATTCCGGGCTCCGCGCGCGGCGGCGGACCGTCGCGCCGGAGCACCGCCCTGCCCGGCATCAGGTCATAGATCGCATCCAGCGCCGGCACGACCACATGGCCGTCGGCAAAGCCCTTCGCCACCAGGCTCTCGCAGAGCGCCAGCGCCTGGCTCTCCTCGCCATGGGTCAGGAACAGGTTGCCATGCACCGGCCGCCGCTCAAGAATCCAGTCGATCAGATCGCTGCGGGCGGCATGTCCGGAGTAGATGTCGACCGAACGGATGTCGGCGCGGACGGTGATGTCCTCGCCCATCAGGCGCACGTTGCGCTGGCCTTCCAGCAGCAGTGCGCCGAGCGTGCCCGGCGCCTGATAGCCAACCAGAAGCACAGTGGTCGCCGGCTTCCAGAGACGGTTCTTCAGGTGGTGCCGGATACGGCCGGCATCGCACATGCCGCTGGCGGCAATGATGATCGCGCCGCCGGCAATCCGGTTCAGCGCCTTGCTGTCCTCCACGCTTTCGCACAGGCTGATCCAGCGGTTGTCGAGCAAATGCGGATGCGTGCTGAGTTGCTCCAGATCTGGCGCATGCCGGTTGAAGACCTCGGTCACAGCGATGGCCAGCGGCGAATCGAGGAAGATCGGCGCGTGGCCGATGCTGCCGCCCTCCATCAGGCGCATCAGGTCGACGATCAGCTCCTGTGTCCGCTCCACGGCAAAGGCCGGGATCAGCAGCACCCCACCCCGATCGAGCGCATGGCGCACCTCGCCCGCGAGCACCAGAAGCCGCTGTTCCTCGTCGACCTCCTTCCGCTCGCGCGCACCATAGGTGGATTCGCAGATCAGATGATCAACGCCGCGAACTGCGTCCGGATCAGGATGAAACGCCTTGTTGTCCGGCCCGATATCCCCGGAGAACAGCAGCCGCATCGGGTCTCCCTGGGGATCAAGGCTGGCATCCACATGCGAGGCGGCAATTTCCAGCTCGATGGAACTGGAGCCAAGGATATGCCCTGCGTTCCAGAACCGTGCCCGGACTCCGGGCAGCACATCGATCCAGACATCATAGTCATGTCCCTGGAACAGCGCCTGGCAGGCGATGGCGTCGGCCTTGGTATACATCGGCGTGACCGTGTCCTTGCCACGTCTGAGATTGCGCCGGTTGAGGTTCTCAACTTCCATTTCCTGGATGTGGCCGCTGTCCGGCAGCATGAAGGTGAGGAGATCCCGCGAGCCTTCCGTCATATGGACAGGACTGCGACAGCCGGCCGTCCACAGTTTCGGCAACAGGCCCGCATGATCGATGTGCGCATGCGTCAGAAGCACGGCGTCAATACTGTCCGCTGCGAAGGGAAAGGGCCGATAGTTCAGCTCCTTGACGGCTTTCGAGCCCTGAAACAGCCCGCAATCGATGAGAAGTCGCTGATCGCCGACATCCAGCAGGTAACATGAGCCCGTCACCATGCGCGCCGCGCCGCAGAAGGTCAGTCGAACAGCCATTGCTCCCTCCTCAATCCGTTGGAAGGCGAGCATAACCGCTTGTCGGCCCGTGACCAGCGCCAAGCCGCAGAAAGCCCGTCAAGTCGCAAGGATGCGGATCGCGCTGCGGCAGACTGCGTGCCGGCTCAGACGGCCGCCTGGCAGGTGCGGCAGGTGCCGCGCAGCTCAATGGTGGTCTTGGCCAGCGCAAAGCCGTTGTCGCCCGCCCAGCCCTTGAGCTGGCGCGTGATCGCCGCATCGGCAAACTCGCTCACAGAACCGCAGCTCTCGCAGATGGCAAAGGCCATGGTCTCGTGGTCGACGCATTGCGGATGGCTGCAGGCGACGAAGGCGTTGAGGCTCTCCAGCCGGTGCACCATGCCGAACTCGACCAGCTTTTCCAGTGCTCGGTAGACCTGCAGCGGGGCGCGGAAGCCGTCATCGCGCAGCTGGTCGAGGATCGTGTAAGCCGTGAGCGGCCCGCCGGCCCGTGACAAGGCGCCAAAGACCAGCGTCTGGTTGCGGGTCAGCTTGGCCGGCGCGCTGCCATGGTCATGCGCATGGTCGTGGTCATGACCGGAGGCCGCGTGATCATGCGAATGCTCAGCCATGTCCTCGTTCCTCAGTTCAGGTTTCTTTGCCCATGCGCCGCATGAAACTGCCGATCACTCTTGCAACCCGCGTCAGGCTTACACCGAAAAGCAGCATGGCCGCTACCACGATGGACGGTCCTGACGGTGTATCGAATTCCAGCGAACCGTAGAGGCCAACAAGTACGGTCGCCCCGCCCGAGAGCGCAGCCAGAAACGCCATCTGTTCGGGGCCCGAGGCAAGACGGCGGGCGGTGGCCGCAGGAATGATCAGCAAGGCCGTGATCAGCAGGACACCGACGATCTTCATGGCAATGGCGATGACAGTTGCCATCAGCACCATGAAAATGAGGTTCGCCCGCTCCGGTCGCAAGCCTTCTGCCTCGGCAAGATCCGCACTGACTGTTGCAGCAAACAGGGGCCGCCAGATCCATACCAGCACAGCCAGCACGACGATGCCGCCGCCATAGATCAGGCCGATGTCCAGCCGCGACACCGACAGGATATCTCCGAACAGGAAGCCCATCAGATCCATCCGCACCCAGGTCATGAAGGCCAGGCAGACAAGGCCCAGCGCAAGGGAGGAATGGGCGAGCAAGCCGAGCAAGGCATCGGACGAGAGGCCACCGCGCTTTTGCAACGCCAGCAGCAGCAACGAGATGACCGTGCAGACCGCGAATACGGCCAGGGTGATGTTGATTTCCAGCAAAAAGGCCAGCGCGACGCCGAGCAGCGCCGCATGCGACAGGGTATCGCCGAAATAGGCCAGCCGCCGCCAGACAATGAAACACCCCAGCGGACCGGCTACAAAGGCAACCCCCAGGCCCGCAATGACTGCGCGAACGAAGAAGTCATCGAGCATCGGTGGGCTCCTTCACGATCAGGGGGCGGTGTCCGGAATGATCGTGGCCATGGTCGTGGTCGTGGTCGTGGTCGTGGTCGTGAAGGTGATCATGGGCATGGCCAGTTGCGTGATGTCCGTCCCCAGGATGACAATGCTCGGTGATGCTGCCATCCGAATGACGAACGGTGCCGTCCGGCAAATGCTCATGGTCGTGTGCGTGTTCATAGACGGCAAGGGCGCCGGCGGCGCGCGGCCCGAACAACTCACGATAGGCCGAAGATCGCGCCACGCTGACCGGTGTGCCGCGACAGCAAACATGGCCATTGAGACAGATCACCTGGTCCGTCGCCGCCATCACCACATGCAGATCATGCGAGATCATCAGGATGCCGCAGCCGATCTCGTCACGCACCGCCTTGATCAGGTCGTAGAGTATGATTTCGCCGGTGAAATCGACGCCCTGCACCGGTTCGTCCAGCACAAGGAGGTCGGGCTTGCGCGCTATTGCGCGGGCCATCAGCACGCGCTGCATTTCGCCGCCGGACAGATTGCGCATCTCTGCACGCAACAGATGCGTCACGCCGGTCATACTGAGGGCGTCCCGGCTGTCACTCGCCGCCAGTGGTCCGGTCAGACGCATGAACCGGTCGACGGTCAGCGGCAAGGTCCAGTCGATTGCCAGCTTTTGCGGCACATAGCCGATCCGCAGATCGGCCCGGCGCTCGGCACTGCCTTCAGTTGGCCGCAGGATGCCCAACGCCATCTTGGCCGTTGTCGACTTGCCCGAGCCATTCGGCCCGACCAGCGTGACGATCTCCCGAGGGGCGACAGTCAGGTCAACGCCCCGCACGAGCCAGCGAGTGTCCCGGTAGATCCCGGCATTGACGAGGCGAACGAGGTCGCCCGGATTGGTTTGCGACACGGCGACACGGCACCTTGATGCAGAAGAGGATTGCCTCCGCTTATGTCACACGTTATAGGGTTACGCAATTCTTGTTATAACATTACAAACGCTCAATCCAACCAACAGGAGACTGGCATGTCCCGCTTTTCGTTCTCTCCAAACCGTGCCGCCTGGCTGCTGGCCAGTTGCGCCCTGTTCCTGCCAGCCCTCGCCGGTGCAGGACATGCCGCACCGAAGGTCGTGGCGTCGATCAAGCCTGTCCATTCCCTGGTCGCGGCTGTGATGCAAGGCGTCGGGACCCCGGACATCATCGTCGACGGGGCCGCATCGCCCCATACTTTCGCGTTGAAGCCGTCCACGGCCAGAACCATTGCCAATGCGGATCTGGTGTTCTGGGTTGGCCCGGAACTGGAAGCATTCCTGGAAAAGCCGATCAACACTCTTGGCGAGAAAGCAAAGGCCGTTGAACTGGCAGAGGCGCATGACATCGTCCACCTGCCGATCCGCGAAGGCGGCAACTTCGAGGAGCATGATCACGGCGACGAAGGCCATGCCCACGGCCACGATCATGCACCAAAGGCAAAGCCAGATGGTCACGGTCACAGTCATGGGCACGATCATGGGCACGATCATGCGCATGGCGCGTTCGATGCCCATCTGTGGCTTGATCCGGCAAATGCCCGCGCCATGGTGCATGAAATCGAGGAGCATCTGGCCGACGTCGACCCGGCCAACGCCGCGACCTACAAGGCCAATGCCGAAACGCTGACAGCACGGCTGACAGTGCTGGAAGCGGAACTGGTTGCCGAACTGGCCCCCTTGAAGGGTAAACCCTTCATCGTCTTCCATGACGCCTACCAGTATTTCGAGAAGCGTTTCGGCGTTGAGGCAACTGGATCGATCACGCTCAGCCCAGAAGTCCAGCCGGGCGCGGAGCGGGTGAGCGAGTTGCGCGAAAAGATCACCGGCCTGCAGGTGGCCTGTGTCTTTTCCGAACCGCAGTTTGAGCCGAAACTGGTGACCATGCTGATCGAAGGCACCTCTGTCGGTACCGGTGTCCTTGATCCCCTCGGTGCCTCATTGCCCAACGGCCCGGAGCTTTACGAACAGCTACTGCGCGGCATGGCCGGGTCGTTGAAGGGGTGTCTCATCAAGTAAGGGCACTGGAAACGACGTTGCCCGGCAGTTGGCACGGTTGCTGTCGGGCGGCATCACCCGCGCGCCATCCCAACCCCGCTCCGTGTCCCCCCGGCCGAGCAACGCGAGAGCCGGGCCCACTCGGTTCCAGAGCAGTGAAAGGGGAGCTGCGGGGAGGATAGTGACGCGGGTCGGACCGGTGTTTGCGGTGCGCCGTGCCTGTCTCGTCGGCTCTGGAAACGAGTAGGCCCCGGGTCTTCGCTGCGCCCGGGGTGACATCGGTGGTGTTGTTTGCAGTCACTAACCGCCCGGCCGCACAGCCGGGCGATGATCTTCACATCCCACAAGCGGTCAGATGCCCTCACCGCCGAAGACATAGCCGTTGGCGGCGATGATACCGGCACGGCGCAAGTGGTTGAGCACGTCCTCGGCCACCGCCTCCGGATCACGGCCGACTGTGGCTACCCGCAGTTCCGGTGTCTCGGGAGCTTCGTAGGGGCTGTCGATGCCGGTAAAGTTGGCGATCTGCCCCGCATCCGCCTTTGCATAAAGCCCCTTCGGATCGCGCTTGCGGCACTCCTCGATGGGCGTGTCGACGAAGATCTCGACAAATTCCCCCTTGCCCAGAAGGTCACGCGCCATTTCGCGCTCGGCCCGGAACGGTGAGATGAAGGACACCAGCACGATCAGGCCAGCATCCACGAAGAGCCGCGAGACCTCCGCGACACGGCGGATGTTCTCCACCCGGTCGGCGTCGGAGAAGCCAAGGTCCTTGTTCAGGCCGTGGCGGATGTTGTCGCCGTCGAGCACATAGGTGTGGCGGCCCTCCAGATGCAGCTTCTTCTCGACAATGGAGGCGATGGTCGACTTGCCGGATCCGGACAGGCCGGTGAACCACAGCACCGCCGGCTTCTGCCGCAGGCTTACCGCACGGGCTTCCTTGTCCACGTCCAGCGCCTGCCAGTGGATGTTGCTGGCCCGCCGCTCCGCCTTCACCACCATGCCGGCCCCGACCGTGGCATTGCTCATCCGGTCGATCAGGATGAAGGAGCCGGTGGTGCGGTTCGAACGATACGGATCCAGCGCAATCGGCGCGGACAGGCTGAATTCGGCCAGCGCGATCTCGTTGAGCGCGAGCGTTTCTGCCGGGGCCTCCTCGAAGGTGTTGACGTTGACCTTGTGCGCCAGTGCCGTGAGCGTCGCCGTCACGGTCCTTGTGCCGATCTTCAAGAGATAGGAACGGCCCGGCAGCAGGTCTGCGTCGGCCATCCAGATCACATGCGCCGACAGGTTGTCAGCCACTGCCGGGCGCTCGTCGGAGCGCGACAGCACGTCGCCGCGGGAAATGTCGATCTCGTCGCGCAGGACCAGCGTGACCGCCTCCCCTGCCCTGGCACTGTCCACGTCAGAGAAGCCGTTGACGATGCGGGTGACAGTCGAGCTCTTGCCAGACGCGGCAACCGTCACGTTGCTGCCGACGGTGACGAGACCGCTGGCGAGCGTGCCGGAATAGCCGCGGAAGTCGAGGTTCGGACGGTTGACCCACTGGACGGGGAACCGGAACTCGGCAGCCGTTTCCTTCTCGCCGACATCGACGGTCTCAAGGTGTTCAAGCAGCGTCGGCCCCTGATACCAGGGCATCCGGCCCGAGCGGCTGGTGACATTGTCGCCGTAGCGGGCCGACATCGGCACTGCAACCACGGTCTCGAAGCGAAAGTTGCCGCTGAGTGCGGCAAAATCGTCCTGGATCTCGTCAAAGCGCGCCTGCGAGAAATCAACGAGGTCGATCTTGTTCACGGCCAGCACGATGTGGCGGATGCCCAGCAGCGAAGCGATGAAGGCATGCCGGCGCGTCTGGGTCATCAGCCCGTGACGGGCATCGACCAGCAACACGGCGAGATCGGCGGTGGAGGCGCCGGTCGCCATGTTGCGGGTATATTGCTCGTGGCCGGGCGTATCGGCGACGATGAACTTGCGCTTGTCCGTGGCAAAGAAGCGGTAGGCGACATCGATGGTGATGCCCTGCTCGCGCTCGGCCTCAAGGCCGTCGACCAGCAGCGCCAGGTCGATGTCCTCACCGACCGTGCCATGCCGGCGGCTGTCGCGTTCAAGGGCCGCCAGTTGGTCCTCGAAGATCAGCTTGGTGTCATAGAGCAGCCGACCGATCAGGGTCGACTTGCCGTCATCGACGCTGCCGCAGGTCAGGAAGCGGAGCTGGTCCTTGTTCTGCTGCGCCCGGATGTAATCGAGCACAACCTCTTCGGAGGCGAGGTGATCCGTGAAATCCATGATCAGAAGTATCCTTCGCGCTTCTTCTTTTCCATCGAGGCAGCGTCGTCGTGGTCAATCAGGCGGCCGGAGCGCTCGGAGGTGCGGGCAATCAGCATCTCGCGCAGGATGGCCGGCAGGGTCGCGGCATCGGATTCGATGGCGCCGGTGAGCGGATAGCAGCCGAGCGTGCGGAAGCGGACCACCTTTTCCTCGACGGTCTCGCCGGGGCGGATCTTCATCCGGTCATCGTCGACCATGATCAGCATGCCGTCGCGCTCGACAACCGGACGCGGGGCGGCGTAGTAGAGCGGCACCATCGGGATGTTCTCGGCCAGGATGTACTGCCAGATGTCCAGTTCGGTCCAGTTGGACAGCGGGAAGGCGCGGATGGATTCGCCCTTGGCCACCCGGGCATTGTAGAGGTTCCACAGTTCCGGGCGCTGGTTCTTCGGGTCCCAGGTGTGCGAGGCAGTGCGGAAGGAGAATACTCGCTCCTTGGCGCGGCTCTTTTCCTCGTCCCGGCGCGCGCCGCCAAAGGCCGCGTCGAAGCCGTATTTGGTCAGCGCCTGCTTCAGCGCCTCGGTCTTCATCACGTGGGTGTGGACCGACGAGCCGTGATCAAACGGATTGATGCCCTGGGCAAGGCCTTCCGGATTGGTGTGGATGATCAGGTCCAGCCCGAGCCGCTTCACCGTCTCGTCGCGGAAGGAGATCATTTCGCGGAACTTCCAGCCGGTATCGACATGCATCAGCGGGAAAGGCGGCTTCGACGGATAGAAGGCCTTCATCGCCAGATGCAGCATGACCGACGAATCCTTGCCGATGGAATAGAGCATCACAGGATTGCGGAACTCGGCCGCAACCTCGCGGATGATGTGAATGCTCTCCGCTTCAAGCCGCCGGAGATTGCTGAGCCGATCAGACATGCGCCGCTTCTTCCCTCGCGCCCCCGGGTCTCACCGCGGTTCGGCGGCTGGGGCGATCATGGCGTAACCCTACAAAAGCGGGCCGCTTCGCATAAGAAACGGTTTTGCGGGCTTTTGGGAGGAACGGCTTTTCCGGTTCGTTTTTCTCGCCTAGCAGAGAAATCCCTTCGGCAGGGGATCAATCCCGCCCGACGACCGCAGTTCCCAGCCGGGAATCCGGCCACCTGCCGGCAGAACGCTTTGCATCAATGCGCCATCAATGCATCAGCGTCCGGGACAGCTGAAGGGCCCGGGGTGCTGACCGGTGCGGCGACTTGAACGTGCAAGTGTCGGGCTAGCCGAAGAACCTTGGAATGAAGAGCACGATCACCGGAAAGGCGAGCAGCAGCCCCACCCGCACGATCTCCATGCCAAAGAACGGCAACACACCTTTGAAGGTCTCGGTCATCGGCACGTCCTTGGCCAGCGCATTGATGATGAAGACATTGAGGCCCACCGGCGGTGTGATCAGCCCCAGTTCCACGACGATCAATGTCAGGATGCCGAACCAGATTTTCAGTTCATCCGCTGTCAGGCCATAAGCCGCCGTTGCAGCCGTGACATAGTCGCCGCCGTTGAGATCGATCAGCACCGGCCAGAAGAACGGCACCATGACCAGGATCATCGCCAGGCTTTCCATGAAGCAGCCGAGGATGACCAGAATGATCAGGATCGCGATCAGCACGACCCAGGGGTCAAGCCCACTGCTGCCGGCCCATTCCGCGAGGCCTGACGGAAGGCCGGCGCGGGTGAAGAAGCCCTTCACCACCTCCGCCCCGAACAAGATGAAATAGATCATGCCGCTGGTGACGGCCGTTTCCAGCAAGGCATCCTTGGTCTTGCCCACGGTCAGCCCTTCCGCACCCCAAAGCCGCTGGGAAAAGCCATAGACAAGGATGACGAAGACACCGATGGCCGCAGCCGGCGTCGGCGTGAACAGCCCGATGCCGAGGCCGAGAATGATCGATCCGAAGATCAGGACCACCGGGATGAGGCGCAACAGTGCCCGGTTGCGCTCGTCGCGCGGCATGGTAGCCGCCACGGGAGCCAGTGACGGGTTCAGCCTGACCTGGATCGCAATGACCGCGATGAAGGCGACAACGGCAATAAAGCCGGGAATGACGGCCGCACGGAACATCTCGATGATCGAGGCCTCCACGATCACCGCATAGATGACCAAGGCCACCGAGGGCGGAATGAGAATACCGAGCGTACCGCCGGCCGCCAGCGTACCGGTCGCCAGCCGCGGCGAATAGTTCAGCCGCCGCAGTTCCGGTAGGGCGACCCTGCCCATGGTCGAGGCGGTGGCCAGAGAGGAGCCGCAGACCGCTCCAAATCCTGCGCAGGCACCGATGGCGGAGATCGCGACGCCCCCTTTCACCCGGCCCATCAGTGCATTCATGCCCTGGAACAGATCGCGGCTGAGATTGGCGTGGCTGGCGAGATAGCCCATGAACACAAACAGCGGCACGACCGAGAGGTCGTAGCTCGCCATGTTGGTCCACAGGAGCGACTTGAACTGCTTGATATAAGGCTCGAAACGGACATGCGGCAGCGCCAGCGACAGGGCAAACATGCCGCCAATGCCGACCAGGATCATGGCCAGACCGACCGGCACGCGCAAAATCAGGAGCCCGAACAACAGGCCAAGGCCGATCAGGCCAATCAGTTCTGCCTCACCCACGGGCTTCCCCTTCAAACAGTTGCATCACGCAGACCAGCGCCCACAGGAGCATCGAAATCACGCCCGGTCCGTACCAGGGCCATTCCTGCCAGCCGAGAATGGCCGTACGCGTCTGGTCGCCCATCGTCTCGTTCAGGCCGATCCACATCCAGTAGGCCAGAAAGACCGCGATGAAGCCCGTGGTCGCCAGCCAGAGCTTGTCCAGTCCGGACCGCACGACCTTCGGCAACGACTGCACGAAGAGGTCCACCACCACATGCCCGCGCTTCAGCTGGCAATAGGGGATGAAGGACAGTGCCGCGACGCTGATCGCCAGCCGAACGAAGTCTTCGTATCCGGAAATGCCGGCAACCGTTGCGCCGAACAGTCCGGCAATCCGGTTGGCCGTGAAAGCGCTGACATTGACAGTCGTGACGAGGACGATGGCGAGGATGAACAGGCCGCCGAGAAGCGCCCAGGCCGCCGTTGCTTTGCGCAGCAGGGAAATCATGCCGCCTCCATGGATAGTGTCTCAGGTGCCCTCCCTCGGGCACTCTGCAGTCCCCTGATAGCGCAGAAGGCAAGCGGCCGGAAACGGATCGCGTTCCCGGCCGCTGTCAGTTCATGCGCCTTACTTGGCCGGCGCTTCGATCACGAGCGCACGGGCCTTTTCGACCATGGCAGCGCCATCAAGGCCGTTGCCCGTTGCTTCCTTGATCCAGCGATCAACCACGATCTGGCCGCGATCATCAAAGGCCTTGGTTTCTTCGGCCGTCAGTTCGATCAACTCGCCCTTGGACTTGCGCAGGTCCTTGCCGCCATTCTCGATGCCATCCCAGACCGCGCCATACTGGGCGGCGATGTTGCCCATGGAATGGTCGTCGATGACCTTCTTCAGATCGTCCGGCAGGCTGTCATAGCGGTCCTTGTTCATGGCAATCATGAAGGTGGAGGTGCCGAAACGGGTGCCGCCGGCCCCTTCCGTGGAGTATTGCGTCAGTTCCTGCAGCTTCAACGCCGGGAAGATCTCGAATGGCACAAGCGTTCCGTCGAGAACGCCCTTGGACAGGGCTTCCGGCACTTCGGGTACCGGCATGCCGACCGGTTCAGCGCCATAGGCTTCGATGGTCCAGCCGCCAGTGCGCGAAGGTGTCCTGACTTTCAAGCCGGTCAGGTCTTCCGGCTTGCGGATCGGCTTGCTGACCATGTGGAACGCCTGGCCACCATGGGTGTGCAGCAGGATCGGCTTCACGTCCTTGAAGTCCTCGGCGACCAAGTCGAAGGCGCCAGTGAGGGCAACAGTTGTCTGCATCGCCGAGCCCTTGTGGACCGTCGGCAGTTCGAACACTTCGCTGCGCGGGAACGTCCCTGGTGTATAGCCGAGCACGGTCCAGACGATATCGACAACGCCGTCGCGCACCTGGCGGTAGAGTTCCGGCGGCTTGCCGCCGAGCGACATGGCCGGGAAAATCTCGACCTTGATCCGACCGCCCGAGGCTTCCTCGACGCTTTTCGCCCAGGGTTCCAGCATCTGGGTCTGCGCCGGAGCCTTCGGCCCGAGGAAATGGTGCAGGGTCAGTTTGACTTCCTGCGCCGAGGCGCTGGCGATCATCATCGAGGCTGTGACCAGCCCGGTCGCCACTGCGAGAATACGCTTCATCTGTGGTCCTCCCTGTGTTGAGGGGCCAGCGGACCGCGCCCCTTCATTGCCCTTGCCGCCAGTCAGCACAGACGTGCCGCTCCTCCTGCCAACAAGGATCTGAGCTTCACGCTACCCATCCGCTTTCGTTATGTAAAATGAACAATCATCGAAGCTGCATAACCTGTAGTTATGCAGCTTTGCCGCTAGATTACAAACGGACGTCCGCCTTGTCTGCCGCGAACCGCAGACAGGCCTGCAACATGACAAGGGCTGGTGTCGGGGCTGTGTCAGCCCGTGTCGTCAGCCCCACCGGCCCGGTCGTGCCCGTGGTCTCGATCGGCAATTCAACCAGATCGCCTGCCGCCACATCGCGCGAGACCACGCCGGATGAAATGATCCACACGGCATCGGTGTCGAGGGTAAAGCTGCGGCCGAACGTGTTGGAGATCGTCTCGACGCGGCGCGGCAGGTTGGTGACACCGGCGGCAATCAGCAGGCGCTCTACATAGGGCCGGATGATCGCTTCCTGCGTCGGATAGAGCACGACATATTCGGCGAGGCGCCGGATATCGAGCGGCTTGCGAACCAGCAACGGATGCCCCTTGCGCACCACGAACGACACGCTCTCGGAATAGAGATGGGTGAAGGACAGGCCTGCCATCTGTTCCGGGTCAGCCAGGCGACCGACCACGAGATCCAGCTCACCCAACCGCAGCCGGCTGAGCAGGAACGTGTTCGGCCCGGTGATCAGCGTCAGCGTGGTCTCGACGCTTTCGGCGAGGAACCGCTGCACCGCTGTCGGCACAATCCGGGCCGCCACGCTCGGCAACACGCCGATGTTGAGATAGGACTCTCCCGACATGCGCGCCTGGGCGACGCTGTCCAGCCCCTGCTTCAACGCCGCCAGGCTGGCGCCGGCGTAATGCAGCAGCACTTCGCCGAACTGCGTCAGCACCACGCCCTTGCGGGAACGGTCGAAGAGGCGAACCTCAAGGATCTCTTCCAGCTCGCGCAGGGTCTTGGAAACGGCGGGCTGGGTGATCGACAATTCCTCAGCCGCCTTCACCAGGCTGCGCAGGCGCGCGACCTCGAGGAAGCACTGGATGTGCCGGTATTTCACCCGCGGATCGATCACTTTCATTCCTTTCAGTTATACAAATGACCTGATTTCTCATTTTACATAACCGAAGCATGGATGAAATATAGGGCAAGCACAAGAACAGGCTGATCGGACACCGCATCAGCCGGGAGCCCCAGGGAACAAACCATGCGCATGATCGCGGCAAACGGTCTGGCCTTGCATGTGGACGATAGCGGCGAGACGCACTTGCCGGCAGTCGTTCTGTGCAATTCGCTTGGAACCGACCTGCGCAGCTGGGATGCGGTCGCAGATCACCTGAAAGGCCGCATGCGTGTCATCCGTCACGATGCGCGCGGCCATGGCCTCTCCGATTGTCCCGAAGGCCCCTACTCCATCGACGATCTGGTCGATGACCTTACGGCGGTGCTCGCGCAGCTTGGCATCCACCGCTGCATTCTCGTCGGCCTGTCGGTCGGCGGGCTTGTGGCGCAGGGCTTTGCGGCGCGTCATCCGGACAAGGTGCCAGCGCTCGTCCTCAGCAACACCGCCGCCCGCATCGGCACGGCCGAGACCTGGCAGGACCGCATCCGCCTGATCGAGGCAGGCGGGATCGAGGCCATCGCTGATCCGATCCTGGAACGCTGGTTCTCGGCCGCCTTCCGCAGCGCGGAGCCCGTCGCACTTGCCGGCTGGCGCGCGATGCTGACGCGCACGCCGCGCGCAGGCTATCTCGCCACCTGCGCCGCCCTTGCCGCCGCCGACCTGACACACAGCACATCGCAGCTCACCATGCCGACGCTGGTGATCGCCGGCAGCGAGGACGGCGCGACACCGCCGGCGCTGGTCGAGGCCACCGCCCGGCTGATCCAGGACGCCCGCTTCACCTTGATCTCAGGCGCTGGCCACCTGCCCTGCATCGAGACCCCGGACGCCTTCTGCGCTGCCCTTGATGCCTTTCTTGAGGAGACCGCCGTTGTCTGATCCCGTGCCCGCAGCCCCCAAGGTCCGCTCGCCCGGGTCGCGCCACGCCGGCGGCATGGCAACACGCCGCGCCGTGCTGGGCGATGCCCATGTCGACCGCTCGGTCGCCAGCATGACCCCCTTTGACGCCGACTTCCAGACCCTGATCGTCGAGGGCGCCTGGGGGACGGTGTGGAGCGACGACACGCTGACAACGCGTGAACGCAGCCTCGTCACCATCGCGCTTCTGGCCGGGCTCGGCCATCATGAGGAACTGGCGATGCATGTCAGGGCCACCATCAACACCGGCGCATCTGCCCGCGACATCCGCGAAGCCTTGATGCATGTGGCCATCTACGCCGGGGTACCGGCGGCCAACACCGCTTTCCGCATTGCCCGGGAAGCGCTGGCTGCGGCAGGGCGGCTGGATGATGAATTGCGTGAACCGGAGGACGGCAACACCGTTCGCCACAAGGGAGAGCAGCCGTGAGCAGCTTCGGCACCAACCGCCCCTCGGGGCCTCGCGAGGGCGACTATTACCAGCGCGACTTGACCGTTCATCCGCCGGCCTTTACTCCGATCTACAAGACGTCGGTCACGCGCTCGCCGCAGAAGGCGCTCTTGTCGCTGGAACAGGGCATCGGCGAGATCACCGGCCCGGTGTTCACCGCCGATGACCTCGGGCCGCTCGACAATGACCTGATCCTCAATTACGCCAAGACCGGCGAGCCCATCGGCGAGCGCATCATCGTGCATGGGCGGGTGCTGGACGAGAACGGGCGCGGGGTGCCGCACACGCTGGTCGAGTTCTGGCAGGCCAATGCCGGCGGCCGCTACCGGCATAAGAAGGATACCTATCTCGCGCCGATCGACCCGAATTTCGGCGGCTGCGGCCGCTGCCTGACGGACGAGAACGGCTACTATTACTTCCGCACCATCAAGCCGGGCCCCTATCCCTGGCGCAACTATGTCAACAGCTGGCGCCCGGCGCATATCCACTTCTCGATCTTCGGCCGCTCCTTCACCCAGCGCCTGATCACACAGATGTATTTCGAGGGCGATCCGCTCATCGACGTCTGCCCGATCGTCAAGACGATCCCGGACCCCGAGGCGATCAAGCGCCTGATCGCACCACTGGACCTGCGTGCCACCGTGCCGCTCGACTGCCGCGCCTACAAGTTCGACATCGTCCTGCGCGGGCGGCGGTCCACCCTGTTCGAGAACCGGCTGGAAGGAAACTGACCATGGTGCAGCCGCTCAACTACCTCTCCGAGACGACCAGCCAGACGGCCGGCCCTTACGTCCATATCGGCCTCGCACCGGCGGCCGCCGGCTTCGACATCTTCGAGAAGAACTTCTCACATGTGGTTGCAGGCCCTCAGACAAGAGGCACCCGCCTCCGCATCGAGGGCCGCGTGCTGGATGGCACGGGCACGCCGGTGCGCGACGTGCTGGTCGAGAGCTGGCAGGCCAACAGCGAGGGCCGGTTCAACCATCCGGACGACACCCAGACCAAGGCGCTCGACCCGGATTTTCGCGGCTGGGGCCGCTCCTGCTCGGATTTTGACACCGGCGTCTTCGTCTTCGACAGCATCAAGCCGGGCTCGGTGCCCTGGCGCGACGGCCGGCCGCAGGCGCCGCACATCAGCCTCTGGATTGTCGCGCGCGGCATCAATATCGGTTTGAACACAAGGCTTTACTTCTCCGACGAAGAAGCCGCCAACGCGTCTGACCCGGTTCTCCGGCTGATCGAGCAGGAGGTCCGCCGCAAGACGCTGATCGCGGAGCGGCAGGAGACGCCGGACGGAATTGTCTACCGCTTCGACATCCATCTGCAGGGCGATCGGGAAACTGTCTTCTTCGACATCTGACCGCCCTGCCGGGACCGGACCGCCCACCGGTCCGGTCCCGATCCCCAATCCAATCCACTCAAGCTGACGAGTTGAAGCGACCAGCCATGGCGAAAATCCAGTCCCTGCACGATGCCGTTGCGGAGAACATCCAGGACGGAAATTCCGTTGCATTTGAAGGCTTTACCCATCTCATTCCACATGCGGCCGCGCATGAGGTGATCCGTCAGGGGCGCAAGGATCTGACCGTGATTCGGATGACGCCGGACATGATCTACGACCAGCTGATCGGCATGGGCTGCGTGAAGAAGCTGATCTTCTCCTTTGCCGGCAACCCGGGCGTCGGCCTCCTGCGCCGTTTGCGCGATGCGGTGGAAAACGGCTGGCCGCATCCGATCGAGATCGAGGAGCACAGCCACGCGGCCATGGCCAATGCCTATGAGGCGGGCGCGTCGGGCCTGCCCTGCGCCATCTTCCGTGGCTATCGCGGCGCGGAGCTGACGCGGGTTAACCCCAACATCCGCTTCATCAAGTGTCCCTTCACTGGCGAGGAACTGGCCGCCGTTCCGGCGCTCCGCCCGGACGTGACCGTGATCCACGCCCAGCGGGCCGACCGCAAAGGCAACGTGCTCTTGGAGGGGATTGTCGGGGTGCAGAAGGAGGCTGTGCTGGCGGCAAGGCGCGCCATCGTGACCGTCGAGGAGATCGTCGAGGACCTCGCAAGCCCCAGCCCCAATGCCTGCATCCTGCCGTCCTGGACCGTCTCCTCGGTGGTGAAGGTGCCTGGCGGGGCGCATCCGTCCTATGTGCAGGGCGTCTATCCGCGCGATAACGCCGCCTATATCGAGTGGGACAAGATCGCGTCAGACCGCGACACTTTCCTGTCCTGGATGACCCAAAACGTGACCAATGTCAGCCCTGACGTGTTCGCCGGCCGGGTCGCGCCGCTCAAGACCACGGGAGCCGCGTGAGATGACCAGTTTTACCCCGACCGAAATGATGACCATCGCTGCGGCCCGTGCGCTGACCAACGACGATGTCTGCTTCGTCGGCATCGGTGCGCCCTCGGCCGCCTGCAACCTCGCCCGGCTGACCCATGCGCCGGACATCACCCTCATCTACGAAAGCGGCACCATCGGCACCGCGCCGAACGTGCTGCCCCTGTCCATCGGCGACGGCGAACTTTGCGAGACCGCGCTGTGCACCGTATCGGTGCCGGAGATGTTCCGCTACTGGCTGCAGGGCGGGCGGATCACCATCGGCTTCCTCGGCGGAGCGCAGATCGACCGCTTCGGCAACCTCAACACCACCGTCGTCGGCAGCTACGAGACGCCGAAGGTGCGGCTGCCGGGTGGCGGCGGAGCGCCGGAGATCGCGATCTCCTGCCGCGAGATCTTCATCACCATGAAGCAGTCGAGCCGGGGCTTCGTCGAAAAGCTCGACTTCGTCACCTCGCTCGGCCACGGCAAGGGCGGCACCGACCGGGCCGACCATGGTGTCACGACCAAGGGCCCGACCCGGCTCATCACCGATTTGGCCATCTGGCAACCGGACGCCGAAACGAAAGAATTCACCGTCACCTCGCTTCATCCGGGCGTGACCCGCGAGATGGTCGCGGATACGGTCGGCTGGAAAGCCAGATTCGCGGCGGAGGTGGGCGAGACCCCTGCCCCGACGCAAGAGGAGCTTGAGGTGCTGCGCGACCTGCATGCGCGCACCAAGGCTGCCCATGGAGGAGGTTCTGATGCGTGACGTCTTCATCTGCGACTATGTGCGCAGCCCGATCGGCCGGTTTGGCGGCAGCCTGTCCGGCGTGCGCGCCGACGATCTGGCGGCCGTGCCGATTGCCGCGCTGATGGCGCGCAATCCGGATGTGGACTGGGCTGCACTCGACGAGGTGATCTACGGCTGCGCCAACCAGGCGGGCGAGGACAACCGCAACGTCGCCCGCATGGCCGCCCTGCTCGCCGGCCTGCCCGACACCGTGCCGGGCACCACCATGAACCGGCTCTGCGGCTCCGGCATGGATGCGGTGATCACGGCGGCCCGCGCCATCAAGTGCGGCGAGGCCGAGATCATGATCGCCGGCGGCGTGGAAAGCATGTCGCGCGCGCCCTTCGTCATGCCGAAGGCCGACACCGCCTTCTCGCGCAATGCCGAGATCCACGACACCACGATTGGCTGGCGCTTCGTCAACCCCCTGATGAAGAGGCAGTATGGCATCGACTCGATGCCCGAGACGGCCGAGAACGTCGCCACCGAGTTCAACATTTCCCGCGCCGACCAGGACGCCTTTGCGCTTCGGAGCCAGCAGAAGGCCGTCGCCGCCCAGGAGAACGGCCGGCTGGCCAGGGAAATCGTCCCCGTCTCGATCAGCCAGCGCAAGGGCGATCCGATCCTGATCGACAAGGACGAGCACCCGCGCGCCGACACCACGCTGGACGGCCTTGCCAAGCTGAAGGCGCCCTTCCGCGACGGTGGCTCGGTAACGGCCGGCAATGCGTCCGGCGTCAACGACGGCTCGGCGGCGCTGATCCTTGCCTCGCGCGAGGCGGTGGAGAAATACGGCCTGACGCCGATTGCCCGCGTGCTTGGCGGTGCCACCGCCGGCGTGCCGCCGCGCATCATGGGCATCGGCCCGGCCCCGGCAACGCGCAAGCTCTGCGCCCGGCTCGGCCTGTCGCCGGCCAGCTTCGACGTGATCGAGCTGAACGAAGCCTTCGCCTCGCAGGGCCTTGCCGTGCTGCGCGATCTCGGCCTTGACGACGATGCACCGCAGGTGAACCCGAATGGCGGCGCCATCGCCCTCGGCCATCCGCTCGGCGCATCGGGCGCCCGCATCACCGGCACGGCGGCGCTGGAGCTGAAGCAGCGCGGCGGCAAGCTGGCGCTGGCCACCATGTGCATCGGCGTCGGACAGGGCATCGCCATCGCCATCGAGGCGGTCTGAGCCATGTCCTCAAGCCGCGATTGCCTCCTCGCCGGACTGATCCGCGATCCCGAGACCGAAGCCCTGCTCGGGGCGCCGGCCGAGGTCGCGGCCCTTCTGGAGGTGGAAGCGGCACTGGCGCTGGCGGAGGCTGACTGCGGCCTGATCCCGGCGGCGGCGGCGGCGCGGATCGCGGATGCCGCCCGGCTGCTGACGCCGGACCTTGAGGCTCTCAGGGCAGGCATGGGGCGCGACGGCGTCCCCGTTCCCGCCCTCGTTGCCGCCCTGCGTAAGGCAGTGCCAGCGGAAGATGCCGGCTACGTCCATTGGGGCGCGACCAGCCAGGACATCGTCGACACGGCGCTGGTGCTGCGCCTCGCCCGGATCCTCGATTTGTTTGAGGTCCGCCTCAAGGCTCTCGCCCTTGCCCTCGGTGCGCTGGCGGAGACGCACCGGGCAACGCCCATCGCCGCGCGCACGCGGATGCAGCAGGCAACGCCAACGAGCTTCGGCCTCAAGGTCGCCGGCTGGATGCTGCCGCTGATGCGGCATCTTGACCGGCTGGACGAAATTCGCCCCCGGCTTCTCGCCGTCTCGCTCGGCGGGGCCTCGGGCAATCTGGCGGCGCTTGGACACAAAGGGCTCGACGTCGAGGCACGGCTTGCCGCCCGGCTGAAGCTGACGACCCTGGCCCTGCCCTGGCACACGGCGCGCGACACGATGCTGGAACTCGGCAGCCTGCTGGCGCTCATCACCGGCAGTCTCGGCAAGATGGGCCAAGATGTGGTGCTGCTCGCCCAGAACGAGATCGGCGAGGTCAGCCTTGCCGGGGCGGGCGGCTCCTCGACCATGCCGAACAAGGCCAATCCGGTGGCGGCCGAAGTGCTGATCGCGCTCGCCCGCAGCACCGGGGGCCTCGCCGGCGTGCTCAATCAGGCTGCCCTTGCCGAACAGGAGCGCAGCGGCGCGGCCTGGCTGATCGAACAGCTGCACCTGCCCGCGATGCTTCTGCAGACAGGTGCCGCCCTTGCCACGGCGGCTGAGCTTGTTGCAGACTTACGCGTCAACAAAACGGCCATGCGCGCGACCTTCGAGGCTGCCCAAGGCCTGATGCTGGCCGAGGCCGCCAGCTTCGCCCTCGCCGACCACATGCCGCGCAGCGCGGCGCAAGCCCTCGTCAAGACCGCCTGCGCCGAGGCGCTTGCCTCCGGCCAGCACCTCATCGACGTCCTCCGTGCGAAGACGTTCGCCCCGGTTGACTGGGACAGCCTCACGGACCCCGCCCGGCATATGGGCGCGGCCGATGCGCTGATTGACCGGGCGCTGGGGGAATTGCGGCGGGGGTAAGGGGTATCCCCCCACCCCATACTCCGTCTGGAACAAAACCAAAGGCAATGAAGGCCGGAGCGTGGGGCTCCCCCCACCCCTCACCCCTGCCGGGGTCGAGCCACGGGCCTCGCCCCGCCTTCGGCCCCCACGAGGGGGAGGGGGGCGGAGAGGTCGTGCCAATGGGGGCGCGAACTGGCGAAACCAGAACTCTGGTTTCGATTTCGTGGGTGATCCAGCCTCGGCGCTTCAGCCCCCCTCCCCCTGGTGGGGAGGGGTCGGGGGTGGGGAACTCGGCGGGGCGGAGGGGTGCGGTGATCGAAAGTTCTCTTGGCCTAGCGTGCTGCGTAGTCCCATTTAAGCCTGAGCGTGGGGCTCCCCCCACCCCTCACCCCTCCCCACGAGGGGGAGGGGCGCGGAGAGGTTGTGCCATGGGACCAGGATCGCTGACACCAGAGTGCTGAACTCGATTTCGTGGGCGATCCAGCCTCGGCGCTTCAGCCCCCCTCCCCCCGGTGGGGAGGGGTTGGGGGTGGGGGGCTCGGCGGGGTCCAGAGGGTTCAAACGTCAATCATTCTCCGCGCCAAACAGTCCAAGGCGCAGAAGGATGGTTTCGACGACGCCTTCCAGATTGTGTTCGACGTCGCGGGCAGAGAAACGCCAGACCGTGAAGCCCTGGGACGTGAGCCACTGGTCGCGGGTGGCGTCGTGGCGGGACTGACCAGGAGCGCCGTGGCTGTCGCCGTCGATCTCGATGACGAGGCGATGGGACAAGAGGGCGAAGTCGGCGATGTAGGGGCCGATGGGTGCCTGGCGACGGACATGAAGGCCGTGCGCCTTCAAACCGCGAAGATGCGGCCACAGCGCGCGTTCCTGAAAGGTCTGGTCGCGGCGCAGGTCCCTGGCCCGCTTGCGGGTCCTATCCATGATCCGGCTCTTCCGGCTCCCCTTCCCTTGCGACCGGCCATTTGACACGACGGGATCCAGTCTGCCGGATCCGGTCACCCCCGTCATCTGATCCACTTGAGCCGCCTCGCAGATTGAGTCAGCCGGGTCACAATCCGATTCCGTTTCATTGGACAAGACCCTGTTTCCGCAGCGGCTTTTGCGAGCTGATGTGGTGAGTCCGGTGGTTGCGAAACTGAGTCAGGCGCTTCAGGAAATGAGTCAGAAGCCGAGCGGGGCAGGGCTGGCGAAATTGTCCAAGCGAATGCCCGGATCGTCCATTCAGCCGGCAAAGCGCATGGGCGAAAGTGTCCCTCACCGGCGGCGGAGGGGCAGCCGGTATCTCTGGAGGAGATCCCCGTGCGCACGCAGGTCGTCATCATTGGAGCCGGGCCGTCGGGCCTGCTGCTGTCGCAGCTTTTGCATCTGAGCGGCATCGATTGCGTGGTGCTGGAGCGCAAGAGCGCCGACTACGTGCTGTCGCGCATCCGTGCCGGCGTGCTGGAACAGGGCATGGTGGACATGCTGGAGCGCGCCGGACTGGGCCGGCGCATGCACGAGATCGGGTTGCCGCATGACGGCTTCCGCCTTGCCGTGGGCGAGACAGCCTTGCGGATCGACCTGAAGCGGCTGACTGGGCGTTCCGTCATGGTCTATGGCCAGACCGAGGTGACGCGGGACCTGATGCAGGCGCATGCCGCGCGGAATGCCCCGGTGATCTACGAGGCCGAGGCGGTGACGCCGCTCGACTTCGACGGCGACCAGCCACGGGTGAGCTATGTGCAGGACGGGGTGACGCAGGAGATCGCCTGCGACTTCATTTGCGGCTGCGACGGCTATCATGGCGTGGCGCGGGCGAGCGTGCCCAAGGGGGCGATCACCGAGTATGAGAAGGTCTATCCCTTCGGCTGGCTCGGCATCCTGGCGCATGTGCCGCCGGTGGACCACGAGCTGATCTATGCCAACCACCCGCGCGGCTTCGCGCTGGCCTCGATGCGCTCGCACGCCCTGTCGCGCTATTACATTCAGGTGCCGCTCGACACGCCGCTGGAGGCCTGGCCTGATGACGCGATCTGGGACGAGCTCAAGCGCCGGCTGGGCGAGGAGGCGGCCGCGCGGATGACGACGGGACCGTCGATCGAGAAGAGCATTGCTCCCTTGCGCAGCTTCGTCGCCGAGCCGCTGCGCTTCGGACGGCTGTTCCTGGCCGGGGACGCAGGCCATATCGTGCCGCCAACGGGGGCGAAGGGGCTCAATCTGGCTGCCTCCGACATCCACTATCTCTCCGAAGGCCTGATCGAGTTCTATCGTGAGAAATCGAGGGCCGGGATCGATGCCTATTCGGCGCGGGCGCTGGCGCGGATCTGGAAGGCGGAGCGGTTCTCCTGGTGGATGACGCGGCTGTTGCACCGGTTTCCGGAGGAAGGCGCCTTCGATCAGCGGATGCAGCAGGCGGAGATGGACTATCTCGCTGGGTCGCAGGCGGCGCAGACGAGCCTTGCGGAGAATTATGCCGGATTGCCTTACTGAACCAACGCCTCGGCCTGTGCCGGGTCTGCAAGCGCTGTGTCGGCCTGCGCAGTGGACAGCAGGCTGGTCATGTAGGCCTCTGCATCGGCGGTGATCTGCCGGTCAAAGGCGATCACATCGCGCAGGAGGCGGGTGCAGGGCGGGCACAGCTCGCTGAACGGGACCAGTCGCGAAGTGGAGAGCTGGAGCGTCTCCTGCCCGACCACCGCCGGGACGACGGAGCGGGCGACGTCGTTCACCGCGCGCGGATCGAGCCCGACGAGCCAGCCGACGAGAATCAGATTGATCGCGGTCAGATAGATCCCGGCGTAGCGGGGCGTCAGGGTCAGCAGGCGGCTCATGGCGGGCGCGGTCCGGTCAGTTCGTCTCCTGCCCTATTGATTAACGCAGGCAGGCCGCCAAACCCACACCCTTTACGCGAAATTAACTCAAATTGTTAAAACATCGTTAATGTTGACGCATCGTTAATTTGGCGCGGTATGGATCATGCCAAGCCGTCGTCGCGGTGGCGCGCACGGAAGTCGGCCGGCGCCTCGCCGGTCTCCTTGCGGAAGACGCGGGAAAAATAGGCCGGATCCTCGAAGCCCAGTTCATAGGCGACCTGAGACACGCTGAGGCCGGAAAAGGCGAGCAGGCGGCGCGCCTCGATGATGAGACGCTCGCGCACCGCCTGGGACGCGGTGCGGCCGATGAACAGGCGGCAGTAGCGGTTGAGCCGCTGCACGGTGAGGCCCATGGCTTCGGCATAGGGCTCGGCGTTCCAGTCCTGGCGGTAGCGCTCCTCAACCAGCTGGCGAAAGCGGAACAGCGAAAAGCCGGGGGCGGCATCGGGCGCGCCGGCGGAACCTTCGCCGGGGAACAGCACCAGCAGCGTCAGGGCAACGAGCGGGCGGAACAGGGCGCGGCGGCGGCGGCCGATGTCGAATTCGGCTGCCATCTCGGCGCAGTAGAAGCCGAGGCGGGCGCCATCGGCCTCGGGATGGATCAGCGTGTTGCCGCTGGAGGTCAGCGCGCGCTGCTCGGCCTCCGAGCGGGTGGTGCCGCCAGAGACGAGATAATCGGGGGTGAAGGAGACGACATAACCCTCGGTGTCGGGCAGGAAACTCCAGCCATGCAACGTGTGCGGCGGGGTGAAGCAGAGGCCGCCGGGGCGGATCTCGCGCTCGCCGCCCTCCTCCACCAGCCGCCCGCCACCACGCGTGATGTGCAGCACCTGGGCCAGATGGGCGTGAGCATGGGGCTCGAGCTGCCAGCCGAGCGCCCGGGAGCGGGCGCGGATGGTCTCGATGTGAAAGAAGTCGAACTCCGCCGCGCCCTCGGTCTCGCCATAGAGGTGGTAACTGGGAAGGGACGCGGGCGACGGCATGGCGGGCTCAGGGTTTGGAGGATATGGGCCGGGCGATCCGACATGAACCGCCCAAAGCCCCATCAAGTGCTCTCACCCGGCGGAGTGGTGGGCGTGCCAGTGCCAGGCGATGTCGATGCGGCGGGTGAGCCAGACCTTGTCGTGGCCGGCGACATAGTCGAGGAAACGGGCAAGCGCGGCGGCCCGGCCAGGCCTTCCAACAAGACGGCAATGCAGGCCGATCGACATCATCTTCGGACTGCCCTCCTCGCCCTCGCGGTAGAGCGTGTCGAAACTGTCCTTGAGATAGTCGAAGAAATGGTCGCCGGTGTTGAAGCCCTGGGGCGTGGCGAAACGCATGTCGTTGGCGTCGAGCGTGTAGGGAATGACCAGATGCGGGCCGTTCGGGCCCTCGACCCAATAGGGCAGATCGTCAGCGTAGCTGTCGCTGTCATAGAGGAAGCCGCCGGTTTCCATGACGAGGCGACGGGTGTTCATGGAGCAGCGGCCGGTGTACCAGCCCATCGGGCGTGAACCGGTCACCTCCTCATGCAGGCGGATCGCCTCGAGGATCTGGGCGCGTTCCACCTCTTCCGGCATGTCGGCGTGCTCGATCCACTTGAGGCCATGGGAGGCGATTTCCCAGTCGGCCTCCTTCATGGCCGCGACCACCTCCGGGTTGCGGGCGAGCGCGGTGGCGACGCCATAGACGGTGACGGGGATGTTGCGGCTGGTGAACATGCGCCACAGTCGCCAGAAGCCGGCGCGCGAGCCGTATTCGTAGATGGATTCCATGTTCCAGTGGCGCTTGCCCGGCCAAGCTTGCGCCCCGACAATCTCGGACAGGAAGGCCTCGGAGGCCGCATCGCCGTGCAGGATGTTGTTCTCGCCGCCTTCCTCGTAATTGACGACGAACTGCACCGCCACATTGGCCTCGCCCGGCCACTGCGGATGGGGAATGGCACGGCCGTAGCCGACCATGTCGCGGGGGTAGGATGCGTCCATACGCCTGAATTCCTTCTGCAAATTCAGGCTATGGAACCTGACCCGCGCGGGTTTGGCAAGACGCAGATGCGCTGGCCGGCCGATGGCCAGCAATCCGATTGCCGACCAGAGACCCGACCAGCCATCCAGTCTGGTGTCCGATCAGCCGCAGTCTCAGTCGCGAGACAGGGGGCGGCGCGCACGGGCATGCACGCGGATCGGGATCAACTCGCCCTCGATGCGGTCCCGGCGACCGGAGCCGGTGTCCTCGTCCGACGGCAGCATCATGATGGCGCTGCCGATGACAGCAGAGCCCAGGGTGATGATGAGACCAAACCCAAGCAGCACCACCGGGACAACCGGATCCTCGGCGTTGGCGATCAGGTCGCGCAGGCCGGCGGCATTGCTGATCAAGAGCCCGGCAAAGACAAGCAAGGACACGAGGACGCCGACTGCACCATTGATGGCCAGCAGGCGGAACAACGGATTTTCCGGCAGGACGCGCTCGATATGGCGCTGAAGCAACGGCAGGTCAGTCTTCATCAGGGGACCTCCAGATCCGGGTCTGGTCGCACAGGGAAACACCGATTGTTCGATGTTTTCATTTTTTGCGTGATGCCAGCACAAGGCCGAAATCACTCAGCCAGCATGCGCCAGCTTTGATGGCGCGGCAATGGGCCAAATGGCGAAAGCTGCGCGGCGAAGCAGCGCAAGAACAGCAATTTACATCAGTCCGGCAGCAGAACGACACAGCCGCAGCAAACCCGGCGGGCGTGGCCTGTTTATTTTGCCAAGCTATATTGATTTGATATATATCGATCCGATATTAGGTCAATCGCGTAGGACGTGCGATCCGGATCGTCGGTGCTGACGGCGACGGAAGGGTCCTGTCGGCCCCAAAGACGTGGGGTGCAGGAACGCAGAATTCAAGTTGCCTCCTGACCGGAGCACCGCGGCAACCGGTTCGGTTCAGGAGTTGATCCAAGGCGAAGCGGGCCGGCGGGACAGACACGTGTCCGCTCCGGCTGGTCCGGTCGCCAGTCGCGCCCGTAAGGGCAACCAAAGGCGAAACACGGGCGATGGCGGGCGGGACACCTGCCACGTCCGAATACGGGGCATAACTGGAACCATGAGCGTGCGTAGATTATGCCTTGCGATCCTCAACTTTGGCGATGCCACCGGATATGAAATCCGCAAGGCGTCGACCGAGGGGGAGTTCAGCTATTTCGAGGAAGCCGGTTTCGGCTCCATCTATCCGACCCTCGCCAAGCTCGAGGCCGAGGGACTTGTGACCGTGCGGCACGAGCCGCAGGAGGGCAAACCCGCCCGCAAGGTCTACTCCATCACCGACACCGGGCGCGCTGAACTGAAATCGCTCCTGTCTGAGCCGCTGGCCGAAGACACCTTCCGCTCGCCCTTCCTGCTCGTGGCGATGTGCGCCGACCTGGTCGGGGCAGCTGCGGTGCGCAGGGCCGTCGACCGGCAGATGGACCAGATCCGCGCCGAAATCAGCCAGCTCAGGGAGATGACGCAGAAATGCGACCATCCGGCAACGCGCTGGACGATCAATTGCGGCCTCACCTGCATGGAACAAAATCTCAAGTTTCTCGAAATGAACCGGTCGGAGCTCGAGCAGATCGCCGAGACCAGACCAGAACCGTGCCAGCTGCCGGCCGCAGCCGAGTGACACGGCGTTTTTCTTCCGTTTGACGGAGTACAGGTTATGCAACTGAAGATGTCCTATGTGCTTGCGGCCCTTATTGCCGGAGGGGTGGGCTTCTGGATGTGGAGTGGCGATGTGGTGGTTGGTGGCCGCAGCGACGGCGAGAATGCCGCCCGTCCGCTGGCCGAGCGCCAAGACAGCCGCAAGGATGCCCCCTTCAAGGTGAAGGTACGGGAGATGACGGCAACCGACCGGATCAACGTGCTCGACATTCGCGGCATCACGGAGGCCCATGCGAAAGTCACGGTGCGGGCGGAAACAACCGGGCGGATCATCGAACGCCCGGCCCGGGAAGGCACGGTCGTCGCAAAGGACGATGTGCTCTGCGTGCTTGATCGCGGCACCCGCGAAGCACGGGTTCTGGAAGCACAGGCGCAACTGACCCAGGCGCGGATCGACTTCGAAGCCGCGACTCAGTTGAGTTCCAAGGGGTTCACGGCGGAAAACCGGGTGACCGCGCTGAAGGCGGGCTTTGACGCGGCGACCGCGCGGCTGCGGGAAGCGGAACTGGAACTGGAGCGGACGATCATCCGCGCACCCGTCTCCGGCGTGGTCGAGAGCCCGATGGCGAAAGTCGGTGACCATCTCGCCATCGGCTCGGCCTGCGGGACCCTTGTCGACACCGACCCGATGATTGCCATCGGCCAGGTCTCGGAAGCCAGCATCGGCCTTATCCAGGTCGGCATGGCGGCCGAAGTGAACCTGATCACGGGACACGCCCCGCAAGGCAAAGTGCGCTATGTTGCGCCGGCGGCAGACCCGAACACCCGGACCTTCCGCGTCGAGATCGAGTTTCCCAATGCCGATGGTCTTGCCCGCGACGGCACCACAGCGCTGACCCGCTTGCCGCTGAAGGCGGAAAAGGCGCACAAGATCTCGCCAGCCATCCTGACCCTCAATGATGCAGGCCGCGTCGGCCTGCGGGTCGTGCGGGATGACAACACAGCGCAATTCGTTCCAGTCACCATTCTTGGGGGCGAGTCCGACGGTGTCTGGATTGGCGGACTGCCCGACGTGGTTCGGGTCATTGTCGTCGGGCAGGACTTTGTCGGCGACGGCCAGGTCGTCGAACCGGTGACCGAAGTGGCGGAGGCAGCCCAATGATCGATATGCTGGAAGCCATCCTGCGCCGTCCCAAGACGGTGTTCATGCTGATGATGGCGCTCGTGATCGCGGGCACCGTCACCTATATCGGCATTCCGAAGGAAGACAGCCCGGACATTGACGTGCCGGTGTTCTTCGTCTCGATCAGCCAGCAGGGCATTTCCCCGGAAGACGCCGAGCGCCTGCTCGTGCGACCGATGGAAACGGAGCTGCGCAGCCTCGACGGTCTGAAGGAACTCACGGCCATCGCCTCCGAAGGCCATGCCGGCATCGTGCTGGAGTTCGACATCTCGTTCAACAAGGACGAGGCCATGTCGGACGTGCGCGACAAGGTGGACCAGGCCAAGGCGAAACTGCCGGCTGAAGCCGACGAGCCGACGATCAGCGAGACCAATTTCGCGCTCGCCCCGACGATCACCGTGACCCTTTCGGGCAACGTGCCCGAACGCACACTCTATACCCATGCGCGCAAGCTGAAGGATCAGATCGAGTCCATTGATACGGTCCGCTCGGCCGATCTTTCCGGTCATCGGGAAGAGTTGCTCGAAGTCCTGATCGATACGCGCAAGCTGGAGTCCTACGCGATCACCCAGCAGGAGCTTCTGACGTCTCTGACCCAGAACAACCAGCTGGTGCCCGCAGGCTTTCTGGACAGTGGAGCCGGACGCTTCAACGTGAAGGTGCCTGGTCTCGTCGAAACCGCCGAGGATGTCTATTCGCTGCCGCTGAAGCAGTTCGGCGAAGGCGTTGTGACGCTGGGCGACGTGGCCGAGATCCGGCGCACGTTCAAGGATGCGACATCCTACACCCGCGTCAATGGCCAGCCGGCGATTGCACTGAACATCACCAAGCGGATCGGCACCAACGTCATCGAGAACAACGCGGCCGTGCGCCAGATTGTCGAAGAGACGTCCAAGGACTGGCCCGAGACGATCCGGGTCGACTTCATGCTCGACCAGTCGGCGAATATCTTCGAGGTGCTCGGCTCGCTGGAATCCTCGATCCTGACGGCGATCTTCCTCGTCATGGTGCTGATCATCGCAACGCTCGGCGTGCGGTCGGCCTTGCTGGTGGGCCTTGCGATCCCGACCTCCTTCATGGTCGGCTTCCTGATGCTGGCCGGCCTCGGCTACACCGTGAACATCATGGTGATGTTCGGTCTGGTGCTGACCGTGGGCATGCTGGTCGACGGCGCCATCGTGATGGTGGAATACGCCGACCGCAAGATCGCGGAAGGCATGGAAGACCGGGAAGCCTATATCCGCGCCGCCAAGCTGATGTTCTGGCCGATCATCTCGTCGACCGCGACAACGCTGGCCGCCTTCCTGCCGATGCTGATGTGGCCGGGCGTCGCCGGCGAGTTCATGAGCTACCTGCCGATCATGGTGATCATCGTGCTGACGGCAGCGCTGGTGACCGCGACGGTGTTCATTCCCGTGACCGGCGGCATCTTTGCCAGCATCTCGCATTTCATCTCCCGCCACGCCGCCGTTCTGCTGGCACTGGTGTTCGCTGGACTTGCCGCCATGACGGTCGTCGAGGCCCCCCTTCTCGGTGTGGTGCTCGATGGCAGCTTGATCCTGCCGCTGGCGGGCGCGGCTTTCCTGCTGGCCGGCGGTCTGTCATTCCTGGTGTTGCGTCCCGGCCTGCGCTGGTCGCAGGCCCGCGCCGCGATCAGGGCGGCCGAGGACAAGGCCCAGGCGGAGATCCTGTCCGGGTCCCACGCCTTCGATGTCCGCGAAGTGCGCGGCATCGGCGGGGTCTATGTGCGGAGCCTGAAGTTCCTCGCCGGAAATCCCTTCGGAACGCTTGTGGCGTTTGGTGGCATGATTGCCCTGTGCGCCTGGATTTTCACCGGCTTTTCCAGCAACAGCGCCGGCGTCGAGTTCTTCGTCGACGAGGAGCCGAAACAGGCCGTGGTGTTGATCTCGGGACGCGGCAACCTGTCGGCTGCCGAAGCGCGGGATCTGGTCGCCGATGTGGAACGTGAAGTCCTGGCGACCGCCGGCATCGAGAATGCAGTGACCTCGGCCTTCGCTCCCGGTGGCGGCGGCGGCGGCGGCAACGCGCTGGGGATCCAGGGCAAACCGGCCGACGTGATCGGCGAGATCCAGCTCGACCTGTCGGACTATTGCTGCCGGCGCAGCTATGTCGAGATCTCGCAGGAGATCCGCGACCGGACGGCCCCCCTGCCCGGCATCAAGGTAGAACTGCGCAAAATTGAGGGCGGGCCGCCAACCGGCAAGGACGTGCAGCTGGAAGTGCGCTCGACCGACTATGCCACCGTTGTCCAGACCGTGGCACGCATTCGGGCGCATATGAACCAGATGGACGGGCTGATGGACCAGGAGGATGACCGTCCCCTGCCCGGCATCGAATGGCAGCTGGCCATCGACCGCGAACAGGCCGGACGCTACCAGGCCGGCATCGCCTCGGTCGGCAGCATGGTGCAGCTGGTGACCAATGGCGTGCTGATCGGCAAGTACCGGCCAAGCGACAGCGAGGACGAGGTGGATATCCGCGTCCGCCTGCCGGAGAGTGAGCGCACGCTCGACCGCTTTGACGAGCTGCGGCTGCAGACGCCGCTCGGCCTCGTGCCATTGGCCAATTTCGTCGAACGAACGGCGGCGCAGAAAGTGTCGTCGATCACCCGCCGCGATGGCCAGTACTCGATGATGCTCAAGGCCACCGTCGACAAGGCGTCGGGCATGCTGCCGGATGACAAGGTCAAGGAACTGGACACCTGGCTAAAGACCCAGACCTGGCCGGAGAGTGTGCATCTGAAGTTCCGCGGCGCGGATGAGGACCAGAAGGAAAGTGGCGAGTTCCTGATGAAGGCGATGGTCGCCTCGCTGTTCCTGATGTTCCTGATCCTGCTCACCCAGTACAATTCGTTCTACCAGACCTTCATCACGCTTCTCACCGTGGTGCTGTCGGTGTTCGGCGTGCTGGCGGGCATGTGGATCACGGGGCAGAAGTTCTCCATCATCATGACGGGAACGGGCATCGTTGCCCTGGCCGGTATCGTGGTGAACAACGCGATCATCCTGCTCGACACGTTCAATCGCTTCCGCGACGACGGCATGCCGACACTGGATGCGATCCTCAAGACCTCGCTGCAGCGCCTGCGACCGATCATGCTGACGACGATCACCACCATCATCGGCCTGGTGCCGATGGCGACACAGATCAATTTCAGCTTCTTTGATCAGGTGACGGCCATCGGCGGGATCACCGCGATCTGGTGGGTGCAGCTGTCGACGGCGGTGATCTCGGGCCTTGCCTTCTCCACAATCCTGACGCTGGTCATGGTACCTGTGCTGATCGCAGCGCCCAGCACCTGGGTGCAGACGTTCCAGCGGATCGTCCGGCGCAAGCCGGTACAGCAGGAGCCGGCACCTGTTGCCGAAGAGGCAGCCGTCGCCGCCGCACCAGCTGCAACGGTGGTCAGCCTGCCGGAGCGCAAGGAGCCGGCCCCCCGGCCGATAGAGCTGCCGCTGGCCGCCGAGTGATCCTGCCAGAACAAAAACACCGCCGGAGCGATCCGGCGGTGAGCTTGATTACCCGCTCACCCATCGTCATCCCGGCCCAGCTGAGCGTTAGCGAAGCGCCGAGCCGGGACCGGAGAGCCGATGCCTCTGTATTTCAATGAGTTAACCCCGAGAGACCTTGGCTCTCCGGTCCCGGATCTCCGCTTCGCTGCGTCCGGGATGACCATAGAGGGTTTGCCATCAACCACACCGCCGGAGCGATCCGGCGGTGTGGTTCTGTCTTGAAGCTGAGGGTGGAGCGTCAGTCCGGCTTGCGCTCGGGTGCCGGATCGACTTGGGGCCCATCGCCCAGCGTATCGTCCTCATCCTCGTCCGGTGAGTTCTCGGCCAAGGGTTGGCCGCTGGCATCGGCCCGCACATGGGCCTGGTAGCTGCGCAGGGCAAGCGGGATCGAGGCGAGATAGGCAAGCGTTGCCAGCGCCAGCATCTGATAGGGATAGCTGACGGTCAGGGCGACGAGCAGCACCGCCAGCACGAACAACGGCAGCACCAGATCACGGCGAATGCGCGTGCCGACCTTCTTGCCTGAATAGGTCGGCAGGCGGCTGATCATCAGAAGGCCGATGCAGACGGTGTAGAGCGCGACAAAGGGGGCAAGCTCGGGCCAGTGCGGCAAGATGCCGAGAAACTCAAGATAGATCGGCATCAAGACTATCAAAGCGCCGGCAGGAGCCGGTGCGCCGGTGAAGAATTTCACCGACCAGGTCGGCTTGTCCGGATCATCCAGAGCAGCATTGAAGCGGGCAAGCCGCAAGGCAGCGCAGATGGCATAGGCGAGCGCTGCGATCCAGCCGAGCGACTTGACCTCGCTCAGAAGCCAGACATAGAGCATCAAGGCCGGCGTGACGCCGAAGTTGACGAAGTCGGCGAGGGAATCCAGTTCCGCACCGAATTTCGACGTGCCCTTGAGCAGACGCGCAACGCGGCCATCAAGGGCATCGAGCACGGCGGCCAGAAGCACCGCGCCGACGGCAAACTCCCACCGCCCCTCCAGCGCCATGCGGATGCCGGTCAGCCCCGAGCACAACGCCAGCAAGGTGACCAGATTGGGCAGGATCAGGCGCAGCGGAACCTTTGAAAACCGGCCAGGACGGCGGCGGCCGCCATTGTCATCGCCGGGATCAAAGCTGGCAAAGGGCGGGGTCACGCTCATCCCTTCCGTGTTCCTTCTCGTCGCGCGCGTCAGTTGACCCGGGTCAGCGGCTGGGCAGACCCGGAGACCGCCGTCAGATCGGCCAGAACCGTCTCGCCGGCGATCATCGTCTGGCCAAGTGCCACCTTCGGCACGGTTCCCATCGGCATGTAGATGTCGAGACGGGAGCCGAAGCGGATCAGGCCGAAGCGCTCGCCGGCGGTAATGCTCTCGCCTTCACGCACGAAGCAGACAATGCGACGCGCGACGAGACCGGCAATCTGGACGACACCGATGCGGGTGTCGCCATGCTCGATCACGAGGCCGTTGCGCTCATTGTCCTCGGAGGCCTTGTCCAGCTCGGCATTGATGAACTTGCCGGGCTTGTAGGCGACACGCAGGATGCGGCCACCGACGGGCGCACGGTTCACGTGGCAGTTGAAGACATTCATGAACACTGAAATGCGCATCATCGGTTCAGCGCCAAGGTCCAGCTCCAGCGGCGGGCGGCAGGGGCCGACCTGGCTGACAATGCCATCGGCCGGGGAAATGACGAGGCCGTCCTGCACCGGGGTGACGCGCTGCGGATCGCGGAAGAAGTAGCAGACCCAGCCGGTCAGGAAGAGGCCGATCCAGAACAGCGGCTCGATGAACCAGCCGAGGATCAGCGTCGCGGCAAGCGCGATGGCAATGAAGGGCCAGCCTTCGCGGTGGATCGGCACAAAGGCCTTGGTGACGGAATCGACAAGCGACATGGGGCGTTCCAGTTGATCTTGGCGCGGCCTTCGTAGCCGCAGTCGGCTTCACTCTTAGTGCCTTTGCGCCTGCAACTGAACCCTCAATTTGCCTCAAGTGGCCGTTGCTCCAAGGATCCGGTGATCGGCCTCCCAATAAGCGGGGTTGCCGTACTTGGCCCGCAGGAAATCAACCAGAACACGGGCCTTGAGTGCCATCGAGCGCCCAGGCGGGGCGACAGCCCAGATGGCGCCGACGCGGGTGACCGGATAGTCCGGCATGACGGCGACCAGATGCCCATCGCGCAAGTCGTCCCAGACATGGGCCAGCGACTTGATGGCCAGGCCAAGGCCGAGGCGGGCGGCATCATAGGCAAAGTCGCCGTTGTCGCCGCTGATCGAGGCCTCGACCGGAAAGGCGATCTCACCCTCCGGCCCCTCGAAATACCAGACCGGCATCGAGCGAAAACTCAGGCAGTCATGGTCCTTGAGCTCAGAGGGCGACCGGGGCGCACCGCGCCTTGCGATGTAAGCGGGTGCGGCGCAGAGAACGCGCGGATTGCCGGCCAGACGGCGGGCAATCAGGCTGGAATCGGCCAACGGCGCGCCGCGCAAGGCCAGATCGTATCCCTCGGCAACGAGATCGACAATCCGGTCCGAGAAATCCAGATGCAGCTTGAGATCCGGGTAAAGGTCGCGAAACTCGGCCAGATACGGCAGCACATGCTTGCGCCCGAAAAACATGTTGAGGGACATGCGCAAGGTGCCGCGCGGCGTCTCGGCCCCGTCCTCCATTTCCCGCAAGGCCCCGTCGAGAAGCTCCAGCGCATCGCCGGCGTTGCGCAACAGCAGCTCCCCCGCTTCTGTCGTCTGGATCCGGCGCGTCGTCCGCAGCACCAGCCGGGTGCCGACGTCACGTTCCAGGGCGGCAAGGCGCGAACTGGCCGCCGAGGGCGAGAGTCCGATTTCGCGGCCCGCTGCCGACAGGCTGCCAAGGGCCGCCGCCCTCACGAAAAAGCGCAGATCCTCAAGCCGCATTATCCGATACCTTCGACAGGTTCTATCGATATGAGCCAGATTATCAGAT
Organism: Pannonibacter sp.; assembly: GCF_051860505.1. Taxonomy (NCBI): domain Bacteria; kingdom Pseudomonadati; phylum Pseudomonadota; class Alphaproteobacteria; order Hyphomicrobiales; family Stappiaceae; genus Pannonibacter; species Pannonibacter sp. The sequence continues at coordinate 263,728 of NZ_JBHYDX010000001.1, read as the reverse complement.
TTCTCCGAATGTGTGATTGTCGTTTCAGCAAAACCAGACAAATCCGGAGCCACGCAAATGATGCACACAGGCGACCACCATGAACGCCGCGCCCGCACGGAGCGCGCCCTTGCCATTCACGCAGCCTGGCAAGGTCTGCGGCACCTGCTGCGCTTGCGCAGACCGCAGCTGCAGATCCGCGACACGTCTGATCGACTGCGATTCAACGCTGGATGCGCGTCGACAGGATGATGGACGACAGGGTCCGCTCAACCCCCTCGAGAGCGCCGATGTGATCGATCAGGTGATCGAGTTCGGCAATGGAAGCGGCAGCGACGATGGCGATCAGATCATAGGTGCCGCTGACCGAGTGCAGCGTGCGGACCTCGGCAATGCCGTTGAGTTCCGCCGTCACGCGCGGCAGGGACTTCGGTGCCAAAGTGATCAGCACATGCGCCTTGACGAAGCCGCCGCGATACTCGTCCGACAGGCGCACGCCATAGCCGGTGATGATGCCTTCCCGCTCCAGCCGCTCCAGCCGGGCCTGCACCGTGGTGCGGGACAGGCCGAGGCGGCGGGCGAGCGTCGCCGTAGGCATGCGGGCATTCTGGCCGAGGAGGTCGAGAAGCGCGCGGTCGGCGTCGGTGATCGTCACAGTGCTCATGTGGCTCATCATATTGCCCGAAAGTGATCGGCATTATGCCCGTTTCAACGCTATGAATCGACCAGTGTTTCGCACATCCTGACAGGAAATGATCCTGGAGGGGACAGCATGAAGCCTGTAGTCGTTGTCGGAGCTGGCAAGATCGGCTCAACCATCACCCGCATTCTGGCTGCAACCGGCGACTACCATGTCACGGTCGTGGACAGGTCCGCTGCCGAACTGGCGGGCATTGACGCGCACAAGGCGGTGACCACCGTTGCGCTGGACATTGCCGATGGGGCGGCTCTTGCAAAAGTGCTTGCCGGCCAGTTCGCCGTCCTGTCCGCCGCCCCGTTCCACCTCACGGTGACCATTGCTGAAGCTGCTGCAGCCGCGGGCGTGCATTATCTGGACCTGACAGAGGATGTTGACTCGACCCGGCAAGTGAAAGAGATCGCGGCCAAGTCTGGAAGCGCCTTCATTCCCCAGTGCGGGCTTGCACCGGGGTTCATCTCCATCGTGGCGCATGATCTGGCCAAGCGCTTCGACGGACTGGAAGCTGTGCGGATGCGGGTCGGCGCCCTGCCGCAATATCCCTCCAACGCGCTGAACTACAACCTGACCTGGAGCACGGACGGGGTCATCAACGAATATATCGAACCCTGCGAGGCCATCGTCGAAGGCAACCTGATCGAGGTGCCGGCACTGGAGGAGCGCGAGGAATTCGCCCTCGACGGCGTCGCCTACGAGGCCTTCAACACCTCCGGCGGCCTCGGCACCCTGTGTGAAACGCTGAAGGGCAAGGTGCGGACGCTCAACTACAAGACCATTCGCTATCCCGGCCATGCGGCAATCATGAAGGCGCTGCTCAATGACCTTGGCCTCCGACACCGCCGCGAGGTGCTGAAGGACATTTTCGAAAACGCCCTGCCGACGACGACGCAGGACGTGGTGATCGTCTTCGTCACCGTTAGCGGTCGCCAGAATGGCCGGCTGGTGCAGGAAACCTACGCAAACAAGATCTACAGCGGCGTGGTGGCCGGCAAGCTGCTCAGCGCCATCCAGATCACCACTGCCAGCGGCATCTGCGCCGTGCTCGACATGCTGACCAACGGCTTGCTGCCCTGCTCCGGCTTCATCCGGCAGGAGGATATCCCGCTGGAGCGCTTCCTCGCCAACCGCTTCGGCAGCGCCTATGCGCAGAGCGAAGCCGGGCATCGCAAGGCTGGGTGAAACAGCGGGTTTTCAGCGCATCCAAACTTTGGGCGCCATGGAGCCTGGTCGTCGGTCATTTCAGTACTGCACTTGTGGCGTCCCCCCTCACCTCTCCCCCCCCCACCCCTTACCCCTCCCCACGAGGGGGAGGGGGGCGGAGAGGTTGAGCCGTGGGGCTCTGGAACTGGAGCTGCAGCATCCAAGTCGCTCGCGACAAGGGAACGGCGCCACAGCTCCCCTCCCCCTGGTGGGGAGGGGGAAGGGGTGGGGGGAGACCAAAGCCGGACGGGTCGAAAACGGCGAGATGTTCAAACGAAGGCCTTCACTCCCCAGCCTTCTGCCCCCTCACCACGACACCCAGCTTGTCGGCCTCGCGGGCGGCGCGCAGGCGTTCTTCGGCTTCGTCGGCCTCGCGCTGGCGGTTCCACATGGAGTGGTAGAGGCCGTTCATGGCGAGGAGTTCGGCGTGGGTGCCGCGTTCGACGATGCGGCCGGCTTCCAGCACCAGGATCTGGTCGGCGTTGACGACCGTCGACAGGCGGTGGGCGATGACCAGCGTGGTGCGGTTCTGCGACACCTGGTCGAGCGCGGTCTGGATCTCGCGTTCTGTGTGGGTGTCGAGGGCGGAGGTGGCCTCGTCGAGGATCAGGATCGGCGGGGCCTTGAGGATGGTGCGGGCGATGGCGACGCGCTGCTTCTCGCCGCCAGAAAGCTTGAGGCCGCGCTCTCCCACCTCGCTGTCGAAGCCCTTCGGCAGCGTCTCGATGAAGGGCGCGATCTGGGCCATGCGGGCGGCTTCCTGCACGTCCGCGAGGCTGGCGCCGGGGCGGCCATAGCGGATGTTGTAGGCGATGGTGTCGTTGAAGAGCACCGTGTCCTGCGGCACCATGCCGATGGCCGAGCGCAGGCTTTCCTGCGTGATGTCGCGGATGTCCTGGCCGTCGATGGTGATGCGGCCGCCGGTGACGTCATAGAAGCGGAACAGGAGGCGCGACAGGGTTGACTTGCCCGCGCCGGAGGGACCGACGACGGCCACGGTGTGGCCCGCCGGCACGTCGAAGGTGAGGCCTTTCAGGATCTGGCGGTCCGGATCGTAATGGAAGGTGACATCCTCGAAGCGGATCGCGCCGGAGGACACGGCCAATGCCTTGGCACCTGGCTTGTCCTCGATCTCGGCTGGCACGGCGAGGACGGAAAACATGGATTCGATGTCGGCCAGGCCCTGGCGGATTTCGCGGTAGATGAAGCCGACGAAATTGAGCGGAATGGCGATCTGCATCAGCAGCGCGTTGATCAGGACGAAGTCGCCGATGGTCTGGGTGCCATTGAGGACGGCCATGGCGGAGAGCGCCATGCAGGCGGCGGTGCCGAGGCCGAGGATGGCCGACTGGCCGAAGTTGAGCCAGGCGAGCGAGGTCCAGGTGCGCACGGCGGCCTTTTCATAACCAGCCATGGAGACGTCGAAGCGAGCGGCCTCCATTTTCTCGTTGCCGAAATACTTGACCGTCTCGTAGTTCAGCAGGCTGTCGACCGCCTTGGAATTGGCATCCGTGTCGCTGTCGTTCATCTCGCGGCGGATGGCGATGCGCCAGTTCGACGTTTTCACCGTGAACCAGACATAGGCAACGATCATCACCGCGACGATGACGACGTAGAAGAAGCCGAACTGCCACCAGATCAGCCCCGCCATGATGGCGAATTCCAAGAGGGTCGGGACGCCGTTCAGGATGGTGAAGCGAACGATGGCCTCGATGCCCTTCACGCCGCGCTCGATGACGCGGCTGAGACCGCCGGTGCGGCGGGAAAGATGGAAGCGCAGCGACAGGCGGTGCAAATGGGCGAAGGTGATGTTGCCAAGCTCGCGCACGGCGTGCTGGCCGACCTGGGCGAACAGCGCATCGCGCAGCTGGTTGAAGGCGACCGCCAGCACGCGGGCGGCGTTGTAGGCCAGCACCAGCATCACGGGGGCAACGAGGAAGGCCGGCAGGCCCGCTGTCTCGCCGGTGAGCGCATCAGACGCCCAGGCGAAGAAATAGGGCGAGAACACCGTGACGATCTTGGCGACAACCAGGATCAGCAGTGCCCAGACGACGCGCATCTTCAGGTCAGGCCGGTCGGATGGCCAGATGTAGGGCCACAGGGCAACGAGCGTTGCGCCGGTGGAGCCTTCGTCGGCGCTGACCTTTACGGCCGGCGCGGCGGATTTCGGGGTCTTGCTGGTCATGTCGGGTCTCTGGTGCCGGCTTGGCCGGTCGGTTCAGTCTTTTTCGGATGCGGATGCGGACGCGCCGGCAAGGGAGGCAAGGCGGGCGAGCAGCGCGGCGGCGGCGGTTAGGTCGCCCGTGACGGTTGCCAAGTCGAGGCTGTAGCGGCAGGTGCGGCCGCGCGCCTCGCAGGTGATCAGTCCGGTTTCCTTGAGCACCTGCAGATGCTGCGACACGGTGGACTGGGCCAGCGGCAGGCAGTCGACGATGTCACCGCAGCATGCGTCAGGACGGCGGGCCAGTTCCTCCAGGATGCCGAGGCGCGCCGGATGGCTGAGGGCGCGAAACAGTTCGGCCAGCCGCTGGACCTCAGGATCCTTCGCGCGGCAGCAGCCGGTGGTGCTTTCAGGGTCGGACATGTCGAGGGCCGCGTTAAATTCATCGTATAAATACGATGATTTTGCCGACTTGCCAAGGAGGCAAATAATTCAAGACGGGAAGTGAGGTCTGGCAGCTCCCCTCCCCCTCGTGGGGGCCGAAGGCGGAGCGAGACCGTCGGCTCGATCCAGGTCGGGTTTGGGGGTGGGGGGAGCGGTCTAAAATCCGATTCTGCGTTTCTGACCAAGCGCGTTTCGGACGGGTTGGGATCCAATTGGCTGCCGTGCCCCCCACCCCTTACCCCTCCCCACCAGGGGGAGGGGGGCTTCGAGGCTGCGGCTCTTGCCACCATGGGTAAAAGCTTTGCGGCCCTCTCCCCTCACCCGGCCCGCGATTGCCGCCAGCGGCGCAGGGAATCGAGGCTGACGAGGGCGAGGGCAAACCAGATCATCGAGAAGGTGCCAAGCTGCGCCATTTGCAAAGGCTCGCCCCAGATAAACACCGCCTGCAGGAAATGCATCGACGGGGCGATGTACTGGATGAGGCCGATGAGCACCATCGACAGGCGGCGGGCGGCGCCAGAGAACAGGATCAGCGGCACGGCGGTGATAATGCCGGTGCCGGCCAGCGCCAGCATCTGGCCGGTGCTGGCAAAATAGCCCGGATCGAGGCTCTCGGGCGCGTAGAAAATCACATAGCCGAGCGCGAAGGGCATCAGGAGAATGATCTCGACAAAGAGACCGGCCGCCGCGCCCACCGGCGTAATCTTGCGGATATAGCCATAGAAGGCAAAGCTGACCGCCAGCGAGATCGCCACCCAGGGCAGACCGCCGGAGAACACCGTTTTCAGGATCACCGCAAGGGTGGCGATGGCAACGGCCAGCGCCTGCACCGGCGTGAGTTTCTCTCGCAGGATGACAAGGCCGAGCAGGATCGAGACCAGCGGATTGATGAAGTAGCCGAGGCTGACGTCGAGCACCTTGGCCTCACCAATGGCCCAGACGAAGATCAGCCAGTTGGCGGCAATCAGCACCGCAGAAGCAAACAGCAGTCCGACGAGCCGCGGCGTCTTGAGGATGCCGATGATTTCCGGGATGCGGCCCTGCAGGGCGAGATAGCCGCCGACGAAGACCGTCGACCACAGAATGCGGTGGGCGACGACGACATCCGGAGAGACGCCGTCGAGCAGCTTGAAATAGGCCGGCAGTACGCCCCACATGCCATAGGCCGCGAGGGCGAGAATGACGCCGAGACGCGTCTCGTCAGAAGCGCCGGGAGTGCCTGGAGCGCCAGTTGCGGAGGCCATGAACCTGGAACCTGTTGCCATGCCCGGCGCCGGACCCATCCCGAGGGACGAGGCCTTGGCAAGCCAAGGGCCAGGAGGTCCGCGTCAGCGGGCTTCCTCAGCCTTCAGCAGGGCGTAAGTGATGGAATCGACGAGCGCCTGGAACGAGGCGTCGACGATGTTGGACGAGACGCCGATGGTAAACCAACGGCGGTGGGTTGCAAGATCGTGGCTCTCGATCAGCACGCGGGTGACCGCGCCCGTGCCGCCGTCGAGGATACGCACCTTGTAGTCCACCAGCTCCAGTCCCTCGATGGCGGACTGGTATTTGCCGAGATCCTTGCGCAGCGCGCCGTCGAGGGCGTTGACGGGGCCGTTGCCCTCGCAGACCGACATGCGGGTCTCGCCGTCCACATCCACCTTCACCACCGCCTCCGACATGGTGACCAACTCGCCGATGGCGTTGAAGCGGCGCTCGACCATGACGCGGAAGGACTTCACGTCAAAGAAGCGCGGCACCTTGCCGAGCATGCGGCGGGCCAGCAGTTCGAAAGAGGCATCGGCGGCTTCATAGGCATAGCCCTTGGCCTCGCGTTCCTTCACCTCGACCAAGAGGGCGTCCAGCTTCGGATCAGCCTTGTCGACCTCGACGCCGAGACGGGCGAGTTCACCGAGCAGGTTGCTCTTGCCGGCCTGGTCGGAGACGAGGACCTTGCGCTTGTTGCCGATGAGTTCCGGTTCGACATGCTCGTAGGTCTTCGGATCCTTCAGCAAGGCGGAGGCGTGGATGCCGGCCTTGGTGGCGAAAGCGCTTTCGCCGACGTAAGGCGCGTGGCGGTTCGGCGCGCGGTTCAGCATCTCGTCGAAGGCGCGGGAGATGGCGGTGAGATCGCGCAGATGCGCCGGCGTCAGGGACAGCTCGACCAGATCGGTATAAGGCGCCTTCAGCATCAGCGTCGGGATCAGCGACACCAGATTGGCGTTGCCGCAGCGCTCGCCGATGCCGTTCAGCGTGCCCTGGATCTGGCGCACGCCGGCCTCGACGGCGGCGAGCGAATTGGCCACCGCCTGGCCGGTGTCGTCATGGGCGTGGATGCCCAGATGCGTGCCCGGCACGACCTCGCGCACCCTTGCGACGATTTGCTTGACCTCGCCCGGCAGCGTGCCGCCGTTGGTGTCGCACAGGACGACCCAGCGTGCGCCGGCCTCATAGGCTGTGCGGGCGCAGGCCAGCGCATAGTCCGGGTTGGCCTTGAAGCCGTCGAAGAAATGCTCGCAGTCGATCATTGCTTCGCGGCCGGCGGCCACCGCCGCCTGAACCGTGTCGCGGATGCTGTCGAGGTTTTCCTCGTTGGTGCAGCCGAGCGCCACCTCGACATGGTAATCCCAGGACTTGGCGACAAAGCAGTTGGCATCGGCCTTCGCCTCCAGCAGCAGCTGCAGGCCGGGATCGTTAGACACCGAGCGCCCTGCCCGCTTGGTCATGCCGAAGGCGGTGAAACGGGCCTTCTTGGTGCGCTTTTGCGAAAAGAACTCGGTGTCGGTCGGGTTGGCACCCGGATAGCCGCCCTCGACATAGTCGACGCCAAGACGTTCCAGCAGTTCGGCAATCGCAATCTTTTCCGCCACCGAGAAGTCAATGCCGCTGGTCTGGGCCCCGTCGCGCAGGGTGGTGTCGAACAGATAGAGTTTCTCGCGGGTCATGGCTGGATACCGGATGCTTGTTTTTTGAAGGTCAGGCGCTGGGAAGGCCGGCGAACTGGTCGGTGGCGCGGATCAGGCGATCAAGAATGCCGGGCTCGTTATAGGCGTGGCCAGCCCCCTCGATGAGGTGGAACTCGGCACGAGGCCAGCGCTTGTGCAACTCATGGGCATAGCGCGCCGGACAAGGCATGTCGTAGCGGCCATGAACGATGACGCCGGGGATGTCGGCCAGACGCCCGGCATTGGCCAAGAGCTGCCCCTCCTCGAGCCAGCCGCCATGCATGAAGAAATGGTTCTCGATGCGGGCGAAGGCATGGGCGAACTCGTCCTCGCCGAAGTGGTCGGTGTTGGCCGGGCTCGGCAGCAGCGTGATGGTCTCGCCTTCCCAAAGGCTCCAGGCCTTGGCCGCGGCAATCCGGACGGCCTTGTCGGGGTGGGTCAGGCGGCGCTGGTAGGCGGCCATCATGTCGTGACGCTCCTCGGCCGGAATGGGCGCCTGGAAGCGCTCCCATTTCTCCGGGAACATTTCGGAGACGCCGAACTGGTAGTACCAGGCAAGCTCGGCCTTGGTCAGGGTGTAGATGCCGCGCAGGACAAGTTCGCTCACCCGCCCGGGATGGGTTTCGGCATAGGCCAGCGCCAGCGTCGAGCCCCAGGAGCCGCCGAAGACCAGCCACTGGTCAACGCCCACCATCTCGCGCAGGCGCTCGATGTCGGCGACGAGATGCCAGGTGGTGTTGGCCTCCAGCTCCGCATGGGGCGTGGAGCGGCCACAGCCGCGCTGGTCGAACAGCAGAACGTCGTAGTGATCGGGATGGAACAGGCTGCGATGGGCCGGCGAGATGCCGCCACCCGGGCCGCCATGCAGGAACACGGCCGGCTTCCTGCCTGGTGTGCCGGAACGCTCAAAGTAGATCCAATGGCCATCGCCAACGTCGAGCATGCCGGACGCATAGGGTTCGATCGCGGGGTAGAGGTCGCGCAGAACGGTCATTGATCAGTCCTTTGTGGTGGGGTCGTGCGGCGGCCAGTCGGTCGTGTCGTGGTCGGGGTGCTGGTAGGACACAATCGAGGCGAGGAAGGCTGCGGCGGCAAAGTCCTCTTGGGTCCTGCGCACGGCAATGTCCGCCATATGGTCGGTGTAGGGCAGCTTGCCTTCCACGCCATAAGCAATGACGGGCACGATGCCGGCCGGATCGTCAAAGGCAGCAATCGAGAGCGCCATGCCGTCCGGGGCCTCATAGGTCAGCGGTGTGCCGCAGGCCGAACAGAAGCCGCGCGCAACCACGTTGGAGCTCTGGAACCGGGCCGGCTCGCCCCGCGTCCAGTCCACGCTGTCCGCCTCGCGCACGGAGACGAGCGGCGCATAGAAGCCGCCGAAAGCCTTCTGGCACATGCGGCAATGGCAGATCGAGGCATGCCCGAGCTTGCCCCGCACCCTGAACCGCACCGCCCCGCACTGGCATCCGCCAGATCGTTCATCCGTCATGCTTTTGCCTCTCCCCGATCAATCTTAACGCTGTGAGCCCACAGACATCTCCGCATGGTTCAATCGCAAGTGTTAGCGCCAGCCCCCCACCCCCAACCCCTCCCCACGAGGGGGAGGGGAGCTGAAGCGCCTGCGCTTGGGACGTCAGCCAGGTAGCCCGAGGACTTCAGCCTGGGGGTAAGGCCTCTCCGCTCCCCTCCCCCTCGTGGGGAGGGGTTGGGGGTGGGGGGAACCCGGACATCAGCGCTTGACCTCCCAGGTGGTGGTGCGCTGGCCGGTGGCGGGGTCCTTGCCGTCCTTGAGCAGGACGCCCATGGCGGTGAGCTCATCGCGCAGGCGGTCCGCTTCGGCGAAGTTCTTCGCCTCGAGGAAGGCGAGACGCTCTGCGACGAGAGCCTCGATGGCCTGCTGCTCCGACTGATCGCCGCCGCGCAGCCAGGTTTCCGGCTTCTGCTGCATGAGGCCGAGGAATTGGGCCGATGCCAGGGAGATGGCTGCCGATTCCGGCTGGTAAAAGTCCCAGCCGAGCGTGCTTTCGCTCAAGACAAGGTCCCCAAGACGGGATGAAGAGAACAGTCCCTGCAGGACCTTCACCGCAGCCCCGGTGTCGAGATCATCCGCCAGAGCCGCAATCAGATCAGAGCTGACGGTGGACGGTGCAACGTCGCCAGCCTGATCGAGCATGCGGTACCAGCGGGTCAGGATGTTCTCCGCCTCCTCCAGCTTGCGGACGGAGAAGTCGATCGGCTCGCGGTAGTTTGTCATCAGCATGGCCAGGCGCAGCACTTCGCCGGGCCACTTGCGGCCGCCGAAGACTTCCGTATGCAGAAGGTCGTGGATGGTGAAGAAGTTGCCGTCGGACTTCGACATCTTGCGGCCTTCGACCTGGACGAAGCCGTTGTGCATCCAGTAGTTCGCCATCACCGAGGTGCCATGGGCGCAGCAGGACTGGGCAATCTCGTTCTCGTGGTGCGGGAAGATGAGATCGAGCCCGCCGCCGTGGATGTCGAAGACCTCGCCCAGATGCGCCTTGCTCATGACCGAGCACTCGATGTGCCAGCCGGGCCGGCCACGGCCCCAGGGGCTGTCCCAGCCGGGCTCTTCCGGCGACGACAGTTTCCAGAGCACGAAGTCGCCCGGGTTCTTCTTGTGCGCATCGACCGCGATGCGGGCGCCGGCGAGCTGGTCGTCCAGATTGCGCTTGGAGAGCTGGCCGTAGGTCGGCATGGAGCCGGTGTCGAACAGCACCTCGCCGCCCTCTTCTGTTGCCGCCACATAGGCGTGACCACGGGCGATCAGGGTCTCGATCATCGACACCATGCCGGCGATGTGCTGGGTCGCGCGGGGCTCATGGGTCGGCTCCAGGTTGCCGAGGGTCGCGACATCCTTGTGGAACTGGTCCGCTGTGGTCTTCGTCACCAGCGCGATGGCGTCGTTGAGCGGCAGCCCGGGATGATCGCGCAGGGCTCTTGCGTTGATCTTGTCGTCCACGTCCGTGATGTTGCGGACATAGGTGACGTGATCCGCGCCATAAGTCTGCCGCAGCAGCCGGAAGAGCACGTCGAAGACGATGACCGGACGGGCATTGCCGATGTGGGCGAAGTCATAGACGGTCGGACCGCAGACATACATGCGCACGTTCGCGGCATCGATGGGGGCAAAGACCTCCTTCGACCGGGTCAGCGTGTTGGTCAGACGCAGGACGGGTGCGTCCGGCTTCGCATGGGTCATGACAAATCGTCTCCTGGCCTGCTGGCCGGGACGTCCGTCTCTTGGAAAAATGACGCAAGAAGGGAACGGCCACAGCCAGCGATTGCGCTAGCTGCAGATAATGGTGATCGGAATGAGTGTCCGGTTGGCCGTGTTCATGGGCAAAACCTTTGACCGGTTTCAGGGCGGCGGTCAAGCAGAGATGCAAACCGACGTCGACCGTCATTTGCGAAACAAAAAGGGCAGAAAACTGGACTGGGGCTGCCAACACGCTAGGATTTGCCGGCCGGGAATCGCCCGGACGGCCGGGGGGCGCGACATGACAGGCACGTATCGACTTGCAAGGATCACCGGCGCGGCAATGACCGCTGCAGTATCGAGGCCTCGCTTCACCGCTTGCGGCTTCACAGCTGCGGTGCTTGCCGGGCTGATGCTGTCAGGTGCGATGCTCGTGACTGCGCCGGGGCCTGTGGCAGCGCAAACAGCAAGCACAGCAGCGACCGATCAGGGCATCGGCAACGTGATTGCCGAAGCGATCCTGGCGCGGCTTGGCACGGTCTCCGATCCTGCCATCGCGGCCTATTACGCCGCGCGCGGCGGGCAACCGCTGTGGGTGTTGTCGGACGGAGCGGAGGCAGGACTTTCGGAAAACGGGCATCTCACCATCGCCGCCTTTGCCGCAGCCAATGACCATGCGCTGAACCCGGACAATTATGCCCCGATTGATCTCGCCCGGCGGGCCGATGCAGCCGCGACGGCCGAGGACTTTGCCACGCTCGACCTAGACCTGACGCGCAACTATGTGCGCTATGGCACGCATCTGGCCTCCGGCCGGGTGCAGCCGAATGTGGTGAGCAAGGCGCTCAATATCTTCCCCGAGATCCCGGACCCGGCTGATCTCCTCAACGCGATCAGCCAGTCGCCGGACTTCGGTGCCTATCTCGAGGGGCTGGCGCCGCAGTCGCCCTCCTACGCGCGGCTGAAGCAGCGTCTGGCCGAGTACCGGGACAAGGCGACACGGGGCGGCTTCACCCATGTGCCGGCGGGTGCGACGCTGAAGCCCGGCATGACAGACCCGCGTCTTGACGCCCTGCGCAAACGGATGGCCGAGGAGGACTATCTCACGGCTGCCGCGCATACGGGCGACATCTATGACGGGGCGCTGGTGGAGGCGGTGAAGCAGTTTCAGGACTATCACGGCCTGACCGTCGATGGCGTGATCGGGCCGGGGACACTGGCCGAGATCAATACCTCGATCACGCAGCGGCTGATCCAGATGGAGCTGAACATGGAGCGCCGGCGCTGGATGCCGGACGATCTCGGTTCGACCTATATCTTCGTCAACCTGGCCGACCAGGTGCTGAAAGTGGTGAAGGACGACAAGACGATCCACATAGCGCGGGTGGTGGTGGGCAAGCCCTATCACGCGACGCCGGTGTTCTCGCGCAACATGACCTATGTCGAGGTCAATCCGTTCTGGAACGTGCCGCAGTCCATTGCGGTGAACGAGTATCTGCCCAAGCTCATCAAGAGCCCGGCGGCGCTGTCCGGCCAGAATATCCGCGTGTTCAAGGGCGACACGGAAGTCAACCCGGCGACAGTGTCATGGGCATCGTTCAAGGGCACCGGCCTGCCCTACCAGCTCCGCCAGGATCCGGGGGACAAGAACGCGCTCGGCCGCATCAAGTTCATGTTCCCGAACTCGTTCAACATCTACATCCACGACACGCCGTCCAAGGCGTTGTTTGACCGTTCAGAGCGCTATTTCAGCCATGGCTGCATCCGGGTGTCGGATCCGTTCGCGCTGGGAGAAGTGCTGCTGTCCGCGCAAGGCTTCGACAAGGCGAAGCTGGAGAAAATCCGCGATGGCGGCGCGCGGCAGGTGATCACGTTGAAGGAACCGGTGCCAGTGCATCTGACCTATCTGACCGCCTGGATGAACAAGGACGGCTCGACGCATTTCCGCCCGGACATCTATGAGCGCGATGAAGCGCTGCTGAAGGCGCTCGCCCGTGCCATGCGGGAGAACCTTTGACCGGAACGCCGGCAACGGCGGCCTAACGACCGTTTACGAAGCTGAACGGCAGCTGAAAGCCGGTCTCAGCATGGGTTCAGCCCCACGCTGCCAGTGTAGCGCCATCAGGTCGTCATTGACCGGGCGCAGCCCGGCAGGCAGCGGAGCTTCCCATGGTATCGCGTATCGTCTCCCTCACCTTCGTTCTGTCGGTCCTGCTGTTTCCGCTGATGGGCATGGCAGCCCTCGTCGCCGGCCCGGCCGTGCCGCAGGCCGTTTCGGCTCAGAAAAGCATGTGCCTGACCTCGGGCCTTGGGTGCGGTGCCGGTCACATGCTGCTTCCGGCCCTGTCGCGGCATTGAGCGGGGGCAGGATCGCACCGGCCTGACGTGACCGGTGAAGCTTTCCGGCTCAGGAGATTGATTTGCCGCGCGCAAAGCCTGTCACAATCTGGTATGGATTGCGATGCAACCGGAAACCTGCTACTTTCAAGATCATGAAACCAGAAGCACTCGAGGCCAAGGCCGAAATGGCTGCCCAGTTCCTGAAGATGATTGCCTCGGCGCCGCGGCTGCTGCTGCTGTGCCAGATGGCGGAAAAGGAATGCAGCGTCGGTGAACTGGCCGAAAAGACCGGCATGCGCATGCCGACCGTTTCGCAGCAGCTCAGCCTGCTCAGGGCTCAGGGCCTTGTCGTGACCCGCCGCGACGGCACGACCATCTATTATCGCCTCGCCAGCGAGGCTGCACGCGAAGTCATGGGCGTGCTGTTCAAGCATTTCTGCGCTGTCGACGCCAAGGGTCTGCCGGTATTAGCCGGCGTGGATGAGACCGAGACGGCCTGAGGGCGGAGACCCTGTTTAGACACCCGAAATGCACCGTCGTGTTCGGCTGAGACGCAGCCGCAACCTTTCCCGTCGCCAGTTACTCCGCGCCGTCCAGGCCTTGTGCCGGGACCAGTGCCGGGGTGCCGAGCTGGTATTTGATCGATCACCAGAGACAGCGGAACGGGTCCCGGCACAAGGCCGGGACGGCGCGGGACGTGTGGCAAGGCCATGCGCCTCGCTCGTGGAAGCCCTGATGCTCAGTCAGTGGCAAAAGCACCGCAACGCGGGGCCGGCTGGTCGCCCCAGGGCATGATCGGAACGGTCGAGGTCGAGTTTTTCGGGCTGCCTTCGATGATCTTGTCGGAATAGACGAGATAGACCAGCACGTTGCGCTTGGCGTCGCAGCCGCGCACGATGCGCATCTTCTTGAACAGGAACGAGCGGCGCTGGCGGAACATTTCGTCGCCCTGCTCGAATTTTTCCTTGAAGGTGATCGGCCCAACCTGGCGGCAGGCGAGCGAAATGTCGGAGACTTCCTCTGCAACGCCGAGCCAGCCTTCGACCCCGCCCTTTTCCGGCACGGTGAAATGACAGGCAACGCCATCGACCACGGGATCGTCGATGGCATAAGTGGCCAACTTGTGGTCGGGGGTCAGGAACTTCCAGACGGTCGATTTCTTGAAAATGAGATCCGGTTCGTCGCTGGCAGCCAGGGCACCGCCGGAAGGCAGCGCCAGGGACACGCACAGGGCGGCGGCGGTGGCGAGAGCGGATGTGCGCAGAGACATGAGTGATCCTTCGGATGTGTCCTGAGGCCGGAGGGCGCTTCCAGCGCCGAACCAGATGTGGGCACGGACAGGGTGGACTACCAGTGCCGATGCGTCCCATGCGCAAAAATGCGTAAGGGGCCGGAATGTTCCGGCCCCTCGCCAAATGAGTTCACGGTGCAGTGGATCAGGCGGCGTTGCTGGCCGCGCCCTGATCTGCAGCCTGATCCTGCGCGCCGAGCAGGCCGAGGATCTGGCGGAAGCGATCCGCCGTCCAGACCTGGGGCAAGTCCTGCCCCCCGGCCTCGTCAAGTGCCCGGACGACGTTGAAGGGCATGCGGGCATTGTAGTGGGCGAGCTTGCCGAAACGCGGGTCCATGGCGTCACGAATGGCGGCATAGGCCTCCTTCAGGGGCATGCGCTCGTCGGCGCAGGCCTTGGCGGTGCCAAGCAGGGTATCGAGATAATCACGCGTGCGGTTCAGGGCTTCGCCGACCTGGGTCGGTCCGGCAACGGCCGGGGCACAGCCGGCAATCAGCGCATTCGCCCGGAAGGCACGCATGCGCTCCAGCGTCCGCAGCCAGTCTGCAAGATGGCCGTCGCGCGTATCGGGGCAACCGCCCGGCTCGAGCAGATCACCGCCAAACATGACGCCGCTATCGGGCACGTAGACCACGACATCGCCCATGGTGTGGCCCCGCCCCAAGTGCATGACCCGGACCTCGCGGCCCGACAGGCGCAGCGACAGGGAGGAGGCAAAGGTCAGGCTCGGGTCCACCGGCAGGCCAGTGGCATAGGTGGCGCGAAGCGGACCCTGCTGTTCGCGCTGCCGGGCGGCCTGCTCACACTCAAGGTCCTGGCGACCACGCTCCTCGATCAGGCGCCGGGTCAGGTCGGAAGAAATGACTTCGCCCGGAACAAAGGCTGAGGCGCCCAGCCGGCGGCGCGCGTGGTAGTGGGTCAGGACCACATGCTTGACCGTCTTGTCGGACAGCCGGTCCAGCGCTTCAAGCACGGGCGCAGCGTCATCCTTGTTGGCCGGGGCATCGACAAGGACAAGACAGTCTTCCGCGCGGATAACGCCGAGGGTCGGACGGCCGGGCCGGGCCAGGGCAAAGCAACCTCTGCCCACCTCTGCGATGGCGACGGATTCCGTCTCGGCGCCGCTGCTGGTCTTGCTCATGGGTATTCACCTTCTGCTTGGCGGATCCATCGCCTGCAGCGCCCTCTGGCACGGCCCCTGCCCGCGGCAGCGACCGGATCCTCTCCTCACTTCCGCACGATCCATGCGGATCGCCCCGATTCGCAAACAAATGCAGAGAAATCATGGCGCAGAGACAGTTTTATCAACAAGTTGCTGAGTTATCCGGCTTTGCGCCAGGCATAGAGCCGGGTCAAACTGATGCCCGACCTGCTGCAAAGACCGATTGCTGCAAGCGCGAAGGCGTTCAATATTATGCCCGCGTGGCCTTGAAATCACGGAGCCCGGATGTCCCCGCCGAAGTTGCCATACCCTGCCGACGAAAGCGCTGCCCTGGCGGCGGACCGCGAGCCGCTGCGGCTGGAAAGCTTCCTGCCCTATCGGCTGAGCATCCTGTCCGAAGTGGTGAGCCGCGCCCTGTCGCGGATCTATTCGGACCGGTTCGGCATTGCCATCCCGGAATGGCGGGTGGTCGCAACCATCGGCCAGTATGGCAAGGTCACGGCGCGGGATGTCGGCGCGCACAGCCACATGCACAAGACCAAGGTCAGCCGGGCGGTGGCCGCGCTTGAGGCACTTGGCTATGTCGCCCGCACGCCCAACCCCGATGACATGCGGGAGAGCTTTCTGGAACTGACCCCAAAGGGCGAGGCGATGTACCGGGAACTCGTGCCACAGGCGCGGGCCTTCTCCGATGCCCTGCTGGCGACGCTGCCCGCCGCAGCGGTGGCTGATCTCGATGAACTGTTGTCGCGGCTGCAGGAGGCAGCACGGCAACTGGGCAATCCGGATACGGCCAGGACCGACGCGTCGTCGACGCCCGATTAACCGCGTTCCCGCCCTGCGATTGCAATTGCGGGCCAGCGGTTGAATAGTGGATCCGGGATGGCGCACGACCGCCCCGACGGCTTTCGTGCGGACAAAGGGATCAAGCCATGACGGCAGTCGGAAACGCGGCCCTGAGCGGGCTGCGTCTGCTTGTGCTCTGGGGGACCGTCTGCCTTGCAGCCGGTGCTGCCGAGGCGCGCACAGCTGCCTGCGACGGGCTGGAGCGTCAGCTCGCCCGCGCACAGGGCGCGTCCCAGTCTTCCGCCGGATCCAAATGGGATGAGGCTGCCCGGCAGCAGGCGGCCGCAATCACTGCAGCCGAACGCGACGCGGCGTATTTTCGCTGCCAGGCCCAGCCCGGCACCCCGAAATGCGCCGGCCTGATCGACAAGATCGGCCGAATGAAAGGCAACCTGGCCAAGATCGAGCGCCAGCGGGCAAAGAGCAATCCAACCGCTGCACGCGGGGCAAAGGACATTGCCCGGCTGCAGACCGCACTGGTGCGAAACCGCTGCAGCGAGACCCCGGCACGGGTGGAAAAGGCGCGCGCCGGCGATGCCCTGGAAGCCCAGAAGCCGAGCGGCCTGCTCAACCGGATCTTCAGCAGCAGCGAGCCCGATGATCGCCCCGTCCGGATTACCACGCCGCAGCCGGCACAGCAGCTTGCCGCAACCTCTCGCGCGAGCGAAACCATCGGCGAGCGACGCTCGCGGGCGCAGGTGACCGGAATCGACACCAGTGTCTCACGGCTCCGGGTGCCGACAGGCGGCACGTTCCGCACCCTGTGTGTTCGAACTTGCGACGGATATTTTTTCCCGATCAGCTTCTCGACCAGCAGCGACAAGTTTCCCCAGGACGCACAGATCTGCGCCTCGATGTGTCCGGCCGCCGAGACGGACCTGTTCATCTATCCCAATCCGGGCGGTGAACCGGAGAACATGATGTCGCTGGCCGGCATCGCCTACAAGGACCTGCCCAACGCCTTCCGGCATCGCAAGGAGTATGTCGAGGGCTGCAGTTGCCAGGCGAAACCGGCCGGGAGCGGCACGGCCGGGCTAAAGGCTCCCGGGCCGGCGAACATGACATTGGCGCCCCTGGCCGGCACTGTTCTGCCCGCGCGCGGGGCCTATGGACTGGGCGGTGAGGAGGATCCGCGCACCGGAAGCCTGCGTGCTGCCATCAGTCCGATACCGCTGGATGTCATTCCCGAAGACGCGGACCCGGATACCCGGCAGAACCTGTCGGAAGGCTTTGACGCAACGGCCCTTGTCAGCCTCGAGGCACCGGCGGGCACCGCCACCGGAACCACACTGGGAACGCTGCCGGCACCGGAACTCGAGGTGCGCGGCGCAGCGCGTTCAGAAACGGCATCTGCCGAGGAGGCCGGAGCGTCCTCGCCGGAAACGGCAACGCCCGCGCCGACCGCCCCGCGCGGTCCTGTCAGGCAAGTCGGGCCAAAATTCTATCCCGACCGATAAGCGGCAGCAGCGCGTTCATGTCCGGGCCATGGTCATGGCCCGTCAGCGCCTGGCGCAGCGGCATGAACAGGCCCTTGCCCTTGCGGCCCGTCGCCCCCTTTAGCGCCTCGGTCCAGGCCTTCCAGGTCATCGGCGTCACCTCGCCTTCCGGCAGCAGGGCACGGGCGCTGGTGATGTAGTCCCGGTCTTCCTCCGCGATCAATGGGGTGATCGCACCTGCAACGACAGCCCACCATGCGGCCGCGTCGGCGACCTTGACGCAGTTGTCGCGCACAGCCAGCCAGAACGGCTCGCCGCCATCGATGCCAAGGGCTGCCAGCCGCTCGGCAACGGCCGCGTAGGACAGGGCGTGGACGAGGTGGGCGTTGAGCGTTTCGAGTTCGGCCGGATCGAACTTGGCCGAGGATTTGGAAATGCCGGCCAGATCCAGCTTGTCCGCTAGCACATCAAGGGAGGCAACCGCCTCGACCGCCTGTGATGTACCCGTGAGAACGGCGAGCGAGGCCAGCGCCATTGGTTCGAGTCCGGCCTCGCGCAGGGAGGACACCGATAAGGCCCCCTTGCGCTTCGACAGGCCCTCGCCATCGGCTGTGGTCAGGAGATTGTGATGGGCCAGCACCGGCGGCTCGGCGCCGAGCGCCCGGAACAGGGCGATCTGCACAGCGGAGTTGGCGACATGGTCTTCGCCACGAATGACATGGGTGATGGCCAGATCCGCATCGTCGACCACGGAGGTAAAGGTGTAGAGGCAGGTGCCGTCCTCGCGCACCAGCACCGGATCGGACAGGGACGCAAGGTCGATTGCCTGCGGGCCCCGGCAGAGGTCATCCCAGGTGACGTCGGTGCGCCGGGGCGCCAGCGGATCGCCGTCATGGTTGGGCAGGAGGAACCGCCAGTGCGGCTTGCGGCCCTCGGCTTCCAGCCGGGCGCGGTCCTCCGGGGTGAGCTTCAGCGCCGCGCGGTCATAGACCGGCGGGCGGCCGAGCGCACGGGCCCGGGTGCGGCGGCGCTCCAGTTCGTCGGCGGTCTCGTAGCAGGGATAAAGCAAGCCTGCCGCCTTCAGCTTTTCGGCTGCAGCTGCATAAAGCGCGCCGCGATCGGACTGGCGGTAGACGGCATCCGGATGAATGCCGAGCCAGTCGAGATCAGCGGCAATCGCCTGCGCATATTCCTCGCGCGAGCGCTCCACATCGGTGTCATCGAAGCGCAGGATGAACCGCCCCCCATTCCGGCGCGCAAAGAGCCAGTTGAGAAGAGCGGTGCGGGTGTTGCCGATGTGAATGAGGCCCGTCGGCGAGGGCGCAAAGCGGACTGTGACGGTCATGGCCATGAGGTATCCCGGCTACGGGATCGGGACAAGGGATAAGATGCAGTCTGCAGGCGATCGCCTCCTTTCCTTTTGAACCAACCTTGAGTTTTGCGCGGTAAATGGCCATATTCAGTACATGTCGAAGGCAACAACGCTTCAACCGAAGTCTGCGGTACAGACACCACAGCGCACGAAGGCCGGCTACAAGGTGGCCGGAACCACGGCTGATGGCGTCGACATCCTGCAACCGAAGGCGAAGCCAAGTCACTTCACGCTTCGGGAGATCCGGACTGCCTTGCGCAAGCTGCCGCGCAACGGTTTAGTGGGGCCTGTCCTTGCCGAATGACTCTGTTCTGACCGGATTGGCGGACACGATCTTTTGTTCATCGGGTCGCGCGGATGTTGCCTGACAGTCGCGATGTCTTCGTCAACTGTCCCTTTGATGATACCTATCGTCCGCTGTATCACGCGATTGTCTTTACAATCGTACGCTCAGGTTTTGTTCCACGCTGTGCGCTGGAAACTGACGACGGAGCGGAGAACCGGTTCAACAAGATCTGCGACATCATCGGCCAGTGCCGGTTTGGTGTGCATGATATCTCCCGAACGGAATGTGACGGGGTCCCGCCGCTGCCGCGCTTCAACATGCCCCTCGAACTCGGGCTGTATCTAGGCGCCAAGAAGTTCGGCGCTGATGGGCAGGGCCGCAAGAGCTGCATCATTTTTGATCGCGAACAGTACCGCTACCAGCGCTACATTTCGGACATTGCCGGGCAGGACATCCATGCCCATGGCGGTGATGCGGCTGTTTTGATCGAACACCTGGCCGCCTGGTTGCGGCAGCAGAGCCGGGACCCCAAGGTGCCCGGCGGCCGGGTGATGGCGCAGGAGTTTGCCGTTTTCCAGGCAACGCTTCCGGTGCTGCTGCGCGGTCATCAACTGGATCCGGCTGAAATCACCTTTGGCGACTACACGGCAATCCTCGTCCAGTATCTGACGCAGGGCTGACGGCCTCAGCGCCGCTTCAGGGTACGGGCAGCTGCGGTCAGCGCTCCGATCATGGCAAGGCAATAAAGGCCCATGCCGAGGATCTGCAGGTCGAAAGGCACGCCAAGGTCAATGAGCCAGCCGGTCAGCCCGGGGCCCAGAGCCGAGGCGAAGACCATCACGGCAAACACCACCGAGCGGATCGCGCCCAGATGCGCCGTGCCATAGAGCTCCGGCCAGAGGGCACCGATGAACGTGGCAACAAACCCGTTGGACAGGCCGAGCAAAGCCATGAACAGATAAACGCCGGCAGGCTGGTGGACGAGTGCCAGCACCACGCAGCCGGCGGTGAGCGGCACAAGCATAAAGGGCAACAGGGCGCGGGCAGTAAATCGGTCGATCAGACCGCCAAGGACCAGCGACGAGATCACCGCGGTGGCCGACATCACCATGAAGGCCAACGCGAACAGTTCCTTCGGCCAGCCGCGCAACTCGGTGAGATAGACCTGGTGGAACAGGATGGCGGTGGCGATGAATGGCGGGGCGAGGACACCGGCGGTGACGACGTAGAACAGCGGGTCTTTCAGGACTTCGGCCCGGTTCCAATTGCGCCGGGCAGTGCTGCTGCGCCCGAGATCCTGCCCCTTCGGGACCCGTTCCTTGCTCAGGAGCTGCAGCACAAGCGGCAGGACGGCGAACACCAGGACCAGTGCCGCCAGGCCCCAGGTCTGACGCCAGCCTACAAGGGCCGATATCGTCACGAAGGTGATCGGCAGCAGCGCCTCGGATACCGGATAGCCGAGGCCGACAACCGACACGGCACGGCCCCGCTGCGCCTCGAACCAGCGGCCGGTGGCGGTCATGGCGGTGTTTAACATCATGCCCTGCCCAAACAGACGCAGACCGTAGATCACGATCACAAGCACAATCGCATTTGGCACCAGCGCCATGGCGAGGCAGAAGCCGGCAAGGGTCAGAATGACGGCGGCTGCAACCTGCAAGACCGAGAAGCGGTCGAGGGTGCGGCCAAGGGTTGGCAGGGTCAGGGCCGAGCCGAGGGTGGCGAGCATGTAAAGCGAGCCGAGTTCGCCATGGCTCAGCCCGAAAGCCGCGCGCAGATCACCGGCCGACAAGGAGATGAAGAACGTCTGGCCAAAGCCGGAAAAGGCAGTGAGCAGGAAGGCCGCACCGAGCCAGCGGGCATTGCTGCCCAGAAAGGAGAGGAAGGACATCACTCACTCCGGGAGGGAGGTCCAGCCTGCGCATTCTCTCTATGACGCGTCAAGGGCAACCGCCCCGCTTACCGGTCGCGGAA
This sequence comes from Pannonibacter sp., assembly GCF_051860505.1. Taxonomy (NCBI): domain Bacteria; kingdom Pseudomonadati; phylum Pseudomonadota; class Alphaproteobacteria; order Hyphomicrobiales; family Stappiaceae; genus Pannonibacter; species Pannonibacter sp. Next base: position 242,396 of record NZ_JBHYDX010000001.1, on the reverse strand, counting down.
GCGGTTGGTGATCGGGTAGCGGCGGTCGCGGCCGAAGTTGCGGCGGGTGATCTTGACGCCGGGAGGGGCCTGGCGGCGCTTGTATTCGGCGATGTAGAGCAGGTGCTCGACGCGCTGGATGGTGGCGCGGTCATAGCCCCTGGCCTCGATCTCGGCCACCGACTGCTCGTTCTCGACCAGACCTTCGAGGATGGCATCAAGCACGTCATAGGGCGGCAGGCTGTCCTGATCAGTCTGGTTCTCGCGCAGCTCCGCCGACGGGGCCTTGGTGATGACACCCGCTGGCACGACCTCTCCGGTCGGGCCCTTCAGGCTGTCCGGTCGGTTCAGGTTGCGCCAGGCAGCCAGACGGTAGACCTCGGTCTTGTAGAGATCCTTGATCGGGTTGTAGCCGCCGTTCATGTCACCGTAGAGCGTGGCGTAGCCGACCGACATTTCCGACTTGTTGCCGGTGGTCAGCACCATGGCGCCGAACTTGTTGGACACGGCCATGAGAATGACGCCGCGGCTGCGCGACTGCAGGTTTTCTTCCGTGATGTCCGGGGCCCTACCGGCAAAGAGCGGGGTGAGAACCTCGGTGAAGCCGGTCATCGGGGCCTCGATCGGCAAGATGTCGTAACGCAGACCGAGCGCATCGGCGCTGGCCTTGGCATCGCGCAGGCTGTCGGTCGAGGTGTAGCGGTAGGGCATCATGATGCCATGCACACGGTCAGCGCCCAGCGCATCGACCGCCATGGCAGCGCAGACGGCCGAATCGATGCCGCCGGACAGGCCGAGCACCACACCGGGGAAGCGGTTCTTGTCGACATAGTCGCGCAGGCCCAGGACACAAGCGAGCCAGTTGGCCTCCTCGCGCGCTGGCAGCGGATGCACAGGACCGGAGGCGCAGCGAAGCGTCCCCTCCCCGTCCCGCTCCCAGTCGGTGACAGAGACGAGGCTTGCAAACTGCGGCAGTTGGAAGGCGAGGCTGCGGTCGGCGTTGAGGGCAAAGGAGGCCCCGTCAAAGACCAACTCGTCCTGTCCGCCAAACTGGTTGCAATAGACCAGCGGCAGGCCGCTTTCGACGACGCGGGCGACCATGACCTGCAGCCGCTCCTCAGCCTTGCCCGCCCAGTAGGGCGAGGCATTGGGGACAAGCAGGATCTCGGCGCCGGTCTCGGTCAGGCACTCGATGACCTCGTCCGTCCAGGCGTCCTCGCAGATCGGCAGGCCGAGGCGCAGGCCACGGAAATCGACCGGGCCAGGCAGTGGCCCCGGGGTGAAGACCCGCTTTTCGTCAAAGACACCGTAATTGGGCAGGTCGACCTTGTGCCGGACAGCAGCGATACGCCCGCCATCCAGCAGGGCGACGGAATTGTGCACGCCCGCGCCATCAGACCAGGGCAGGCCGACGAGAACGGCCGGGCCGCCGTCGGCGGTGTCCTTGGCCAGATCCTCGGCCGCCTCGCGGCAGGCGCGGACGAAGGCCGGCTTTAGCACCAGATCCTCGGTCGGATAGCCGGCGAGAAAAAGCTCCGTGAAGAGAACAAGATCCGCCCCGGCAGCGGCAGCATCGGCCCGCGCGGACCGCACAAGGGCTGCATTGCCCTTCACGTCGCCCACGACGGGGTTGAGCTGGGCTGTGGCAAGGCGGAGACGGGAGGCGGAGGCAAGGGAGGCGTCGGTCATGGGCAAAGCAGTAGCGCACCGCGCGGAGGCTGGCAATCGGCGCTGTCAGCGTCAGAGAAAGGCAAGCCCGGGCTGCTGGTCGGCATCGGTCTGGCGTTGCGCCGAGGCCTGTTTCGAGGAGGGCTTCCCGGCCAGCTTCTGGGCTTGCCTGGGGTGCTGATCTACCGGCTCGGAGCGACGCGACAGGTCGATCACCTCACGGCCCCGGATGTCGAGCGGGCGGGAGCCGGGAAGACGCAGGGAGCCCCGCGACCGGCCATGCTGGTCCTGATGCACAAGCGCGGTCTCGATGCGGTTGTACAGGACCGCAGGGGCGACCGGCTTGGCGACAAAGCCGTGAATGCCAATCCGGATTGCCTCGAGAATCACCGGCTTGCGGGCATGCGCCGTGACGATCACCACCGGAGTGGTCGACAGCGACTTGTCCTTGTCGGCCCGGATCAGATTGAGGAAATCAACGCCCGAGACCGGCGTCATGAGCCAGTCGCAGAGCACGAGGTCCGGACGCCGGTCGATGACGATTTCCAGACCATCCGCCCCGTCCGCCGCGTCATAGATCCGTCGTCCCCCGAAGCCGGCGAGAATCGAGCGCAGGATCTGACGCATGTGCATGTTGTCGTCGACGATCAGGAACGACAGGTTGCTGAGGTCTAGTCGAGTTCGCATCTCACCCTCCCACGGGCTTGTTGCACTGTCCTTAGGCGATCTTCCGTTAAGGCAAGATTACGTTTCCCCCTGTTGGAAATGCCAATCGCAGAAAAGACCGGTTTCACGGGGCATCTAGGTGTTTTCCACAATATGACGTTGCGTCTCCAGTGCACTGCCGCAACGCAAACAAAAAGGGCGAGCCTGGTGGCTCGCCCTCAATAACTCGACGTGTTGGCGCGGCGTCAGCCGTTGACGACCATCTTGTCGCTGCGGCCTTCGCGTTCCTTCTTCAGGTTCTCGGCGACGAGGAAGGCCAGTTCGATGGCCTGGTCGGCGTTGAGGCGCGGGTCGCAGTGGGTGTGGTAGCGGTCGCCGAGCTGCTCGGCGGTCAGTGCATGGGCGCCGCCGGTGCATTCGGTGACATTGCGGCCGGTCATCTCGACGTGGATGCCGCCGGCATGGGTGCCTTCCGCGCGATGCACGGCGAAGAAGGCTTCCACTTCCTTGAGGATCCGGTCGAACGGACGGGTCTTGTAGCCGCCAGCGGTGATGGTGTTGCCATGCATCGGGTCGCAGGACCACACGACGGTGCGGCCTTCGCGCTCGACGGCGCGAATGAGCTGCGGCAGATGCTCGAACACCTTGTCGGCGCCGAAGCGGCAGATCAGCGTCAGACGGCCGGCTTCATTGTCCGGGTTCAGCGTGTCGATCAGCTTCAAAAGACCGTCAGCAGTGAGCGAGGGGCCGCACTTCAGGCCGATCGGGTTCTTGATGCCGCGGAAAAATTCCACATGGGCGTGGTCCGGCTGACGGGTGCGATCCCCGATCCACAGCATGTGGCCGGAGGTGGCGTACCAGTCCCCCGAGGTGGAATCGACGCGGGTGAAGGCCTGCTCGTAGCCGAGCAGCAGAGCCTCGTGGCTGGTGAAGAAATCCGTCGACCGCAACTGCGGCACGCTGTCCGGCGAGACGCCGCAGGCGCGCATGAAGGACAGGGATTCGGAAATCCGGTCCGCCAGTTCCTGATAGCGATGCGACTGCGGGCTGTCCTTGACGAAGCCCAGCATCCAGCGATGCACCTGGTCGAGGTTGGCAAAGCCACCCTGGGCGAAGGCGCGCAAGAGGTTCAGCGTCGCAGCCGACTGACGGTAGGCCATCGACAGGCGGTTCGGATCCGGGATGCGGCTTTCCGGCGTGAAGGCGATATCGTTGATGATGTCACCGCGGTAGCTCGGCAGCTCGACATCGCCCTGCTTCTCGATGTTGGACGAGCGAGGCTTGGCGAACTGACCGGCGATGCGGCCGACTTTCACCACCGGCTGGGCGGCGGCATAGGTGAGCACCACCGACATCTGCAGGAAGACGCGGAAGAAGTCACGAATGTGATCCGGGTGATGTTCCGCAAAGCTCTCGGCACAATCTCCACCCTGAAGGAGGAAAGCACGGCCCGCCGCAACATCCGCAAGCTGGCGCTTCAGTGCGCGCGCCTCGCCTGCAAAAACAAGCGGCGGATAGGTCGACAGGCGCGTCTCGACATCAGCGAGCGCCTGAGCATCGGGATAATCCGGCACCTGCTGGATCGGTTTTGATCTCCAGCTGTCCGGGGTCCACTTCTCCGCCATCACACATTCTCCAACTACTACCGTCCGGGCTTGTGCCTATTCCGTCTTTCGTCCGGCCCAGATACCTTCCCTTGATAACTTTGTTTCGCCCGCCCTACATGAAGTGGAGGAAACGTGCGGCTTATACACCGGTCCGGGTAGCAAGACCACAGGTAAGGCCGCATCCTGGCCTCGCAAGAAGCCGGGCTGAAGAGTTAACCGCCAGCGCCCCTGCCGCGCAAGCCACGAGTTGTCCAATGCCAGCTTCTCCGCCGCCCAGCCCGCACAAGAAGCTGGAACATGACCACAGCCGGGACGCGATTGCACGGCGGCTGACCGAAGGTCCCAAGGTCAGCTACCTGCGCGACTGGATCTATGGTGGCATCGACGGTGCCGTCACCACCTTTGCCATTGTCGCCGGCGCGATTGGCGCCGGGCTGCCGGCATCCGTCGTCCTCATCCTCGGCTTTGCCAATCTCCTGGCCGACGGTTTTTCCATGGCGGCGGCAAACTATGCCGGCAGCAAGGCGGAGGGCGAAGACTATCAGCGCCTGCGGCGGGTCGAGGAGCGCCACATCCAGCTTGCGCCCGAAGGCGAGCGGGAAGAAATCCGCCAGATCTTCGCCGCCAAGGGCTACGAAGGTGCAGAGCTTGAACAGATGGTCAGCCTGATCACCTCGCGGCGGGAGGTCTGGATCGAGACCATGCTGACCGGCGAGTATGGTGTCAGCGATGGGCACCGACAGCCGATGGCGGCAGCACTGGCCACTTTTGTCGCCTTCGTTATGTGTGGACTGGTGCCGCTGCTGCCATTTCTGATTGGTTCGGCCGGCTATCCGATTGCGAACCCGGGGCTCGTGACAACGGGCCTGACGGCGCTCACATTCTTCGGCATCGGCTCGCTCAAGTCACGCTGGTCAATGCGGGGCTGGCTCAGTTCAGGCAACGAGACCCTCGCCATCGGCATGTCCGCCGCCGGGATCGCCTGGGCCGTCGGCGCCTTGCTGCATGGGGTGTTCGGGATCAGCTAGAGACCTGACCGAGAAAGCGGGCTGCTGACAGGGTTCAACGTTTTGTCCTCTCCATGGGGCCGGAAGCAGCGCTTGATGCCGGTTCTGCCAGACCCGATCCAGAGACTGCGAAAGAGGCAGGATCGAACTGCCTCGATCCCGAGACGAAATGCACCACATAATTGCATGAACTCCCATATAAATAGCCTCAGATTGAATGTCTTAACGGTAAATTTGCCAATCTTCCGTATGGGAAATTAACGGGAGGCGGATATCCTCTGTCTACAAATCCGGCGTGTGGCAAAACCGTTGACTGTTTCCGCCCACGACCCCAGGAGGGAGTTCAACGGTGCCCCGCAGGGACACGAGAGATAAAGCCGCTGACAAAGCGCGGCACCGCTGGACGCTGACGCGGCAGGTTTACTTGCTTGCAGCTGTTCTCATTGCCCTGGCGACCCTGTCTCTTGTCTTTGTCGGGCACATTGCCTCGCGCGCTGCTGACGAACAGGCGCAGCGCAACGAAGTACGGCTTCTGGAAAATGCCCTGACCGACCGCAGCCAACTGATTGCCCGTGACCAGTTCACACTGGCGCGCTGGGACCGCTCGGTCGAAAACATCTCCCTGCGCTTCAACTCCGGCTTCGTCCGCTACGAGTTCTTCGACTCGCTCTGGTATGATTTTGGCCATGAACAGGCGTTCCTGATTGATCCGGCCGGAATCCTGCTTGCCGAATCCCGTCTGGGCGAGGCGAGCTTCCGGCGCAAGCCCCTCGCAGCGGCCTCGCCCCTGATGCAGATCGCGAAGGCAACCGCGCACAAACACGCGGAAACCGGGGCAACCCTGGATGCACCCGGCACGCTGACCGCGACGCGGGTCGAGGAAAGTGCCGTCTACCGCTTCGCCGAACTCGACGGTGTCGTCACACTGCTGGTTGCCATGCCGATCGTACCGGACGATCACGATGTGCAACTGCCGGCCGGACCGCCCGTCGTGGTGGTTTCGGCCAAGGCACTCGACGAGGCCTTTGTCGCGGATCTGAATGCCCAGTTGTCTTTTGTCGACATCCGGTTCGTGCGCGAGACATCCACCGCCCTTGGGCTGACACGGTTGCCCGTATCAACATTGGACGGCACCCAGCTCGGCAGTTTCCAGTGGGTCAGCGAGACCCCGGGACAGCACGTATGGCAGATGATTGTCCCGGCCATCGTGTTGCTCGGCAGTCTCATCGCCGTATCGGCGCTGCTGATCGCCTGGAAGATCAGTGGGCTGACACAGGCGCTGGAGGAACGGGAACGGGAAGCCAGCCACCTTGCCCAACACGACATCCTGACCGGGCTGGCCAACCGGCTGCAGATCACTGCTGCGCTTGATCATGCCGTCGCAGGGTTGCCCGCAAGGCCCTTTGCCCTGGTCAGCTGCGATCTCGACCGCTTCAAGGCCATCAATGACAGTTTCGGCCATGGCGCGGGCGACGAGGTCCTGCGCGAGGTGGCGCGAAGACTGGAGGATGCGGTCGGCTCGCACGGGCTGGTTGGCCGGCTCGGCGGCGACGAATTCATCATCCTCGTGACGGCATTCTGCGACCGCAAGAAGCTGACGCGGCTGGCACAGCAGATCCTCCTGACCGTTCCGGCCCCTGTCCCCCTGAACGAGACATCGACCGCACATTTCGGCCTGTCGCTTGGCATTGCCATCGCTGAGACCGGCGACGCCGACAGCGAGGTGCTGCTGGCAGCAGCAGATGCCGCGCTTTATGCGGCAAAGGCGCGCCAGGTTGGCTCATTCGTCTTTGCCGGCGATGCGGACACGGAGGCGTTGAAGGCGGCAGCCGATCGCGGACGGGGGCCCATGGCGGCACCGGACTCCGAGCCTGGCCCCGCGAGGCGCGGTCACCCGCGTCCAGACCAGTCCTCCAATGTCGCCTGACGCGCGGCGCCGAAACCTGATCGTGGCGCTCGCCGCACTCACGGTCGTCGCGGCCAGCCCCCTGCCCTTGCCCCTCAGTGCCAAGCCGGCCCGCCGGATCCTCGTCCTGGGGGCCGGCGTTGCCGGACTTGCCGCCGCGCGCCGGATTGCCGATGCAGGGCACAGCGTCACCGTGGTGGAGGCCCGGACGCGCATCGGCGGACGGATCGACACCACGCGCAGCGCCGGATTTGTCATCGAGCGCGGCGCCGGCTGGATCCATGGCGTGACCGACAATCCGCTTGCAGCCCTTGCCAAACGAGCCGGGCTGACCTTGCGCCTCACTTCCTATGCGAAGAGCCTGGCGCTCGATGCCAGCGGGGGACCAGTTGCGCCTGCGCGGCTCGCGGCGGCCGAGGACCAGATGACAGGCTTGCTGGACCGGATCGATGCCCGCACAGACAGCCCTGCCGGGGCGTCCCTGGCGGCAGCGATGACAAAAGTCCTGCGCAGCCAGACGTTGCCACCTCTCGTAGCTGCCCTGCTGCGGCTTGAGATCACCGGCGATCTCGGTGCGGATCTGGACGAGCTTGATGCGGGCAGCTTCGACGAGGACGCGGCCTTTGGCGGCGGCGATCACTGGATCCTTGAGGGATATGATCAAATCCCGGCGCATCTAGCCAAAGGGCTCGACGTCCGGCTCGGGGAAGCGGTTGTCGAAGTCGCGGAGCGCGGAGATGGGCTGGACGTGATCACGACAGCGGGCTTGCATGGCGCAGACCAGGTTGTCGTTGCCCTGCCCCTCGGGGTGTTGAAGGGAGGCGATGTCGTGTTGCCTGGGTCAAGCCTCGGGCAACGCCGGCAGGCGATGGAGCGGACCGGGCTGGGCACCTTGTTCAAACTGGCGGTGCCGGTATCGGGTGCCTTGCCGGATGTGGATGTGATCCAGCCGGCCGATCCGGCACTTGCGCCCTGGACAGGGCTCTATCCCCTTTCCCAGGCACCGTCGCCCGCCTTGATGCTGGTGGCCGGCGGACCCGGGGCACGGGCGCTTGAAGCGATGCCAGTCGAAGCGGCACTTGCGGCGGCCTCCGCCCTGCTCTCCCGGCTCCGCCTGCCTGCCATCGACCGAAGCCGGGCGTGGCATGTGGCCTCAAGCTGGAGCACCGATCCTTTCACGCAAGGGTCGTATTCGCATCCCCTGCCCGGCGGTGGTGCGAAGGACTATTCCGCCCTCGCGCAGCCCTATGGCAGGCGGCTTTTCTTTGCCGGAGAACATTGCCTGTTTGCCCATCACGCCAGTGTTCACGGCGCGATGCTGAGCGGCGAGGCTGCGGCCCGGGCGCTTCTGTCCGCCTGAGCCGTCAGTTCTCTTGTCGGGATCAGCCGCGCAGGCGTTCGGTCGGCTCGCGCATCGTCACCAGCTCTTCGGCAACTGTCGGATGAACGGCAATTGTCCGGTCGAAGTCGGCCTTGGTCGCGCCCATTTCCAAAGTGATGCCAAGAACCTGGGCCAGTTCTCCGGCATCATGCCCGAGAATATGCACGCCGAGCACCTTGTCGCTGTCGGCATCGACGATCAGCTTCATGTGCATCTTTTCATCGCGGCCGCTCAGCGTGTGTTTCATCGGGCGGAAGCTGGTCTTGTAGATGTCCAGGTTCGGCGTGCGTTTCAGCGCCTCGGCCTGCGACAGGCCGACCGTGCCCAGCTCCGGCTGCGAGAACACCGCCGTTGCGATCAGGCTGTGATCGACGGTCCAGGGCTTGTTGCCGAACACCGTGTCAGCAAAGGCATGACCCTCACGGATGGCAATCGGGGTCAGGTTGGCCCGGTCCGTGACATCGCCGACGGCGTAGATCGAGGGAACACTGGTGCAGGAGGCGGCGTCGACGCGGATCGCACCGCCATCCGTCACCTCGACACCTGCCTTCTCAAGGCCGAGACCAGCAATGTTTGGGCGGCGGCCGATGGCGAACAGGATCTGGTCGGCAGCCAGCGTCTCGCCCTTGCGAGTGGTGCCAATGACCGAACCATCCGCCGCCTTCTCGATGGCAACAAAGGCGTCATGGGTGAGGATGCGGATGCCCTTCTTTTCCATCTCCTCATGCAAGGCCTTGCGCATGTCATCGTCAAAGCCGCGCAGGATTTCCTCGCCGCGATAGATCAGCGTCGTCTCGGCGCCGAGGCCGTTGAAGATGCCGGCAAACTCGACGGCGATATACCCACCGCCAGCCACAACGACGCGTTTCGGCATTTCGGCCAGGTGGAAGGCTTCATTCGAGGTGATGACATGCTCGCCGCCGGGCAGATCCGGATCGACATTTGGCGTGGCTCCGGTGGCAATGAGGATGTAGCGGGCGGAAATGATCCGGTCGCTGGCCGTGAGGCGCACCGTGTGCGGGCCTTCGAGCACGGCGCGGCTGTCGAACAGCTCGACACCGGTGCGCTCCAGATTGCGACGGTAGATGCCCTCGAGCCGGGCGATTTCCTTGTCCTTGCCGGCGATCAGGCGGGACCAGTCGAAACTGCGCTCGCCAACGTGCCAGCCAAAGCCCTCGGCGTCCTCGAACTCCTCCGAAAAGCGGGAGGCATAGACGAACAGTTTCTTCGGTACACAGCCGCGAATGACACAGGTGCCGCCGTAGCGGTATTCCTCGGCAATGGCGACGCGCGCACCATGGGTGGCTGCGATGCGGGCCGCGCGTACACCGCCCGATCCGCCGCCGATGACAAAGAGATCATAGTCGAAATCGCTCATGTCCGTGTCCTGCCGTTGTTTCACCTGATGTCGTCCGGATGCCGTCCGCCTTCAACCCCTCCAAACACAAACGGCCCCGGAATTCGGGGCCGTTCGAAGGGAAGGCGATGCCTTACTGCTTGACCACGCCACGCTTTTCCAGCTCGGTGCGAACAGCGCGAACCATCTCGATGGAGATTTCGTCCTGCCACTGCTGCGCAGCGCCAATGGACAGCGCGGTCAGTTGCGGTCCGAGTTCGGTTAGCTTCTTACCGATCGGGCTTTCGTAAAAATCACCGATCTGGGTCAGTTCTTCCTCGGTCAGGCGGCGAGCCCAGACCTCGTAGACGACCTTGTTCAGGTCTGGACGGCGATCAGCCAGATTGAGAGCCACTTCGCTGGTGACTTCCTCGATCACCGGCGTCACGGACGGATCGGACTGGATGAAGATGGTCTTGGTCTGCTCGGCCAGGATCGGCAGAATTTCATCGAAGCTCTGCAGGGCGCCAGCGGCCAGAACGGCGCGGCGGGCGGCGGCAAGATGGGCCTCGGAGAGTTCCTGGGCGCTGGCCATCGGCATGGTCAGACCGCCGGCGACAATCGCGGCCGCCAGCATCGGCAGGGCCTTGAGGGTGGGGATCAGTTTCATCGTCAAACTCCAGTGCTCAAAAGTAACCGGGTCGCAGGGGTCACCTGCCCGGGGCTCGATCAGAGCCCTCAGGCGGCCGTCACCGTGCGGACACCATCGGGACCGGCAACATAGGCTTTGCCCGCCAGTCCAATGAAGAGGCCATGTTCCACGACACCCGGTATGGCAACCAGATCAGCTGCCAGCTGGTCCGGATCGGGGATCGCGCCGAGGGCGGCGTCGAGGATGTAGTGACCGCCATCTGTGACAAAAGGATGGTCAGTGCCACCGCGCATCGACAGGGTGGCCGGCAGGTTGTGGCGGGTGAGGACAGCTTCCAACGCCTTGCGTGTGGCGCCGAGCCCGAAGGGAGCGACCTCGATCGGCAGCGGGAACTTGCCCAGAACGGGAACGAGCTTGGTGTGGTCGGCAATGACAACCAGCGTGCCAGAGGCCGCCGCCACGATCTTTTCCCGCAGATGCGCGCCGCCGCCGCCCTTGATCAGGCGCAATTGCGGATCGATCTCGTCAGCGCCGTCGATGGTGAGGTCCAGTTCCGGGATCTCGTCCAGAGTAGAGAGCGGGATTGCCAGCTCGCGCGCAAGGGCAGCCGTGCGTTCGGACGTCGGAACGCCGGTCACTTCGAGGCCGTCGGCAACAGCGCGGCCGAGGGCGCGCACGAAATGTTCGGCGGTCGATCCGGTGCCGATGCCGATCTTCATTCCGGAGCGGACCTCCTGCAGGGCAGCTTCCGCCGCCAGACGCTTCCAGTCGTCGCTCATGGTCACCTCTTGATCGCAGGTCCCGGCCGGACGCCGGTGTGTTGGCGCTGCTTAGCATGCACGGCCGAACAGGGCAAAGACGATCTGGCGCGGGCCATGTTTGCCTAAAGGCTATGCAAACAGGGGCTGTCTCTTAACTCTCCCTAAAGAACAACGACCCAGAATGTAAAATTGCAGTATTCCTCGATCCGGATCCTCAACCATGGCCTTCCTTCTCAAGCGAATTCGGAAGTCACGCGACGTTGCCGTTGCAGCACAGAATGCCTCAGAAGAGTCCGGCCGCGTAATGCAAACGCCGGACAGCGCCGAAAACGCCGAGCAGCAACGGATCGAGGCTGAACATACCTTTGATGCCATCGAGTCTGACCTGAATGCCGCTGCGACAGCGATCGGCAAGCAGGCGGAAGACCTCAAGCATCAGATTTCAGAACAGTTTTCGGTCCTGGAAGGGATCCGCCGCGATGGGGCGGAGCTGCGCGACCAGGCGACCATCGCCACCCAGAATGCGGGAGAACTTGCCGCATCCATCGGGGAACTGGCCGCCGCCTCCGGCCGGATCAGCAGCCAGGTGGAACGCTCGACGCAATTGTCTGAAAACGCCCGTACCGTGGCCGATGAGGCCAATGCCGGGGTGCTGGACCTTAAATCAGCGATCGGCGACATCGCCAATGTCGTCCGCCTGATCTCCGATGTGGCAAAGCAGACGAACCTGCTGGCACTGAACGCCACCATCGAGGCTGCACGGGCCGGGGAAGCCGGCAAGGGCTTTGCGGTCGTTGCCAGCGAGGTCAAGGCCTTGTCGGTGGAGACGCAGAAGGCGACTGATGTCATCGTGTCGAACATCGACCGGCTGCAGGCCTCTGCGGAAGCGAGCATCAAGTCGGTGAGCCGGATCATCGACATGATCGGGGAGCTGCGCCCCACCTTTGCCGATGTCGAACTGGCCGTCAGCGAACAGCTCGGTGCCACACACCAGATCAACGAACGCGCTGAAGAAACCGCCCGCTTCGTGCAGCAGGTGGCAAGCCGGATCGGCGACATCGAAACTGCGACGGCACGGGCCGAGGGCAGCGGCAGCCAGGCCATGGATGCCGCTGCAAAGATGGCGCAAGCCGCCGCCGGGCTGGGGCCGCGCTTCACCATAATGGTGCGCCAGAGTTCCATTGGCGACCGGCGAGTCGAGGACCGGCTGCCGGCCCGCATCAGCGGCCGGCTGCTCATCCGCGGCGAAACCCACCGCATCGAGACCCGCGATATTTCCCATGCCGGCGTGCTTCTGAAGCCGGAAGGCCTCGAAAAAGTTCCCTTCCCGGCTGAAGCGCGTCTCGTGCTGGACGGGCTCGGGGAAATGGAATTGCAGGTCGTCAACCGCTCCGACAACGGCTTGCATTGCAAGTTCCTCAAGATGGACGCCGCCACCAGCGACGCGCTCGACAAGCGCATCGCCCGGCTTCAGGGCGAGTATGCGGCCGCCGTGCAAAAGGCCAAGGACGGAGCGGCCCGGATCAGTGCTGCCATGCAGGGCCTGCTTGACAGTCGCAAGTTGACCCCGTCCGACCTGTTCGACACAACCTACAAGCCGATTGCCGGCACCAACCCGCAACAATTCGAAACCCGGGCGCTGGCGCGACTGGAAGAAGTCCTGCCCGGCATCCTGGAGCCGTTGCTGAGCAGCGAGCCATCCATGGCCTTTTGCGCGGCCGTTGACCGCAACGGCTATCTGCCGGTGCATAACAAGGTCTATTCCAAGCCGCAAAAGCCCGGTGACCCTGCTTGGAACGCCGCCAACTGCCGCAACCGCCGCATCTTCGACGACCGGGCCGGCTTGAGCGCTGCACGCAACTCCCGCCCTGTGCTGATCCAGACCTATGCCCGCGACATGGGCAACGGAAATGTCGTCTGGATGCAGGAAGTGGATGTGCCGATCACCGTGGCTGGCCGGCACTGGGGTGGTCTGCGCACGGCGTACCGGCTCTGACCTGACCATGACAGGTCAGCAGATCGTCGGGGTTGCGCCCCGGCAGCGGCTCGCCTATTGCTCCAAAGGCGCGATCCAGAAGGAGAGAGCCGTGACAGTGCTTGTCTTTGACCTTGACGGCACCCTTGTGGATACAGCCGGCGACCTTGTCGGCGCGTTGAATGCAACGCTGCAATTGCACGGCCACCAGCCTGTCCCGGAAGAGATCGCACGCCCGCATGCCGGCTTCGGCGCCCTGCCCCTGCTGCGGCTCGGGCTGGAGCACAATGGCATTGCCCCGGATGATGCCCAGCTGACGCCGATGCGGGCGCTGTTTCTCGACCATTATGCCAGCAACATCGCTGTCGTCAGCCGGCCCTATCCGGGCGCTGTCGAGGCGCTTGAAACGCTCCGTTCCGACGGCTGGCGTCTGGCAATCTGCACCAACAAGGCTGAAGCGCTTGCCCGGTTGCTGCTCGATGAACTGCGCCTGACGCCCCTCTTCGGCTCGATCATCGGCGGCGACACCTATGCCCAGCCGAAACCGGATGCACGTCCGGTGCTCGGGGCGATCCGGCGTGCTGGCGGCGAGCCTGTCGGCTCCGTGATGATCGGCGACACGGCGACGGATATCGCCGCTGCCCGTTCAGCCTCCCTCCCCGTCATTGCGGTCGACTTCGGCTATGCCAATGTTCCTGTCCGGGATCTTGGACCTGACCGGGTCATCTCGCATTTTTCCGAGCTTCCCGACGCTGTGGAGGCACTGTGCCGGGGCACGGAACGGGCAACGGCCTGACAGCGCGCAAGACCGGCACCAATTACCGCCGCTATGCCAAGCTCACCGACCAGCGCGTCATGGGCGCCACGCTCAAGCGCCGCGCCCCCAGGCTTGGGCAGGGGTGAGGACTACGGCCACCGAGCCTGCGAAAAACCTTTTGAATTCAGACCCGGACTTAGTATCGCCTCAATCCATAGTCGGTAATCATCTTGTCGTAGCGATTGACCACTTTTTCCATTGATCTGACGTCTCTGGCAGACCCGCTGTCTCTTAAATCTTCCAGTATTTCGGCCGCCCGGTCGCGTTGCTTCAGAACATTCAACGCGAACTCCTCGGGCGTAGGCATCCGATCTGTTCTCTGCATGAGCACCTCTATTCGTTCAAGCATAGACGCATCTACGACGCGGCGGACATGCGCAAATTGACCTCAAGTGCGAAGCCCTGCGAAAGAAAGGGTTGCCTTTAGTACCTTCTCTCCTCGCCTTCGCACATTGATCTCCATGTACAAAGGCTCCTTTTCCCACTCCCCTCGCTGTAAGCTAAGAACCTGTTCCTCGGTCAAAGTCCCATCCGGGATATCAACCATGACAGGCTCTCCGCCATCAGCAGGTTCAACTTGAACTTTATAACCAGACCTAACCGCCCCTGACTGAACAGAGAGAATGCGATAGAGCCCATCCATACGAGCTTCGACAGGTTCTTCAGGCGTGTTCCTGACAATTTTCCTTGCCATTTGCCCATCCAAAGAAGAACCGTTGTCAAACATGATTTTATCTTCGCCTTCAAGGCGATTAATAAACTTGGCGTTGGCATCCTCAAGCGCTTCTTTGGCGGCATGCAAAGCACCGTTTTGCCTCGCAAGATCGGCAACCATCTGAAAGCGCTTGGTTTCTTCCTGAGTAAGCAAGAGCTTTGTTTCCAACTCCTTCGCCGCAGCTTTGGCACTGAGTTGGGCACGCATGTAGAAGCTCAGCCCCGCAATGGCTGCGAAGCCGAGAATAGCTGCGAGGGCTTGTGCACCGGTCATGTTCGCTGTCGCGGTCTTCAGCATTATGTTGAAAGTATCCCAGAGCTTAGCAACGAATTCGCTAGAACCCTTGTGGATGTATACAACAACTTCGGTCTTTTTGCGCTCTTCTTTTGTTAGCGGGCGCGGTTCACCGATTGCTGTTAATGCGTATGCCTGATCAATAGATTTCTGCAGGGCGAGCAGACCCGGCATAATCCTTGTTGGAATACCTCCATTAAAATCCTCGCCCTGGAGAACGATTTTCAGATGAGGAAATCCATCAAACCGGACATCTTCTGGTCCTATGGCGCCAGCATCGTCATTCGTTACACGTTCCAGTAACTGGAAAAGATCGTCCTCGTTTCGGATTACAAAGGCCTCTTGATCGGGCATGCCTGCTTTCCCCCATACTGAAGCAGTACAACTTTCTGCCGATTCCCTGCAGCATGACAACCGCAAACACAAACAACACAGAGCAAGTTAGAGAAAGGAAGCCTTGCCAACTCAAACTTCCTGAACAAACGCAGCGGCAGCGACCAGGCTTCAAAAGCCATCGAACACAGATCGCCCGAGCATTTTGTCACAGCTCATCCACAGCCCTCACCGCAAGGCACGCCGCGACCCCAACCACCTCCAAACGCTTCATATTCCGGCTGGAGACGGGTGTGAAGATCGGACGAAACTGGAACAGAGTTCAGAACGCGGGGCGGGACGGCGTTCAGAATGTCAGAAAAATGTCAGCCCCCCATATTGCGCAACGTCCTGAGATCGCTTAGAAACCCGCCACCAGCCCAAGCGGCGCGGGCGATTAGCTCAGCGGGAGAGCGTTCCGTTCACACCGGAAAGGTCGCAGGTTCAATCCCTGCATCGCCCACCATTCCCTTCAAAGACTTAGCGCCACTTTACGGACAGGCCCCCGGTTCACTTGAACCGCATGGGCGGGTGCTGACGTCTGTTCTCGCCGCATTGGATTGCCATCATGACCGGCATCCGCGGGATGGCGCACCGGCCTGCGCCGGGAGAATCAAGGCGTTCCGCGCATGAACGCTATGCTTAACAGCAGCGATCCGTAGTCGTGCGTAGCCGATGTCGTGATAGTTTTCATGATCGTCAAATTTTGCGATGCAAAAGCACCAGATCGCGGAAAAGACATTCGCACTTCTCGCAATGCCGAAATTAATTACGTAATATTTTCTTGGATTTTCAAAGCAAATTTTACCGTTTTCCTTACGATTTCGACGTCCGAGACATCAGGTTAACGTCTAATTTACAACCACAACTCAAGATCCCCTTACGGCATTAAACACGAGGGCATCATGAGCGCATATTCCTACGACGTTACGTCAAGACTGCGATTTGCGCGCATCGACCAGAACACACAAGAGATCCTGCGCCAGTTGTGGCCAATCGTCGAGAAAGCGCTCCCGGTTGTGCTCGACGGCTTCTACGCACATGTCAAGGCAGACCCGACCATGGCCCGGCTGATCGGCACGCGGGACAGCCAGTTGAAGACCGCGCAGGCCACCCATTGGGCGCGGTTGTTCTCGGGAAACTTCGACCTGCAATATGTCGAAAGCATCGGCCGGATCGGCCGCGCGCATGTGCGCATCGGCCTGGAGCCCAAGTGGTACATTGCGGGCTACCAGTATGTGCTCAACGAGCTTGTCGGCCTGGTGCTCAAGCGCAACCGCTTTTCCACCGCCCGGGCCAACCGGCAGCTTGTCGCCCTCAACAAAGCTGTGATGATGGACCTCGACTTCGCGATCTCGACCTATCAGGAGGTCCTGATGGAGCAGCGGGAGGAGCAGTCAAGGCAGATCGGCTCCGCCATCGATACGTTCAAACAGAAGGTTGAACTGTCCATGGCAACCGTTGACCAGAGCGCGACAAAAGTGACCACCCAGGCGACCGAGCTGTCGTCGCAGTCCTCTGTCGCCATGGAAGAGGCCCTTTCTGCCTCCTCCGCCTCGGAACAGACAACGGCCAGCATCCAGACAATCGCCGCAGCAACAGAGCAGCTTTCAAGTTCTATCCATGAAATTTCGAGGCAGATTTCGGGTGCGTCCGATGTGGCACGGCGGGCGAATGACGAAACGGACCGGACATCGAGCGAAGTCGGCAAGCTGTCGGAATCGGCACAGCGGATCGGCGATGTCATCAGCCTGATCCAGGCCATCGCCGAACAGACCAATCTCCTCGCCCTCAACGCGACCATCGAGGCAGCCCGGGCCGGCGAAGCTGGTCGCGGGTTTGCCGTCGTTGCGGCCGAGGTGAAGGAACTGGCGACACAGACGTCGAAGGCAACGGAGGAAATCGCCTCCCAGATCGCTGCCATTCAGGGAGCAACACAGAACGCCGTAAAGTCCATCAATGCGATCTCTGAAACCGTCAGATCCGTCGACAACATGACAGCCTCGATTGCCGCCGCAGTGGAACAACAGGGTGCGGCCACGCGCGACATTTCCTCCAACATCCAGAGTGCGGCGACCGGTTCGACCACCCTGTCCGGCAATGTCGCCCGGGTCAGCACCACCATCAATGCGACAGGCGCAGTCGCCCGTGACTTCCTCGTCTCCGCAGACAACCTGAAAGCCTGCTCCGCCCAGATCGCAGAAGATGTCCGCGCGTTTTTCGTCGAACTGCGCTCCGGCGCTCTCGATTGCAGGAAGGGAACCGACGGCGGTTACTCAGGACCGGATCGCAGGGCCGCAAACCGGGCCGCATGAGGACTGGCTGGGGCACAGCGGGCAATGCCGCGCACCGGACCGGCATTTCTTGCTAAGATCGGCCTGACTGATTCCTTGCACCAGACTGTCCGGAGCCCGCATGAACGTGAAGTCGGCCGCAGCCGGTACCCTCGAAACCTTGCGCAAGGCCCTCGCGCTGCAGCAGGCTGGCGAGATCGAGAAGGCCCAGCGCCTGTACAAGACGGTCCTGAAGAAGAACCCGGCCTCGGCTGATGCCAACAACCTTCTCGGCGTGACCTATCGGCAGCTGGGCTTTCCCAAACGTGCCGTCGAGTTCATCCGCAAGGCCATCGCGCTGGCCCCCGACAGAGGACCTTATTACGCAAACCTCGCCCGCGCCCTTTCAGACCTGCCCGAGACCACGCCGGACGAGATCCTGGTCGTTGCCGACAAGGCACTGAGTTTCTCCCCGAGCCTCCCCGAAGCGCGCAACCTGCGCGCCATTTCGCTGACCAAGCTCGGGCGGGAGGACGAAGCCGAAGCCGAGTTGCTGCAGTTGATCCAGGATCAGCCGACCTACGCCGATGCCTATCGCAACTACGGCGTCATCCTGCGCGACCGGAAAGATCACAGCAAGGCGCTGGAGTTCTTCAAAATGGCCGTCCAGCTCGATCCGGGCAACTCGGAAGCCTGGGTCCAACGGGCCAGAGCGCGGTTCGAGCTGGAGCAATTCGCGGAGACCGAGCCGGAACTTCTGGCTGCGCACAAGCTGTTCCCCGAGAACAGCGACATCAGCCATGAACTGGCCCGGCTGTATTTCAAGACAGGCGATGCGTACCTCGGCCTGCCCTATGCAGAGGCAGCGGTCGCAGCGCAGCCGAACAATCCGGGGCGGCTCGTCACGCTGGGCGTTATCTACCAGGCCATGCGGCGGTCGAAGGAGGCCATCGACGCCCTCGCCAAGGCCCGCGCCAACTGGGCGGAAGACATTCCGACCGCCGAGTGGAACATGTCGCTCGCCTATCTCGGCCTGGGCAACCTGGAACTGGGATGGAAGCTGGCGAAAGCCCGGTTCCGCACCGGCCTGTCCTCGACCCTGTGCCGCAATTTCGAACAGCCGGAGTGGGACGGCTCGGACCTTTCCAACAAGACCATCATGCTGTGGAATGACCAGGGCGTCGGCGACGCCATCCGCAGCGGCACGATGGTGCCGGAGATCATCGCGCAGGCCGGTCATGTCATCATCGAACTGAGCCAGAAGCTGCTGGGGCCCTTCGAACTCAGCTTTCCGGATGCGACCGTGCGGCTGGCGACCTTCGAGTCCCTCACGCTCAACGCGACGCAGCATGACTATGACTGCCAGATCTGCCTGTCGGACCTCACGCATTTCCTGCGCCCGACCTTCGAGGACTTCAAAAAGGCGCAGCACCCAGTCTACCGGATCAATGTCGAACGGGCGCGGGAGTTCCATGAGCGCATTCCAGGTGCGCGGGAGAAGCCGGTGGTCGGGGTTTCCTGGCGCTCGCGCAACCTGGCTCCGGCCCGGGCCAAGAGCTATCTTTCGGCCCCCGAATTTGCGCCGATCGTGGAAACGCCGGATATCGTCTTCGTCAATCTGCAGTATATTTCCATCGAGCGGGAGCTGGACTTCCTGATCAAGGGACGCGGTGCGAATTTCCTGCCCTTCGAGGATGTCGACAAGTTCAACAATCTCGTCGATGCGGCGGCGCTGGCAGGCTGCTGCGACCTGATCATCTCCGCCAACACCAGCGTTGCAGACCTCGCCGGCAGCCACGCCGTGCCATGCTGGTCCTTCGGCCAGGATCAACCGCACTTCCTGTTTGGCCGCGAGACGACGCCCTGGTACCAGGATTTCAGCTACACTGTGGTGCCGCAGGGTGAACCGGTGGTGACCGTGGTCCCTGGCCTGGTACAGCGGCTGGAAACCTGGCGGGATACGCAATGGGATCCGGCCGCGCGCCTGGCACGGCTCGGGCTCTGAGCATGGCCAGCGCCGCCTCAGCCCTACCGGAGGGCCGGATTTTCGCAATCATTCCAGCGCGTGCGGGGTCCAAGGGCCTTCCGGGCAAGAATATCGCCCAGCTCGCCGGCAAGCCGCTCTACCGGCACAGCATCGACGCCGCGCTGGCGGCCGGGATCACCGACATCCATGTCACCACCGACATGGCCGAAATCCTTCAGAGCCAGATGCCCGACGGGGTTACGCTGCATCACCGGCCCGAGCAGCTGGCCCGCGACGACACGCCGATGGGTGCCGTGCTTTTGGACCTCCTGCCGAAGGCCGGGCTCAGCGAGGGCACCTTGGTGCTGCTGCAGCCGACATCGCCCTTGCGCCGGCCGGAAACGATCCGCCAGGGTCTTGAGCTGTTTGCCCGGTCCGGCGCCTCGATGGTGATGAGCGTGTCGCCGGCCGAGCGCAGCGTGCTCAAATGGGGCCTGCTCGACGGGCAGCGCTTCGTGCCGCTGGTCAAGCCGGACTACTGCTTTGCCAACCGCCAGAGCCTGCCGGAGGTCGTGCGGCCGAACGGGGCGCTCTATGTCTTCGATGCCGGGCGCTTCCTGGCGGCGGGCGATTATGCCGTGGAGGCCATCCATGTGCTTCCCATTGCCGAAGACGAGGCGCAAGATATCGATACCGCTGCCGATCTTGCCCGCTGCAGCGCCATCCTGAGCAACAACGGAAACACCGACGCATGACCGGCATGAAGATTGCCCACCGGGAGATTGGCCCTCAGCATCCCCCGCTCGTCATTGCCGAAATCGGCATCAATCACGGCGGCAGCCTGGATGTGGCCAAGGCAATGGTTGAGGCGGCGGCGCGGAGCGGCTGCGAGATGGTGAAGCACCAGACTCATTTTGTCGAAGACGAGATGACGGAAGAGGCCAAGAGCATCTTCCCGCCCAATGCCGATGTGTCGATCTTTGAAGTGATGCGCCGCTGCGCCCTGCCGCCGGAAGCGGAAAAGGAACTGAAGGCCTATGCCGAGAGCCTCGGGGTCATCTACATCTCGACGCCCTTCTCCCGCGCCGCCGCCGATTTTCTTGCCTCCATCGACGTGCCGGCGTTCAAGATCGGCAGCGGCGAATGCGATCACCTGCCGCTGATCCGGCATATTGCCCGCTTCGGCAAACCGATCATCATGAGCACGGGCATGCAGACGCTGGAAAGCATCCGTCCCTCCGTCGAGATCCTCGACAAGGCGGCCATCGACTATGCCCTGCTGGAATGCACCAATCTTTACCCCTCGCCGCCGGAGATCGTATCGCTGAAAGGCGTGAAGGATCTGATGGCAGCGTTCCCGCGCGCCGTCGTCGGCTTTTCCGACCACAGCATCGGGCCGGAAATGGCGCTGGCATCCGTGGCGCTTGGCGCCTCGATCCTGGAGCGGCATTTCACCGACACACGCTATCGCAAGGGGCCTGATATTTCCTGTTCGATGGACCCGGCAGAACTGCGGTTTCTCATCGACCGGTCGCGCGAGATCCACATCGCACTGCATAACGAAAAGCAGCGCACGACGCCGGAAGAGGATGTCTACCGTTTCGCCCGGGGCTCGGTTGTTGCCGACCGCGACCTTGCCGCAGGCCATGTGATCACCGAGGCCGACATCTGGGCGCGGCGTCCCGGCAATGGCGAAATCCCGGTGAGCCGGTTCGACGACGTCGTCGGGCGAAGGCTCAAAATCGCCCGCAAGCGCAACGAACAACTGCGCTGGTGCGATCTCGACACCTGATGCAAGGGAGATCCGCATGGGACGGAAGCTGATGTTCCTGACCGGAACCCGCGCTGACTTCGGCAAATTGGAGCCACTGGCCATTGCCGCGCGCGATGCCGGGCATGATGTCACGTTCTTCGTGACCGGCATGCACATGCTGCGCCGCTACGGCGCGACACGGTTCGAGGTGCAGCGGCTCGACGGGGTGCTGACGGCGGAGTTCATCAACCAGCGCATCGGCGATCCGCAGGACATCATCCTGTCCAAGACCATCCTCGGCCTGTCCGATTGGGTGCACGAACACCGGCCAGACCTTGCCATCGTGCATGGCGACCGGATCGAGGCGCTGGCAGGGGCGCTCGTCTCGGCCACCAATTACATCCGCTGCGCGCATATCGAGGGCGGCGAGGTGTCGGGCACCATCGACGAGGTCTACCGGCACTGCAACACGAAGCTGTGTACCTATCACTTCGTCAGTTCCGATGCTGCCCGCGCCCGGGTGTTGTCGCTTGGCGAGGACCCGCGCGCGGTATTCAACATCGGCTCGCCGGAGCTGGACTTTCATCGCGGCCCCTCCGGGGTCAGCCTGGATGAGGTCCGGCAGCGCTATGATATCCCCTTCCCTGACTATGGCATTGCCGTGTTCCATCCGGTGACATCGGAACGGGACAGCATCGGCGCGCAGGCGGCCAACCTGTTTGCCGCGCTGTCGGACAGCGGACGGTGCTTTGTCGTGATTTCACCGAACAATGATCCGGGTTCGGAAGACATCTTTGCCGAGATCGAGCGGCTAGACCCCACGCGCTTCCGGCACCTGCCCAACATGCGCTTTGCCTATTTCTCGGAGCTGATGAAGAACGCTGCGGCAATTGTCGGCAATTCAAGCGCCGGTGTCCGCGAAGCCCCCTTCCTCGGCATCCCGAGCCTGAATATCGGCACGCGCCAGCTCAATCGCTCGGCCGCCCCGACCATTACCGAAGCCTCCGCCTTCGACCGGCCGCGCATCGAGGAGTTTCTGTCCACGCGCTGGGGCCAGCGCTTTGCCTCAGACCGCAGTTTCGGGCAGGGGCATTCGGCGGCGCGGTTTGTGGAAATCCTGGCGCAGGACGCATTTTGGACCGTGCCGCTGCAAAAGCAGTTCTACGGTGACAGCTGAGCGCAGAACCATCCTGACAGGCGGTGCGCCAGGCGGCGTCCGGGTTGAACGAGGGCCTGAAAACCATGACCGAACCAGTTGACACGATCTGCGGGCTCTCGCGGGACAAGGTGTGGGACTATGAGAACGGCTATTACTGGTTCTCCGACCAAACCCGTCTCAACAAGCTGCTGGCACATTACGAACTGTACCGCCGCATTGTCGATCTTCCGGGCGACGTGTTCGAGTTCGGGGTGTTCAAGGGCCTGTCGCTGATCCGCTTTGCCCAGTTTCGCGCGCTACTGGAAACCGAGCAGTCCCGGCGCATCGTCGGCTTCGACGCTTTCGGCAAGTTTCCGTCAGAAGGCCTTGCCAATGCGGCTGACCGCACTTTTGTAGCGCGGTTCGAAGAAGGCGCCGGAGACGGCCTGTCGCGTGACGAACTGGGGCGGATACTTGCTGCCAAGGGCTTTGCAAACGTCGAGCTTGTTGCAGGCAACGTGTTCGACACCCTGCCCCGCTATCTGGAAAGTCGGCCGGAGCTGCGTCTGTCGCTGCTGCATCTCGACATGGATGTGGCCGAACCGACCCGCTTCGTGCTGGAGCTGCTGTTCGACCGGGTCGTGCGCGGCGGGCTGATCGTCATCGACGACTATACAGCCGTCGCGGGAGCCACTGAGGTCATCGACGACTTTCTGCGGGACCGGCCCTTGCGCTTGCAGAAGCTGCCGAATTACAGGGTACCCGCCTTCATCGTCCGGCCCTGATCGGGGTCGGACGTCCTTTGCCCGCGTGTTACGGCAGTCGATGGCGTGGTCGTCAGCCGACGAAGGCGCGCTCGACGACGAATTCGGCCGGCTTGTTGTTGGCCCCTTCCGTCAGGCCGAACTGCTCCAGCAGGGCCTTGGTATCCTTCAGCATTTCCATCGAGCCGCAGATCATGCCGCGGTCGATGGCCGGATCGATCGGCGGGACGCCGAGATCGGTGAACAGCTTGCCGCTGGCCATCAGGTCGGTGATACGGCCCTGACGCGGGAAATCCTCACGGGTCACGGACGTGTAGTGCACCAGCTTTTCCTGGGCCAGTTCCCCGATCAGCGGATCATTCTTCGTGGCCTCGACTAGTTCTTCGCCATAGCGCAGCTCTGCAACTTCACGGCAGGTGTGTGTCAGAATGACCTGGTCGAACTTCTCGTAGGTCTCCGGGTCGCGGATGAGGCTGGCGAAGGGGGCAATGCCGGTGCCGGTGGAGAACATGTAGACGCGCTTGCCCGGGGTCAGCGCATCATTGACCAACGTGCCGGTCGGCTTCTTCTTCATCAGGATGGCATTGCCCGGCTGGATCTTCTGCAGATGCGAGGTCAGCGGGCCGTCCGGCACCTTGATCGAGAAGAACTCAAGCTCCTCGTCCCAGGACGGGCTGGCGATGGAATAGGCGCGGTACAGCGGCTTGCCGTCGATCAGGAGACCGATCATCACGAACTCACCGGAGCGGAAACGGAAACTCGCCGGGCGCTTGGTGCGGAACTTGAACAGCCGGTCCGTGTAGTGGGTGACTTCGGTCACTTCCTGCACGAAGGCACTGCCGGCAACGGCGGCTTCAAGGTCGGCGGGGGTCGCAAGAGCGTTCATGTCGGTCCAGTCTCTTGTGCCGGAGGCACTGCCGGCGGGTCGTGAGGCATGGCTGCCGGGCGCTCCCACGGGCGGCGGGGCCTGGCGGCTGGCGATTGTTGTGTATCACCTACCACTTATGCCGCCTTGATATGAAGCAACTTGCGACCTGCAAAGCGGCGGTTGCTTAAAAAAATTTGCCTGAGGACAGCGGTTCGAGCTGTGGCAAGGGCCAGGATTAACCGGCCGTGTGGATCCTGCTGCCACGCCGCGCGATCCCCATTGACAGAAACCGGCCTCTCACGCCTCATATCTCAAAACAAACAACAAGAATATTCCAGAGCAAGGACCTAAGGACACCATGTCCAGCACACGACCGCAGGCGTTGCGGGCGGAAGCGGATGGCCAGACCATCGCGCTTGTCGTCCTCGACAGATTTTCCATGATCGCCTTTTCATCCGTGGTCGAGCCGTTGCGCCTCGCCAACCGTCTGATCGGGCGCGACTTCTATCGCTGGACCACCTATTCGCTCGATGGCTTGCCCGTGACAGCATCGAACGGCTGCCAGATTGCCGTGCAGCACGGCATCCGCGACCTCGAGGATGCCGACATCACGCTGCTGTGCACCGGCATCGATGTGGAGCGGCTGCCCCTCGACAAGGAACTCGGTGTCAAGCTGCGCAAGCTGAACTCGCGCGGGCGCACCTTCGGCGCGATCTGCACCGGGGCCTATCTGCTGGCGCGCTATCAGCTCCTTGAGGGGCGCCGCTGTACCCTGCATTGGGAGAACCTGCGCTCCTTCCGCGAAGAGTTTCCAGGCGTCGAGGTGTCCTCAGACATCTTTTCGATCGACCGGAACTGCATCACCTGCGCCGGCGGCATGGCCTCACTGGACATGATGCTGCGCCTGATCGCCATCCAGCATGGCGCCTATATGGCGCATGAAGTGGCGGAAGTGGCGCTTTACCAGAACATGCGCTCCGGCGAGAGCGCCCAGCGCCACGACATCGAGGCCCGCACAGGCATTTCCAATGCGAAGATCCTTGAGGCGATCCGCATCATGGACATGCACATCGAGGATCCGCTGTCCTGCCAGCAGCTGGCGATGACGGTGAACCTGTCGCCGCGCCAGCTGGAACGTCTGTTCCGCCGCCATTTTAACTGCACGCCGGGTCAGTATTACCTGAAGCTGCGGCTGGAGACCGCCCGCGACCTGTTGCGCCGCACATCCCGGGCGGTGCTGGATGTGGCGATTGCCTGCGGCTTTGCCTCGACCTCGCATTTCACCAAGTGCTATCGCGAACGCTTTGCCGCAACGCCAACCGAGGAGCGCAACTCGTATCAGGGCGGCACCCGTGAGCCACGCTCGGCCAAGCCGAAGGCAGCCAAGGCAGCGGTCCCGGCCTGACGCAGCCTGCGTTTCTTGCGACGAGATGAAGCCCCGGCAGCTATGCCGGGGCTGAGCTTGATGATAAACAACGACCTCAACCGCGGTCATCCCGGCCAAGCGCAGCGCCGAGCCGGGACCGGAGAGTCGAGACCTCTATGTTTCGTCGAGTTGCCCCCCGGAGAGGCCTTGGCTCTCCGGTCCCGGGTCTCCGCTGCGCTGCGCCCGGGATGACAATAGAGGGGTTATCATCCGGCTGGGCCCCGGCAGCTATGCCGGGGCTTTGCCATACTGACGTAGCGTGAAATCGTCAGTTGTCTAAAATTTTAGGCAAAAATTTCAGCCCCCCTTGGCGGGAGGCGCGTAGGTTTACCGGATATTTCGCGATGGAGACTGCGAATGTCCGTGATCCTGCGCATGCTTTTCGCCCTCGCCCTGTGCCTCGGACTTGCCACCCCCGCAGCCGCCGGGGATGGAAAGGCGATCGTCCTGACAGTCGAAGGCAACATCGAGGGAGAGCGCCAGACCTTCACCCTTGCAGAGCTGGAGGCTCTGGGATCCGCCAAGATCACCACCACCACGCCGTGGCATGACGGTGCCGTGGCCTTTGAAGGGGTCGCGGTGGCTCGCCTGTTGCAGCACGTGAAAGCGCAAGGCGGGACCACAGAGGTGACGGCGCTGAATGCGTACTTCGTCGACATTCCGACTGAAGACCTCATTCGCAACGGAGCCGTTCTCGCGCTCAAGCGCGATGGCAACTACATGAGCGTGACCGACAAAGGCCCCCTGTTCCTGATCTATCCGTTTGACTCCAATCCCGAGCTGCGCACGGAAGTTCACTATTCCCGGTCGGTCTGGCAGGTCAGTAGCATCGCAGTACGCTGACGGCTCCCGCTCCGGAAAGGCAGAGCATCATGATTACTCTTGTTCGCCGCCTTGCCATTGTTTCCGTGCTCGGTCTTGCAGCCGCAGCGGTGGCTTATTCGCATCTGATCGTCTCGCATCAGTCGACGGTCGAGCAGGCGAACCGCTATGATCTTGCCTGGACCGGATTCAACGGACGACTTGAAGTCACGTCCCTGCGCGAGCGCGTCGCCCGGTTTTCCGCGACCGGAGATGCTGCTGCAGGGGATGAGGCCAAACTGTATTTCCAGATCGTTGTCGGTCGGCTTAACACCTGGGGGTCCGGTGAGTTTGGCAAGTTCATCGGCTCCTCGCCTCTGCGGGAGGCACGGTTTGAAGGGCTGGTTCGCGACCTGACGCTCTTGGAGCCACTTGTCGACCAGATCCATGACGACGAGGCGCGCGACCAGCTCATGCGCGACCTGGTTGCCATCAGCACGGCCATGGACCGGATCGGCGGCGAAGCCTATAGCGCTAGCCTGAACGAGGCCCACGCCCTCCGATCTGCCTTGCGCCAGAAGCTTGAGGTCGAAACCTGGATTACCGGAACACTCCTGTCTCTTGGGACGCTGCTTGTGGTTTTCCTGCTGATCCAGAACCGCTGGTTGAGCCGGGCGCATGCGAATGTCGCTGAGTCCGCTGCAAGTCATGCCTTCCTTGCCCGGCACGATTCACTGACCTCGTTGCCAAACCGGCTGGCATTTCATGATGCTTTTGTTTTGGAGATCGAGCGCCGGGCAGCGGGCAGTGTCGCCGTTCTTGCCATCGATCTGGATGGCTTCAAGGCCATCAATGACACGCTTGGCCATTCGGCAGGCGATGCCTTGCTGGTGGCAGTCGGCGACCGGCTGACCCGCATGGTCGGCCAGTGGCGGGATGCATCGGCGGCCCGGTTCGGCGGGGACGAATTTGTCGTGGTGCTGCGCGTCGAAGACGGCGTATCCGAAGCGGTGGACAAGGCGGAAAACCTGAGGCGGGCGCTGGCGGAGCCCTACCGCCTGCCGGATGGCACGGTGGTGATCCAGGCCACCATCGGCGTGGCGGTCGCGACACCTGCAATGCCCGATCCACTGCAGCTTCCTGACAATGCTGATCTTGCCCTCAGCCATGCCAAGGCGCGCTGCAAGGGCACGGTTCAGGTGTTCGATGTAACGATGCGCGCGGACCTCACCCGTCGGCGCCGGATCGAGGCGGACATCATCACCGCCATTGCCCTTGGCGAGATCGCCCCGCAGTACCAGCCGCAGGTTGACATGGAGACCGGCCGGATCGCAGGCGTCGAGGCACTGGCGCGCTGGACCCATCCGATCCTCGGACGCATCGGCCCGGACGAGTTCGTACCGATCGCCGAAAGCTCCGGCAAGGTCGTCGAACTGGGTCGCGCCATACTCGAACGCGCCTGTGCAGAGGCCACGCTGATGCCAGACGGCGTCAAGGTCTCGGTCAACCTGTCGGTGGCACAACTGGTCCGGGACGACCTTGTCGACACCGTTCGGGAAATCCTGGGGCGCACAGGTCTGGCCCCTTCCCGGCTGAAGCTGGAAGTGACCGAATCCATCGTCATGTCCGACACGGACCGCTGCATCGCCACGTTGCACAAGCTGAAGCAGCTGGGCGTTGCAATCGCGCTTGATGATTTCGGCACCGGCTACTCGGCCCTGTCCTATTTGCGCCTGTTTGACTGGGACGAACTGAAAGTTGATCGCAGCTTCGTGCGTTCGATTGGCTCGGATCCTCACTCCCTGTCGATCATCCAGGCGGTGGTCGGCCTTGCCTCGCAGCTCGGCATCAAGGTCACGGTTGAAGGCGTCGAGACAGAGGAACAGCGCAATCTGCTGCGTCATGTCGGCTGCCGCATCGGCCAGGGCTATCTGTTCGGGGCCGCGATGCCGCTGACGGCGCTCTCGGCGCGCCTGTTAGGGACGGCGTTACCGGCCCCGGCGGGACGACGGACGCATCTGCGGCTGGTCGAAACCAGTTCACCCCAGAACTGAAGCCACCCCTCCGGCACCCGATGCCGCCCTCACTCGGCCGGCAACCCTTTGGCACTGCACAAAGGATTGCCGGCGAAACCGGTTTCCCCACCCGTTGCGGCAGGCTACCTATGGGGCTCGACAAGAGCCCCTGATTCCAACGGAACCTGCCATGGCCAGCGACATCGAGATTGCCCGAGCTGCGACCCTGAAACCCATGCCGGAGGTCGCCGCCCGGCTCGGCATTCCACAAGAGGCGCTGGAGCCTTACGGCAAGACCAAGGCCAAGATCTCGGCTTCCTTCATCGCGACCCTGCAGGACCGCCCGCGCGGCAAGCTGGTGCTGGTCACTGCAATCAACCCGACACCGGCTGGCGAAGGCAAGACGACGACGACCGTCGGCCTGGGCGATGGCCTGTCCCGCATCGGCAAGAAGGCGGCGATCTGCCTGCGCGAGCCCTCGCTCGGGCCCTGCTTCGGCATGAAGGGCGGGGCGGCGGGTGGCGGCCATGCGCAGGTGGTGCCGATGGAGGACATCAACCTGCATTTCACCGGTGATTTCCACGCCATCACCGCCGCGCACAACCTGCTGTGCGCCCTGCTCGACAATCACCTCTACTGGGGCAACGCGCTTCAGATCGACACCCGACGGATTGCCCTGCGCCGGGCGCTGGACATGAACGACCGGGCGCTGCGCAATCTGGTGGTGGGGCTGGGAGGCCCGGCCAACGGCGTGCCGCGCGAGGCCGGCTTCGACATCACCGTCGCCTCGGAAGTGATGGCGATCCTGTGCCTGGCCCGCGACCTGAACGACCTCACCGAGCGGCTCGGGCGCATCGTCGTCGGCACGCGGCGCGACCGCTCGCCGGTCACGGCCAAGGACCTTGGCGCCGACGGGGCCATGACTGTGCTGCTCAAGGAAGCGTTCCAGCCCAACCTGGTGCAGACGCTGGAGCACACCCCTGCCCTCGTGCATGGCGGGCCCTTCGCCAACATCGCCCATGGCTGCAACTCGCTGATCGCCACCGACACGGCGCTGCGGCTGGCCGACTATGTAGTGACCGAAGCGGGCTTCGGCGCGGATCTCGGCGCGGAGAAGTTCTTTGACATCAAGTGCCGCAAGGGCGGTTTGTCGCCGTCCGTTGCCGTGCTGGTGGCGACCGTCCGGGCGCTGAAGATGAACGGTGGTATCGCCAAGGCTGATCTCGGCGCGGAGAACGTGGCAGCGGTAACGGCCGGCTGTGTCAACCTCGGCCGGCACATCGAGAACCTCAAGTCCTTCGGCGTGCCGGTGGTGGTGGCGCTCAACCATTTCACCAGCGACACGGCCGCCGAGATCACCGCCGTGCAGGCCTTCTGCGCCGGCCTCGGCGTCGAGGCGATCCTCTCCACTCACTGGGCGGAAGGCTCGAAGGGCACGGAGGCGCTGGCGCGCAAGGTGGTGGAACTGGTGGAAGGCGGCAGCGCCCGCTTCGCGCCGCTCTACGAGGACGCCCTGCCGCTCGCCGACAAGATCGAGACCATCGCCAGGCGCATCTACAGGGCCGGCAACGTGGTGTTCGACAAGGCCGCGCGCGAGCAGCTGGAGCGCTGGCAGGAGGCCGGCTACGGCCATCTGCCGGTCTGCATGGCCAAGACCCAGTATTCCTTCTCCGCCGATCCGACCCTGCTGGGCGCGCCCGAAGCCCACGAGCTGCCGGTGCGCGAGGTGCGCCTGTCGGCCGGTGCCGGGTTCGTCGTGGCCATCTGCGGCGACATCATGACCATGCCCGGCCTGCCCAAGCAGCCCGCCGCCCTCAGCATCAGCCTGAATGCCAACGGGCAAATCGAGGGGTTGTTCTGAGCGGGCGGTCGGCGCGGGCTGAGCCCAGGCGACAAGCCAGCCTGTCGCAGTCAGGGCGCGGCGTGTCGGATTGGAGACAGCGGCCAGGGGGCGGCGCACGCAGTGTGATGGGACAGCTTTTCCAGCAATGACGGATGGCCCATGTCGGACGACGATATCGATCTCAGTGCCCTTTCCGACGACGATCTCGTCGCCCAGATGCATGACGACCTCTACGACGGTCTCAAGGAAGAGATCGAGGAGGGTGTCCACATCCTGCTGGATCGCGGCTGGACCCCCTATGAGGTGCTGACCAAGGCGCTTGTCGAGGGCATGCGCATCGTCGGCATCGACTTCCGCGATGGCATCCTGTTCGTGCCGGAAGTGCTTTTGTCGGCGAATGCCATGAAGGCCGGGATGTTCATCCTGCGGCCGCTGCTTGCTGAAACCAATGCGCCGAAGGTCGGCAAGATGGTCATTGGCACCGTGAAGGGCGACATCCACGACATCGGCAAGAACCTCGTCTCGATGATGATGGAAGGCGCCGGCTTCGAGGTGATCGACATCGGCATCAACAATCCGGTCGAGAACTATCTGGCTGCCATCGAGGAGCACAAGCCGGATATCATCGGCCTGTCGGCGCTGCTCACCACCACCATGCCCTACATGAAGGTCGTCATCGACACGCTGGTCGAGAAGGGCATCCGCGACGACTATATCGTGCTCGTCGGCGGCGCGCCGCTGAACGAGGAATTCGGCGAGGCTGTTGGCGCCGATGGTTATTGCCGGGACGCCGCCGTGGCGGTGGAAACCGCCAAGGACCTGATCGCCCGCCGGCACAACCGGCTGGCCAAGGCCTGAGATCATGGCCGCGCGGCCCGGAGCACAGACCCCGGCCGCGACCGCTGCCCCCGGCGGCGGACCTGACCGCAAGCCTTCGGTGCTGGTGCTGGCCTGCGGCGCGCTGGCGAGGGAAATTCTCGCCCTCACCGCCCAGCAAGGACTCTCCCATCTCGACCTGCATTGTTTGCCTGCGCAATTGCACAACACGCCGGACCGGATCGCACCGGCGGTGGCCGACGCCCTCGCTGAACGGGGCGCAGCCTATGACGAGGTGCTGGTGGCCTATGCCGATTGCGGCACCGGCGGGCATCTCGACACGGTGCTGGCGGCCCACCCGAAGGCACGGCGCATCGACGGCGCGCATTGCTACGCCTTCTTTGCCGGGCTTGCTGCCTTCGACGCGCTGGAGGACGACCAACTCGGCAGCTTTTATCTCACCGATTTCCTTGCCCGCCACTTTCAGACAATGGTGATCGAGCCGCTCGGCCTTGACCGGCATCCCGAGCTGCGCGACCTCTATTTCGGCAACTACACCCGGCTTGTCTATCTGGCACAGACCGAGGACGCGGACCTGACGACAGCCGCCGAACAGGCCGCAGCGACGCTCAAGCTGCCGTTCGTGCGCATCGCCACCGGCTATGGTCTGCTGAGCAACTTCCTGCAGAGCACACCGTCCGGCGATAGGGCTGGTTGACCGCCCGATTCCGCAGAATCCCGTACTTTCCGTCGGCGTCGCTTTCACACCGTGCCGTGTCGTCTTCTGCCGTCCTGCTGCCTGTTCTTCAGCCAAGATTGATCATCACCTGAGCAGTCGGAAGGAGATCCATGGCGCAGCTCGTTGTTGTTTACTGGCGTGACATCCCGGCCCAGGTGCTGGTGAAGTCCGGCCGCAAGAGTGCCCGCCGGGAACTGCCGCCGGTGTTCATAGAAGCCGTCGATGCCGCCGCCATGCGCATTGGCGCCAAGGACAGCGAAGCCTATCTGGCCGAATGGCGCCGCGCCGATCCGGTCGAGGTCGGTGAGGATCTCGAAGCGGAAGCCGACCGCGCCGTGGCGACGCTTGTTGCCGACTTTCCCCGCGAGCGCGTTCTGGCGCTGGTGGCCACTGGCGGCCTGGCGCCGCAAGCCTGAGGAACACCCAAAATGCCGGACCCGCGCCTTAATGCTGCCGGACGCCTTGCCGCCTCCACCGAGGTGTCGCCGCGCCAGGTCTGCGAAAAATCCGACCTGCTGACGGGCGTGCCGCTCGGAACGCGGGTCTATGTCACGGATCTTGGCAACTGCTCCGAAGACCAGATCGTCGAGGCCGCCCGGCGCGTCAAGGACGCCGGACTGGTGGCCGTGCCGCATATGGCGGCCCGGCGCTATGACAGCCTTGCCGCCTTCGAGCGCCGTATCACGCGCCTGACGCAGGAGGCCGGCGTGACCGATGTTCTGGCGATTGCCGGCGAAACGGACACTCCGGGGCCGTTGACCTCGTCCGTCGCCCTTGTCGAGACGGGGCTGTTCGACAGGCTCGGCATCCGCAGCATTGCCGTCGCCGGCCATCCGGAAGGCGCGCCAGATATTCCGGCTCCGGTGATCCGGGACTTCCTGATGAAAAAGCACGCGCTCGCCGCCAATAGCGATGCCAGTTTTCTCATCGTCACCCAGTTCGGGTTTGATCCGCACCGTGTCGCGCTCTGGCTGGACGAACTGACGGCCTGGGGCAACACCTTCCCCGTCCATCTGGGCGTGGCGGGGCCGGCCAAGATGACGACCCTGCTGAAGTTCGCCGCTTTCGCTGGCGTCGAGAACTCGCTGAATTTCCTCAAGAAACGCGGCGGTGCCGTGGTGTCGATGCTGACCGGCTACGACCCCGCGTCGATGGTGGATCCGCTGGAAGCGCGGGTACGCTCGCATCCGGCCACACCGCTCGCCCAGATCCATGTCTATCCCTTCGGCGGCCTTGCCAAGACGACCGAATGGCTGTCCCGGCGCGGGTCCTGGGGGCCCGTGGCCGCTTCCCCTTTTGACGCACAGGAGCTTGCCCGATGACCCGCACGATTGTCGCATCCGCCACGAAGGAAATCGTCATCGGCTTTGACCAGCCGTTCTGCGTCATCGGCGAGCGGATCAACCCGACGGGGCGCAAGAAGCTGGCGGCCGAGATGATCGAAGGCAACTTCGACACGGTGATCAAGGATGCGCTGGCGCAGGTGGCCGCCGGCGCGACGATGCTCGACATCAATGCCGGCGTGACAGCGGTCAATCCGAACGAGACGGAGCCGCCGCTCCTCGTCAAAACTCTCGATATCGTTCAGGGGCTTGTCGACATTCCCTTGTCCATCGATTCATCCGTTTCGGCTGCCATCGAAGCAGGTCTGAAGGTTGCCAAGGGCCGGCCGCTGGTCAATTCGGTGACCGGCGAGGACGAGAAGCTCGAGGCGATCCTGCCGCTCATCAAGAAGTACAACGTGCCGGTGGTGGCGATCTCCAACGACGAGACCGGCATTTCCGAGGATCCGGACGTGCGTTTCGCGGTTGCCAAGAAGATCGTGGAGCGGGCCGCCGACTATGGCATTCCGGCCTGCGACATCGTGGTCGACCCTCTGGTGATGCCGATCGGGGCGATGGGAACGGCGGGACGCCAGGTGTTCCACCTCCTGCGCCGGCTGCGCGAGGAGCTGAAGGTGAACACCACCTGCGGCCTCTCCAACATCTCCTTCGGCCTGCCGCATCGCCATGGCATCAACTCGGCCTTCATCCCGATGGTGATCGCCAGCGGCATGACCAGCGCCATCATGAACCCCTGCCGGCCGCAGGAGATGGAAATGGTGCGCGCCGGGAATGTGCTTGCCGGCAATGACCCCAACTGTCAGGAATGGATCATGAATTATCGCGACTATAAGCCCGGCGGGGCCGAAGGCGCGCCCGCCGGACCAGACGCACCCGCTGCAGGCGCATCGCGCCGGCGCGGTGGACGCGAGGCTCGCCTGCGGCAGGGGTGAGCCCCGGGCATACGCCCCTCTCACCGCTGCCGGTCGGAGTGACCATGTCCCGTTCCAAGCAGTTCACCAATGATCTCACCAGCCTGTGGTTTCAGGCCCCCCTCGTCATCGCCTTGCGCACGCAGGCGATGATGCTGGCGGCCGCCACCGGCTCCACCCGCGAAAACGCCGAGATGGGCCGCATGATCGGCGAGAAGGCCGCCGCCATGGTTGAAGGCACGCTGGCCGCGCAGCAGGCGATGGCCCTGCAGGCGACCCGTGCGATGACCCAGGTGGCGCTTGGCCGCAAGCCGGCGGCCTTGAAGCCCGAACCCATCGCGCATGCGGCGGTGAAGCCCTTTGCCAAGCGCGTGTGCGCCAACACCCGGCGGCTGACCAAGACCTGACGCCGCCCGAACGCATTCTGAGGACACCTTGAAAGACAGCCCGCCGACGCCAGCCCCCGGTTCTTCCTCCTCGCCTGCCGCGCCGCAGGTCACCGCCCGCGTGGTGTTCCAGCCCAGCGGCCGGCGCGGCACGTTCGACATCGGCACGCCGTTGCTGGATGCGGCGCGGGCGCTCGGGGTGTACTTGGAATCGGTCTGCGGCGGGCGCGGCATTTGCGGCAAGTGCCAGTGCTCGGTGTCCGAGGGCCAGTTCGCCAAGGAAGGGCTGACCAGCGCCGCCGGGCACCTGGCGCCGGCGACCGACAAGGAAAGCCGCTACGCCGAGCTGCGCGGCCTGGCGAGCGACCGGCGCCTGTCCTGCCAGGCCGAGATCCTCGGCGATCTCGTCATCGACGTGCCGACGGAGGCCCAGACCAACCGGCAGATCGTGCGCAAGCGCGCCGAGATCCGGCACATCGATCCCGATCCGGCCGTTCGTCTCGTCACCGTGCGGGTTGAGGAACCGGACATGGAAACCCCGCGCGGCGATGCCGACCGCCTGCGCGAGGCGCTTGAAGCGGCCTCCGGCCTTACCGGCCTGCGCTTCGATCCGCCGCTGCTGGCGAAAGTCCAAACCGTCTTGCGCAAGGGACAGTGGCAGGTGACGGCCGCGCTCTATGACGACGCCGGCGAGCCGCCGCTGGTCATCGGCCTGTGGCCCGGCGAGAAGACCACCGCCTACGGCCTTGCCGTGGACATCGGCTCGACCACCATCGCCGCGCATCTGTGCGACCTGACGACCGGCCGCACCGTGTCCTCCGCCGGCACGTCCAATCCGCAGATCCGCTTCGGCGAGGATCTGATGTCGCGCGTCTCCTATGTGCAGATGAACCCGGCGCGCCTGCCCGATCTCACCCGCACCGTGCGCGAGGCGATCAACGCAATTGTCGGCAAGCTCGTCGCAGACGTCGGCGCGAGCCGCAGCGATGTGCTCAACGCCACCTTCGTCGGCAATCCGGTGATGCATCACCTGTTCCTCGGGATCGACCCGACGGAGCTGGGCGGCGCGCCCTTTGCACTCGCCGTCTCCGACGCGCTGACGCTGCCCGCCCGCGATCTGGCGCTGGAGCTGGCGCCGGGCGCGCGTGTCTACATGCTGCCCTGCATTGCCGGCCACGTCGGTGCGGACGCAGCCGCCGCAACGCTGGCCGAAGCGCCGGGCAAGGGCGAGGCGCTGATGCTTCTCGTGGACATCGGCACCAATGCGGAAATCGTGCTGGGCAACCGCGACCGGCTGCTCGCCGCTTCCTCCCCCACCGGCCCCGCCTTCGAGGGCGCGGAGATCACCTGCGGCCAGCGCGCGGCCCCCGGCGCCATCGAGCGCATCCGCATTGACCGGGTGACGCTGGAGCCGCGCTTCAAGGTCATCGGGCTGGACGAGTGGTCGGACGAGCCGGGCTTTGCCGAGAAGGTCGACCAGGTCGGCGTCACCGGCATCTGCGGCTCCGGCATCATCGAGGCGGTGGCGGAGATGTATCTCTGCGGCCTCGTCAACGAGGACGGCGTCATCGACGGGGCAATGGCCGAGCGCACTTCGCGGATCGTGCCCAACGGCCGCACCTACAGCTATGTCATTGCCAATGACGGCATCGCCATCACCATCACCCAGACCGACATCCGCTCGATCCAGCTCGCCAAGGCCGCGCTCTATGCCGGCGTGAAGCTGCTCTCCGACAAGCTCGGCAATCCGCCCATCGACCGCATCCGCCTCGCCGGTGCCTTCGGCAGCTACATCGACCCGATGTATGCCATGGTCATCGGCCTCATTCCGGATTGCGACCTCGACGCGGTGAGCGGGGTGGGCAATGCCGCCGGCACCGGTGCCCGCATGGCCCTCCTCAGCCGCAAGCATCGGCGCGAGGTGGAAGAGATCGTGCGCGGCATCGAAAAGATCGAGACGGCGCTGGAGCCCGATTTCCAGGCGCATTTCGTCAATGCCATGGCCCTGCCCAACAAGACCGACCCGTTCAAAAAACTCCGTGCCGCCGTGGCCCTGCCGGAGCCGAAGGGCGGCGGCGAAGGTACCGACGGCGGCCGCCGGAGACGGCGGCGGGGGTGAAAGTCAACTGCAGCAGCCAATGCCTCGGCACGAGCCGCTGCAGTTCCTGATCTCACTGTTCGACCAATTCAGCCAATGACGCTGAGCAAATCATACGCGGGCTTCGGCCATGGCAGACGCAGGAAAAGATCGAACAGCGCATAGCTCAGTCCGCCGACACCGGCTGTCACGGCCAAGGCCAGCATCGGTCGCTCTCCATGCACGATCAGGTAAAGAAGTACGAACGCGGGAACAGCCGGGATCATGCCGACACAGGTTGCAAGCAGACCAAAGCCGAGCAGGAACACAAAGTAGCGCAACCCGCGCCACAAGATCGCCAGCCGCGACAGATCGCCATAGTCGGCAGTCAGATCAAAATGCAGCGCCTTAGGGGCGGCCACTCGGTCGCCGGTCGCTGGCGGGACAAAGCACATCCAGCCAGTCACCAGCACGCCGACAGCCATGACAAGCCCGAACCCGGCTGCAATCTGCGGGATTGCCCTGGCGGCAAGCGGCCAGTCATTCGCCGTCACAAGGGCGGCCGCCAGGCAGGCAACCGCAGCCACTGCCACGCCCGTCTCGACAGTAAAGGCGGGTACAAAAGTCAGCTTGCCCTGCAGGACCTTGCGGGTATCGCGATACTGGCGGACAGCCACAAAAAGCAGAAACACCAAGGTAAGGGCGAGCATCACGACGACCGCCGGGCGTAGGAGCCAGTCCCAGCCATAGATCCGCATTGAGATATAGAAATACTGCTCGATCAGCGGGGCGAGAATGAAGGCCAGCGCAAACGGCGCCCTGGGCCAACGTGCCCGCTTCATGAACCAGCCGAGCAGGCCAACCGCCAGCAGAGCAGCCAGATCCATCCAGTCACGCGCAGATTGCACCGCGCCAATGAAAACCACCGACGCGATGATCGGGACGAGGATGGTTGTGCGCAGAAATACGATACGCGACAGCGGCACGCACAAGGCAAAGGCAAACAGACCGCCGACCACATTGGCAATGACAATTGTCCATACCATCATGAAGGTGAAGTCGAGGTTCTTGGTCAGCATGTTCGGCCCCGGCGCAATGCCGTGCAGCATCAAGGCGGCAAGCAACAGTGCCATGGGCGCAGAGCCGGGGACGCCGAGCGCCACCGTCGGCAGCAGGGAGCCGCCCACCGTCGCATTGTTCGAGGATTCCGACGCAATCACACCGCGTACGTCGCCTTGGCCAAACTGGCTTTCCCCTTTGGTCGTCATCGTCGTGTAGGAATAGACGAGCCAGGGGATTACAGTCGCACCGATGGCCGGGATGACCCCGAGAACCGTGCTGATGCCGGAGCTTCGGGCCACCAGCCCCATGTTCCGCCCCACGTCTCGGCACCCTTGCAGGGCACCGCGCAGGGGCGAGCGGCTCAGGCTGCGGTCCGCGTCCTTCGCGATCGACTTGCCCTGGATCGCCATGTCGGCAAGCTCGGGAATGGCATAGATCCCCAGAAACACAATGAGCAGGTTGATGCCATCCCAGAGATAGATGGCGTCGAACGTCCAGCGCATGGTCGCTGTCTGCGAATCTGCGCCGACCATGGCCAGAAGCGTACCGAGTGCTGCCCCTGCCAGCCCCTTGAGCATGGAACCGCCGCTCAAGGTTGCCACCATCGACAGGCCCAGGATGCACATTGCCGTCAGTTCCGGCGAGGTCATGGCCATGATGAATGGCATCACCAGCGGGATCACGACAAGCAGCGGCAGGGCACCCAGCGCACCTCCGATGACCGAGGACAGCAGGCCGGCTGCCAGGGCGCGCCCGGCCTCCCCGCGCTTGGCCATGGGAAAGCCGTCCAGGACAGTGACCATCGAGGTCGCCGTCCCCGGAACACCAAACAGGATCGCCGGGATCGTGTCGGTCGTCGACAGCACGGCCATCGCGCCCAGCATGAATGCGACAGCCTCGTAGGGCGACAGCGAGAAAGTGAAGGGCAACAGCAAGGCAAGGCCAAGAATGCCGCCAATTCCCGGCACGACCGACATCAAACCGCCCAACATGGCCCCAAGGACGATATAGAACAGGACGAGCGGGTCCGACAAAATTGCCGCGGCCCCCGCCATGGCCGCCAGGACGTCTGCAAACACGTTATGTCTCCGGAAATCGCAGGAAGGCGCGCCATAACTGACCGTTGAGCTGTGGCCAGACGGCGCCGCACAGTGTCTTCGCCCCAAGGCAAACGGCGACGCCCCACGCCGGGGCGCCGCCTTGTCTCGGGCCTTACTTTTTCGCCGACTGAGCCAGTTCGAAGAACCAGGCCTTGACGGCATCGGGTTGCTCGACGGCAGTTGCCGCAGCCTTTTCCAGATCCGGGCCTGATGCATAGTTGATCAGGATCTTGCGTTCCTTGGCTTCGGCGAGCAGTTCCGGATCGGCCATCGTCTTGGCGAGGACTTCACGCAGGTAGTCAACCCGGTCCTGCGGCACCTCCGGCGGGAAGCTGACGGACAGGCCGTGAGCCGCCGTTGCCGCCGTTGCCTGCACGGCACCATGCAAGGGATGATCGGCCGGCACCATCTCGGTCACCATCGGCACACCATCAAGTCCTGGCACCGGCGCCAGGCCGAACTGGGCCAGGACCTTCACGGTCCCGTCCTCGACCAGATGCCACTTGTTGGCCATCAGGTTGCCCGGCTCGGCCGTGGTGCTCTGCACCTCGCCCTGCTCCATGGCCAGGAAAGCAGGTCCGCCGCCATTGTAACCTGGGATACGCTTGAAGCGGGTGTCGAGGGTCTGGTTGACCAGCGTCATCATCATGTCGGTCAGGTCGCCCGGATTGAGCACCGCATGGGTCGCTTCGATGGTCTTTGCGTCCTCGATTGTCGTGATGCCGCTGTCAGCCCGCGCCACGAAGACACGCGGCAGATCGACCAGCCGGCCAATCTGGATGAATTCGAGCGGCTTCCACCGCGCTTCCTCGGGATAGGCGAAGGGTACGATGGCAAAGCCAGGTCCCAGCATGCCGAAGTAGGACCCATCGCGCGGGGCGGCGTTGAACAGGTGGTTGGTGCCGAGGATTGTTCCTGCCCCCGGACGATGTTCAAGCACCAGTTCCGCCCCCTCCGGCAGATGCTTGGTCATGTGCTTCATCATCAGCAGCAAGTAGAGATCCATCGTACCACCGGCACCAGTGGTGCTCATGACCCGGATGGTCTTGCCCTTGTAGAATTGCTCCGCATCCTGTGCACTTGCAGAAAACGCAAGCAAGGAAACACCCGCTGCGACTGTCAAGGCAGCGACGGCCTTGCGTGTATATTTTGAAAATTTCCCGATCATGTTGGCTCCTCCCAAACTGTAATCAGCGAAAGGAAGCCTAGACGAATATTCAGATCGGCTTTGAGCGGAGCAGAACTCGGCGTTGACCCAAAGTGACGTCAGCCGCTTTGGTCACTCTGGATCAATTTGCGCCCGGCTGAAACCGGCTGCCACCGCGCCGGTCCCTTTTACCCCCTCCGGCGGCCCCTGCGGCCCTCGCCGCCCCGCCCCTCGCCGGCGTTTTCGTTCGGTGGGGAGTTGAGCGGGCCGATGTCGCGGATGATGTCGTCCAGCGTCGGGCGTGGGCCGGGGGTGTGGCTGTCGAGCGCCTTGCGCATGGCGGCAAGGTGAAGCGGCGAGGTGCCGCAGCAGCCGCCGACGATGCGCGCGCCGGCGTTCAGCGCCATGTGGGCATAGGTTTCCATCAGCTCCGGCGTGCCGGAATAGACCACCTTGTCGCCCTGGATGACCGGAATGCCGCAATTGCCCTTGGCAAGGATGATCGCCTCCGGATTTGCTTCCGACAGCTGCAGGATGGTGGCGAGCAGATCCGAGGCGCCGACGCCGCAGTTTGCACCCACCACTGTCGGCGTGCAGGCGAAGGTCGAGGTGACTTCCGTCAGCGCCTTTGGAGTGAGGCCCATCATGGTGCGGCCGGCGGTGTCGAAACTGGCCGAGATCACCAGCGGCAGGCCGGAGCCCTTGGCCGCCTCCGCCGCTGCCTGCATTTCCTCCGGCGCGGACATGGTCTCGGCCCAGAGAATGTCGACGCCGCCCGCCTTCAGCCCCTCGATCTGCTCGGCAAAGGCCGCAACCGCGCCCTCATAGGTGAGCGCGCCGAGCGGCACCAGAAGTTCGCCCGTGGGGCCGATGGAGCCGGCAATCAGCACCTCGCGCTCCACCTCCTCGGCAACCGCCCGGGCCAGGCGCGCGGCAGCGGCGTTCAGCTCCACCACCCGGTGTTCCACCTTGTGCAGCTTCATCCGGTGGCGGTTGGCGCCGAAGGTGTTGGTGAGGAGGATATCCGCGCCCGCCTCGACAAAGGCCCGGTGCAGCGCCTTGATCTTCTCCGGCTCGTCGACGTTCCACAGCTCCGGCGCATCGCCGGAGGTCAGGCCCATCTGGAACAGGTTGGTGCCGGTCGCGCCATCGGCCAGCAGCACGCCCTTTTCGGCAAGGAGGGTTTCAAGCTTGCTCATGGTCGTCTTTCCGGGGCTGTCTCAGTGTTTGGGGGCGCTCTGGACCAGGCCGCTGTTTGCCCAGCCAGCCGACGCATCACGGGCACTTTGCCCCAGCATCCCTCACCCCCACCCGCCCCTCAAGCCCGATTGCACCGGCAAGTGTCGGGAAAACGGCTTTTGGGTGGGGGCGCTTCAGCATCGCCCCTCGTCGCTCCTGCGCAGGCAGGAGCCCAGTAACCGAGGCGATTGATTGTCTGGCGACAGCCTGAGAAACCCAATTCAGCCCAGTGGGTACTGGGCTCCTGCCTG
Organism: Pannonibacter sp.; assembly: GCF_051860505.1. Taxonomy (NCBI): domain Bacteria; kingdom Pseudomonadati; phylum Pseudomonadota; class Alphaproteobacteria; order Hyphomicrobiales; family Stappiaceae; genus Pannonibacter; species Pannonibacter sp. The sequence continues at coordinate 201,342 of NZ_JBHYDX010000001.1, read as the reverse complement.
CGCAGGAGCGACGAGGGGGCTCCCAGCTGGGCCGAGAGCATCTCTCTCCCCCCCAGGGGCGGGCGGGGGGGAGAGGAAGTGAGCGATCCGGCGGGCAAGGAGGCGGATGTGCCCCCGGACCACCACCCACTCCTGTCATCCCCGAGAAGGCGGGGATCCAGTATCCCCTGTCTTCACCATCCCCCGCCGCGCTTACTGGATCCCGGTCTTGCCGCCATGCGGCAAACCGGGACGACACCCGAGGACTGGACGCAGCTCGTTCGCCTCATGCCCCTCACCCTGGTGAAGTGGTGTGAGGGGCGCCCGGGGGCCGTGTTCAGACCTGCGCCCCCCGCCACAAGACAGGCAAGGGCCGTGAGCCACCAACGCACTATCAGCTGCGCGGCTTCAGGTTCTCCGGGTCATACAGCGGCTTGTAGCCCACGGCGGCGACCTCGACGGGGAAGCTCTCGTTGAAATATTCAACGGTCAGCTTGCGGCCAACTTGCGCATAGGCTGCGGGCAGGTAGGCCAGCGCGATGTTCTTGCCGATGGTCGGGCCAAAGGCGACGGAGGTGGTGTAGGAGCGGCGGCCGAGGCTGTCGACGAGGACCGCGCCGGTGGCCGGGTCCACCACCGGCATGGAGCCGACGGGGTAGCGGGCGACGCCCGAGGCATCGATATTGCCGGTGATCACCAGCGTGCAGAGCATGGCCGGCTGCCTGTCGCGCGCCTTGTACTCCAGGTGCCTGGCCTTGCCGCGGAAGTCGGCCTCCTTGACCTTCGGACGGGCAAGATCGGCCTCGATCAGGTTGTACTGGGTGAGGAGATCGGCGTTCTGCAGCCGCAGGCTCTTTTCCATGCGGCGGGAGTTGGCGTAGGTCTCGACGCCGAAGGCCATGATGCCGGCGGCCTGCAGCGCGTCCCAGACGGCAAGGCCATCCTCGTATTTCATGTGCAGTTCCCAGCCCTGCTCGCCGACATAGGAGATGCGGAAGGCGGAGACGGTCTTGCCGGCGATCTGGATCGGCTTGATGGCAGCAAAGGCGAAGGCCTCCGGGTCGAGCCCGGCCGGGTCGGCCACCACCTGCTTCAGCTTGGCGCGGGCGTTGGGGCCCCAGACGCCGATGGTGACATAGGCTTCCGAGACATCGGTGACGGTGACGTTGAAGCCCTTGTCCTCGGCGGTGCGCTTCACGTAGTGGAAATCGCGCGGACCGGCGTCGGCGCCGTCGATGATGCGGCAGCGGTCACCTAAGCGGATCACGGTGAGGTCGGCGCGGACCATGCCCTCGTCATCGAGGAAATGGGTGTAGATGCCCTTGCCGATGTTGGCATCGCCGCCGATCTTGGCCGCGCAAAGCCATTCCATCAGCTCCACATGGTCCGGCCCTTCCACGTCGAAGATGTAGAAGTGGCTGAGATTGACCATGCCGCAGTCCTCGCTCATGGCGAGATGCTCGGCGTTGGAGACGCGCCAGAAGTGGCGGTTGTCCCATTCGTTGGCGCGCACCGGCACGCGGTCGCCATATTTCTCCAGAAGGTGCTCGTTGGCCTTGTAGCCATGGGCGCGTTCCCAGCCGCCCAGCTCCATGAAATAGCCGCCCAGCGCCACTTCGCGATCATAGAAGGGCGAGCGCTTGGCACCGCGACCCGAGACATAGGGCTCGCGGGTGTGGACGGCGGGATAGTAGATCTTCTGGGCGGCCTCGTGAGCGCGTCCCTCGATGAATTTCTCCGTCAGCTGATGCTTGTAGAAGCGCGAATAGTCGATGGAATTGTGGTCGATGTCGGTGCGCCCGTCGGTGATCCAGTCGGCGATGAGTTTGCCGTAGCCCGGGCCGTCCTTGACCCAGATGGCGACGCAGTACCACAGCCCCCTCACCTTCTGGCTCTCGCCGCAGGACGGGCCGCCGGCGGCGGAGACCTGCAACAGGCCGTTGAAGGAGTGGCTCTCGTTGTAGCCCAGTTCGGCCAGCACCGGCGTCAGCTCCATGGCGCGCTCCAGCGGGACTATCACCTGCTCCAGCTCAAGGTCGCGCTGCGACGGCGACAGGCGGGCCTGATGCTTTTCCAGAAGGTCGCGCGGGTGGCACATGCGCGGGTTGTCGGTCTCGTAGTAGCCCCACTCGATCTGGCCGCCCTCGGTGGTCTTCGGGTCGCCGGTGTCGCGCATATAGGCAGAGTTGCCCTGGTCGCGCAGCAGCGGGTAGCCGATTTCCTTGCCCGTGCCCTCGAACTCGTTGAACGGGCCGAAGAAGGTCAGCGGATGGTCGACCGGCATGACCGGCAGGTCCTCGCCCACCATCTCGGCAATCAACCGGCCCCAAAGCCCGGCGCAGACGATGACATGGTCGGCCATGATCGTTCCACGATGGGTGACGACGCCCTTGATGCGGCCGCCCTCGACGATCAGCGACTGGGCCGGGGTGTTGGCGAAGACCTTGAGCTTGCCGCTTGCTTCGCCCTGGTCGACGAGCTTGCCGGCCACGGTCTGCGACCGCGGCACGACGAGGCCGGCGTCGGGATCGAACAGGCCGCCCATCACCTCACCCTCCTCAATGAGGGGGAACAGTGACTTGATCTCGGACGGGGAGACGTAATGGGCTCTCGTGCCAAAGGCGCGGGCGGAGGAGAGCTTGCGCTTGACCTCTTCCATCCAGCTGTCATGGCCCTTGCGCACGACCTCCAGACCGCCGATGCGGGCATAGTGGCCCATCTTCTCGAAGAAATCGATGGAGTATTGCGTCGTCCAGACCGACAGGTAGTCGTGGCTGGTGGTGTAGCAGAAGTCGGAGGCGTGGGCGGTGGAGCCGATGTCGGTGGGGATGCCGGACTTGTCGATGCCGACGATGTCGTCCCAGCCGCGCTCGATCAGGTGATGGGCCACCGAGGCGCCGACGATGCCGCCGAGGCCGATGATGACGATCTTTGCCTTCTCGGGAAATGCAGACATTTCGTATCCCTTTTCACTCGCGACCTCGCGCCGGCGCAGCGTCCGGCAGCGAAAGCCCGCGTCCGGCAGGAGGGGCGGCGCGGGTGCCAAATCCATGAGCGGCAGTATCGGGTGCGACCCGGCGGGCAATTGGCCTAATTGCGTCATGGCAGCATCACGCCGGCGACACGCCGTGTCGTTTTCCAGCAAGCGCTGCAGCACATGATCCGGCTGGGTGGATGCCGCAAATAGAGTAGCCTGAGACGGTTCCTTGACGGGCTTTTGCTGCGGCCTGGCCGACAGTGAGAGCGACGTTGAAAGCAACGCAGGATCTTTTCCGGGAGCTACCCCATGTCTGATGTCGCAGTATCTGCCGGCCGCCGGGGGCGCAGCGCGCGCCGTGAAGCCCGTGCAAGCGGTGCGGGCGGGCTTGGCCTGCCCTATATCACCCGCGGCATTCCGATCTATGACGTGCTGTCGGATGAAGGCGCGGCGCAGATCGAGGCTCAGGCCGATGTGATCCTGCAGGAGATCGGCATCGAGTTCCGCGACGATCCGGAGACGATCGCGATCTGGAAGGAGGCCGGGGCCGATATCCAGGGCGAGCGGGTTCGCTTTTCCAAAGGGATGCTGCAGCAGATCGTCAAGACCGCGCCGTCGCAGTTCGTCCAGCACGCGCGCAATCCGGCGCGCAACGTGGTCATCGGCGGCAACAACCTGGTCTTCGCCCCGGTCTATGGCCCCCCGTTCGTCACAGACCTCGACAAGGGCCGCCGCTATGGCACCATTGAGGACTTCCGCAATTTCGTGAAGCTGTCCTACCTGTCGCCCTACATGCACCATTCGGGCGGTACGGTGTGCGAACCGGTCGACCTGCCGGTGAACAAGCGCCATTTCGACATGGTCTATGCGCACATGAAATGGTCGGACAAGCCGTTCATGGGCTCGGTCACCCATCCGGAACGGGCGGAAGATTCGGTCAAGATGGCGCAGATCCTGTTCGGCGAGGAGTTCGTCGACCAGAACTGCGTCATGATCCAGCTGATCAACGCCAACTCGCCGCTGGTCTTCGATGCCACCATGCTCGGTGCGCTGAAGGTCTATGCCAAGGCAAACCAGGCCTGCATCGTCTCGCCCTTCATCCTCGCCGGTGCCATGAGCCCGGTGACGGTCGCTGGCACGCTGGCGCAGGTGCTGGCGGAGGCGCTGGCCGGCTGCGCGCTGACGCAGCTCATTCGCCCGGGTGCACCGGTGGTGTTCGGCGCCTTCGTGTCGTCGATCTCGATGCAGTCCGGCGCCCCCACCTTCGGCAGCCCGGAAGGCACGCTGCTGCTCAACGGAGCGTCCAAGCTGGCGCGGCGGCTGAACCTGCCCTTCCGCTCGGGCGGATCCTTCACATCGTCGAAGGTACCGGATGCGCAATCGGCACAGGAGTCGGCCCAGACGATTGCGGCGACCGTGGTGTCGGGCGTCAACTTCTGCCTCCACGCCGCCGGCTGGCTGGAGGGCGGGCTGTGCTCGTCCTATGAGAAATTCGTCATGGACGCCGACCAGCTCGGCATGATGCATGTGCTGGCCAAGGGCATTGATCTCTCGGAAGAAGGCATGGCGATGGACGCCCTGCGCGAAGTCGGTCCCGGCGGCCACTTCCTTGGCGCGAACCACACCCAGCGCAATTTCGAGAGCGCGTTCTACCGCTCGCAGGTGGCTGACAACAATTCCTATGAGCAATGGCTCGCCGATGGCGAACTGGATGCGGCCCGGCGCGCCAATGCGATCTGGAAGAAGATGCTGGCCGACTACGACGCCCCGGCCCTCGACCCGGCCATCGACGAGGCGCTGATTGCCTTCATGGCCCAGCGCAAGGCCTCGTTCCCGGACAGCAACATCTGATCCAACCTGCATCTCACAGACCGGCCGGAAGACGCGATGACCACATCACGTCTTCCGGCCGTTGCATTTGCGAGGGAACCGACGGTGGACCAGCCCCTTAGCCGGGAGTAAACGCGCATGCTTTCCGCTTTCGCCTTGCGTGCGTCATCTTGCCCTTGTATCCCGCAGGCTGAGCTGTCGTGTCTGATGCACAGCCAGGATCGCAGACGCCTGTCATGCGAGGACTGGTTGTTGTCATCAGGTCGGCAAATAGCGTAGATGTTTTCGGATAGTGAGCTGCGGGTCCACTCGGGGAGATCCACCTCTAATCTGACAGATCGAGACGAGGACCTATGCCGGCCCAGTTCGTAACCAATGAGAGATTTGCGTCTTCGCGCCAGTCGACAGTGATATTGCCAGTCCCGCTCCAATGAAGCAGGCGCAGAACTGAACGACCCAGCAAGACGGTAGGACGCACAGGCTTTTCGAATGGCTTCTATTAAGAGCAACATTGAGATCATTGGTTATGCGAGCCGCCTTCCCGGCGCTGCCGATACACACGAATTCTGGGATCTTCTGAAAGAAGGCCGCTGTTCTGTTACCAGCGTGTCAAATGACCGTTGGCCTCTGGCCCGATTCGGCCATCCGGACCGAGCTGCCGCCGGCAAGGCCTACACCTGGGCTGCCGGTCAGCTGGATGACGTCTGGGGCTTTGATCCGTCGTTCTTCGGCATTTCGCCGCGCGAAGCGCTGCAGATGGATCCGCAGCAGCGCATCCTGTTGCAGCTGGTCTGGGAAGCGCTGGAACAGGCCGGCCTGCCGCCGAGCGCTCTGGCCGGCACCTCGACGGGCGTCTATGTCGGGGCGTCCTCGCTCGACTACCACCATCGCTTCGTGATCGATCCGCCCAACGCCGACATGCAGTTCATGACCGGCAACACGCTGTCGATCGTCTCGAACCGCATTTCCTACATCTATGACCTGCGTGGCCCGTCCTTCACCGTCGATACCGCCTGTTCGTCCTCGCTTGTCGCCCTGCACGAAGCGATCTCGGCGCTCGAAAGCGGCCAGATCGACACCGCCATTGTCTGCGGCGTCAGCATGCTGCTGAGCCCGTTCTCCTTCGTCGGCTTCTCCCGCGCCTCGATGCTGTCGCCCACCGGGCTTTGCCAGGCGTTTGACGCCAATGGTGACGGTTACGTGCGTTCGGAAGGCGGCGTCGTCCTTGTTCTGCAGTCCTCGCGCGTTGCCCGGGCCAATGGCACGCGGGTGCATGGCCGCATCCTTGCGACGGGCATCAATGCGGATGGCCGCACGGTTGGCCTGTCCCTGCCCTCGGCCTATGCCCAGGCGGCCCTGCTTGCCGAAATGTATGGCACGGATGGTGTCGATCCGAAGGCGCTTGCCTTTGTCGAGGCGCATGGTACGGGAACCCGGGTCGGCGATCCGGCAGAGGCCGAAGCGCTTGGCAAGGTCATTGGCCAGAAGCGCGACGAGGTGCTGCATATCGGCTCGGTGAAGACCAACGTCGGCCATCTGGAGCCGGTGTCGGGTCTGGTCGGCCTGCTGAAGTCGCTGCTGGCGCTCAAGCACAACGAACTGCCGCGCTCCCTGCATTTCAACACACCGAACCCGGACATCGCCTTCGAGGAACTGAACCTCAAGGTCGCCAGTGAGCCGGTGGCCCTGAAGGTGTCAGACAAGCCGCGCCTTGCCGGCATCAACTCCTTCGGCTTCGGCGGCACAAATGCTCACGTGGTGATTTGCGACGGCGACAGGGATGAGACCCAGGCACAAGCCGACATGCCGCGCATGGACACGCCGCTGGTGCTGAGCGCCCGTGGCAAGGCCGCCCTCGCGCAGCTTGCCCGCCGTTATCACGATGCGCTTGACGGGGCATCCGACGCCAAGGCGGCGCATATTGCAGCGTCAGCGGCCTACACCCGCGACCTGCTCGGTGACCGGCTGGTCGTCCTCGGCGGCTCGGCGGCTGAACGCCGGCAGGTGCTGGAGACCTTCCTGGCTGACGAGCGCTGCCCGAACCTCGTTCAGGGCAGCACCGTCAAAAGCGAGCAGAAAGTTGCCTTCGTCTTTTCCGGCAATGGCTCGCAATGGGCAGGAATGGGCCGGGATGCCTATCAGAAGGATCCTGAGTTCCAGCAGGCTTTCGAACGGGTCGACCGCAAGTTCATGGGGCTTGGCGGCTGGTCGCTGCTGACCACGCTGTTCTCCGAGGATCTCGAGAACGAAATCGAACGGACGGAGATTGCCCAGCCGCTGCTGTTTGCCGTCCAGGTCGCCCTTGTCGAGGCGCTGGCCAAGCGGGGAGTATACCCGAGCGCCGTTGCCGGGCACAGCGTCGGTGAAGTGGCTGCCGCCTGGTGTTCCGGTGCGCTGACGCTGGAACAGGCCGTGAAGGTGATCCACGCCCGCTCGACCCGGCAGGAAGTCATCCGGGATCTGGGCACCATGGCTGCCCTGCTGCTGTCCGCCGAAGAGGCGCAGGCCGCCATCGACGAGGCCGCGTTCCCGCGCATCGAGCTTGCCGCGATCAACTCGCCGCGCAGCGTGACCATCTCCGGTCCGGTCGAGAGCCTCGACGCCTTCGGCAAATACGCCCGCAAGAAGCGTTGGGCGATGAAGAAGCTCAACCTCGCCTATCCGTTCCACTGTGCCCTGGTGGAGCCGATCCGCGAACCGCTGCTGGCAGCGCTCGACGGCGTGTCACCGCGTCCCTCGACGATCCCGTTCTATTCCACCGTCGAACCGGACACGCGCGACGTGGCGCTGGACCCGGACTACTGGTGGCGCAATGTGCGCCAGCCGGTGCTGTTCTCTGCGGCTATCGAAGCCATGGCGGCCGACGGCATCTCGGTGTTTCTCGAAATCGGCCCGCGGCCGGTGCTCGGCACCTACATGACCGACGTGCTGCGCGAAGGCGGTCAGCGCGCGGATGTGCTGTCCAGCCTCGACATGCCCGCACGCAATGGCGAAACGCCCCGCAACCCGGTCGAACACGCAGCTGCCGGCGTTCTGGCCCATGGCGGCAACATCGATCTCGGCAGTTTCTTTGGAGAGGCCCCGGTACAGCCGGAGGCCCTGCCGAACTATCCTTGGCAGAATGTCCCGTTCAAGCCGGAGGCGACGGCCGAAAGCGTCGACTACATGTTCGGCAAGAGCTGGCCGCTGCTCGGCTACCGCCTGCGCCAGGATGTCAGCGCATGGTTCAACCATGTTGATCCGGCCTTGTTGCCATGGCTTGCCGATCACAAGGTGGAAGAGTCCATCGTGTTCCCGGCCGCCGGCTACACGGAAATGGCCCTGCGCGCCGCCTTGCGCTGGACCGGCGCCGACGAGATCGAGCTGCGCGATTTCGACATCCTGCGCCCGCTGGTGTTCGATGGCGCCGAGACCTTCGAGACCCAGGTCCGCATCTCGTCCGACGACCATGTCGTTGAAGTGATGTCACGGCCGCGCCTGGCCGGGTCCGAGTGGGCCCTCAATGCGCGTGGCCACTATGTGTCTGCCGTCCGCAAGGACCAGACACCGGTTCTGAAGACCGGCAGCGAAACGCTTGTCACCCTCGACCATGCCGCGCTCTATGAGGTCACCCGCGCCTTTGGCCTGCGCTATGGCCCGGCCTTCCAACGTGCGGCAACCGTTGTCACGCATGATGCGACGACCGCAACAGTCACCCTGAAGCCGCAGATCGAGACTGTGGCGGACGAACGGTTCGCACTCTGCCCGACGCTGCTCGATGCTGGTTTCCATGGCCTGTTCGCGCTGTTGAACGGGGTCAAGGAGATCCCAGCGCAGACCAGCTTCCTGCCGATCCGTTTCGGCGCCCTGCGCCTGCTCGCCCCGGAAGCTGTTCCCGCCAGCGTCTCGATCAAGGTGACGCGCGCGTCCCCCCGGTCGATCGAGGCAAGCTTCGAGTATCTGGACGCCGAGGGCAGTGTTGTCGCCCGCCTGTCCCAGGCCCGGTTCCGCGCCGTCCGCCTTGGCCGCGAAACCCGCCAGGACGACCTCGCCTACCGTACCTTTGCAACCCTGTTGCCGGACCCGGCACGGGTGGCTCCCATTTCCGGTGTGATGCCGGACGGCTTTGCCGCTTTCGCCCGCGCGGCCGGTATCGCCAGCACCGATGACTTCGAGCCGGGCGAAACCCTGCTGCTGGTCGAGGCCATGGGACGGACAATTGCCCATGAAACGCTCTGGCGGATGGCCGGTGGTGCGAACTTCAATGTCGATGCGCTGGTCGCCAGCGGCGGGATCGCCGCAAGCGCTCTGCCGCTCGTCCACGCCCTGCTCGGCTGGTTGATCGACAGCGGTCTTGCCGAGGACGCTGGCGACTACACCGTCCTGAGCGATCCGGCCGAGGGGCCTGAAACGGCGGACCTCCTCAAGACCCTTGCGCTCGAGGCATCCGGGCATATCGCGGAAGCTTCGCTGCTGTCGCGCCTGCATGAGGGTCTGGAAGGGCTGCTGGCGTGCGGTCTGGCGGACAAGGCCTCCGGCTGGTTCGCCTCCGGCCTTTACGAAGCCTATCAGACCTCGTCGCCGGCAGCCCTTGCCCGCAACAACAGCCTGCGTCACCTGGCCGAGAGGATCATTGCCGGCTGGCCGCAGGACCAGGCCTTGCGGCTTCTCGTGCTCGGTGCCGACAGCCCGGAACTGCTGCTGGCCCTCGACCGGGCCTCAGACCCGCGCCGTGCATCGGTGACTGTCACCGATCCTGTCTCCACCCTGCTTGGCCGCGCCGAACGCCAGTGGACCGGCTCGAACAACCTGCAGTTCGTCGCCTTTGACGACGCCGAAGCGCTGACAGCCGCCGGCCCGTTCGACATCATCCTGTCAGGTGGCAGCCTGACCGACCGCAGCGCCGATGACATTGCCGCGGTTGCAAGACATCTGGCACGCGGTGGCCTGCTGTTCAGCGCCGAGTTCGTGCCCTCACCGCTGACAGACCTCTTGCGCGGCATTGGTTCCGACTGGTGGCGCGAGACGGCCCTTGCCAGCTTCCCGATCTCGCGCCAGCGTGGCGCCGAGGAATGGCGCAGTGTGCTGGAAGGCTTCGGCCTCGAAGCCATTGAGACTGCGGCCCTTGCCAGCGATGTGGCCGAAGCGACCCTGATTGCCGCCCGCGCGCCGCAGACAATCGAGACCGCCACGGCCGATGCTGCACAAGATGGCGAGGCGACGGCTGAACTGCTGGTCATCTGCGATGCCGATGGCGACAGCCGCAAGCTGGCAGAGGCCCTGATCTCCACCCTTGCCCCGCGCGGGCTGAAGGTGACGATCGCCGTTGCTGATGCACCGGTGGATGCGCCGGCGATCGACGGGCTGGTCAGCCTGTCGCTTGACGCCGGCAATGCGGACACCGCAGCGCTGCTGAAGCGTGCAAGTGCTGGCATCGTCCATCTGGCTGGCGCATTTGCCCCGGCAGGGGATGCATTGTCTGTCGTCGATGGCCGCACCTGGCACTTAACGCGCCTGCTCAACAGCATCGGTTTTGCCGATACCCGCCTTTGGATCGTGGCTCCAGGCGGCATGCAGGATATCGCCGGCGGCCCGGCCCATCGCCCCGATCAGGCCGCTGTCTGGGCCTATGGCCGTGTGGCGATGAACGAGTTTGCCAATGCCGGCATCCGTCTCATCGACCTGTCGCCGACGCTGGAACCCGGCGTCGCGGCCGTGCGCCTGGCCGACGAGATCCTGAAGTACGGCGACGAGCGTGAGGTCATCATCGATGGCCGCCGCCGCTCCGGCCTCAGGATCGTCCAGGGCGGGCTGTTCTCCGACAGCGCTGTTTCACCCGACGCCAGTCCGGCCATGCGGCTCGACATCCTGCGCCAGGGCTCGCTCGACCAGCTGTCCTGGCATGCGGTCGACCGGAAGATCCCGGAGGGCAACGAGATCGAGATCGCGGTCGAGGCCAGCGGCCTCAATTTTCGCGATGTGATGTGGGCGCTTGGCCTTCTGCCGGAAGAAGCGCTGGAAGACGGCTTTGCCGGTCCGACGCTCGGCATGGAATGCTGCGGTATCGTGCTGGCGACCGGTCCGGATGCCACCCGGTTCCGGCCTGGCGACCGGGTCATCACCTTTGCGCCGGCCTGCTTTGCCTCGCATGTCACCGTGTCGGAAGACGCCTGTGCGCCGATGCCCTCCACGGTCTCGGCGGAAGAGGCTGCGACCATTCCGGTCACGTTCCTGACCGCCTATTACGCCCTGGTGCATCTGGCCCGCCTGTCGGAAGGCGAGACGGTGCTGATCCATGGCGGCGCCGGTGGTGTCGGACTTGCGGCGCTGCAGATCGCCAAGTGGCGCGGCGCGCGCGTCATCACCACCGCAGGCTCTGAGGAGAAGCGCAGCTTCCTGCGCCTGCTTGGCGCCGATCTGGTGCTGGATTCGCGCAGCCTTGCCTTCGTCGACGAGGTCATGACCGCGACCGACGGAGAAGGCGTGGATGTCGTCCTCAACTCGCTGTTCGGCGAGGCGATGGAGCGTTCCATCGAAGTGTTGCGTCCGTTCGGCCGCTTCCTGGAACTGGGCAAGCGCGACTATTACGGCAACACCCGCATCGGTCTGCGCCCGTTCCGCCAGAACCTGACCTACTTTGGCATCGATGCCGACCAGTTGCTGACCCGTCAGCCGAAACTGGCCAAGGAGCTGTTCGTCGAACTGGTGCGCCTGTTCGAGGCCGGCACGCTGGCCCCGCTCCCTTACCGCGTCTTCGAGGCCGATGGCGTCGTCGAGGCGTTCCGCCTGATGCAGCAGGCCGGCCATATCGGCAAGATCATCCTGCGGCCGCCGCACGTGCCGGCCGATGTGCGCCGCAGCCATGACTTCGCACTGCGTGCAGATGCGACCTACGTGATCGGAGGTGGCTTTGGTGGCTTCGGCACCGAACTGCTGCGCCGCATGGCTGACCTGGGCGCCCGAAATCTGGTGGTTCTCAGCCGGCGTGGCGGCACGACCGAGGAAGCTGCTGCGGTGATCGCAGAACTGGCAGCACGCGGTGTCACGGTCGAGGCTCCGGCTTGCGACCTCACCGATGAAGCCGGCGTTGCTGCGGTGCTTGCCTCTGCACGGGCGAAACTGCCGCCGATCCGCGGCGTGTTCCACACCGCCATGGTGCTGAACGACGTGCTGATCTCCAACCTCGACCACGACGGCCTGACCCGCGTGCTGGCACCGAAAGTGCGCGGCGCAGAGTTGTTGGACCGGTTGACGGCAAACGATCCGCTGGAGCATTTCGTGCTCTATTCATCAGCCACGACGCTCGTCGGCAATCCGGGCCAGGCGAACTACGTGGCCGCTAACGGCTATCTGGAAGCACTGGCCCGCAAGCGCCGCGCTGCCGGCAAGCCGGGACTGGCTGTTGCCTGGGGTGCGATTTCCGATGCCGGCTATCTCGCCCGCAACCAGGAGGTCAACGACCTGCTGTCGCGCAAGCTTGGCCGCCATGCGCTGTCGGCGCGCGAAGCCCTTGACGGGCTCGTCGCGCTGATGGGCGAACCACAAACCGATCTGGAGACGGCTGCTGTCGGCTTTGCCCGCATCGACTGGCAAGCCGCCCGCCGCGACCTGGCCCTGCTGTCGACCCCGCTCGTCGATCTCCTGGGCCTTGGCTCGGCGGAAGACGGTGCGTCCGTGGAAGGGGCGATTGACCTCAACGTGCTGCTGAAGGGCATGGACAAGGTCAAGGCCGTCACCACCGTGTGCGGCCTTCTGGCCGGGGAGATCGGCAAGATCCTGCGCATTGCGCCGGAGGAAATCGACCCGCACAAGCCCCTGTCTGATGTCGGCATGGATTCGCTGATGGCGCTGGAGCTGCGCATGAGCGCCGAACGCCAGCTTGGCATCGACATTCCGCTGATGTCGCTGGCCAATGGCGCGACGCTGATCGACCTGGCCACCCGCGTCGTCAACCGGGTGCTCGGTGGCGAGGGCGACAACGGCGCTTCTGCCGAGGCGCAGCAACTGGCCAGCCAGCACGTGTCGGAAGATCTTGCCGACGCTGGCGACCTTGCCGATATCGCCGAGCAGGTCGAAGCCAAGAGCCGCGAAATGAGGTCCCTGCTATGACGAACAAGCGCCCGAGCCTTGGCGGCATCGCCGGCGGTGATCGTGACAAGCTGATGGACAGCGTCCGGGCTGGCCGGCGCGCCGGCCGTGACCGCCGGCCGGCTTCACTTGCCTGCGAACCGCAGGTCAAGCGCAAGTCTTTCGACTTCACCGACCTGCCGCAGGTGCGCCAGTTGCAGATGCAGCGCGCCGCTGCCGAGATGATGGGGATCGGCAATCCGTTCTTCCGCGCCCATGATGGCCTTGCGGCAGGCACCACTGCAATCGACGGGCGCGTCTACGATAATTTCGCCTCCTACAATTACGTCGGCCTCAATGGCCATCCGGAGGTCATCGCGGCGGCGCAGCAAGCCGTTGAGACCTATGGCGTCAGCGTGTCGGCCAGCCGCGTCGTAGCCGGCGAGCGGCCGATCCACAAGCAGCTGGAAGAATCCCTGGCGCACATCCACGGCACAGAAGCCGCCGTGGTGATGGTCAGCGGCCACGCCACCAATGTCACCACCATCGGCCACATGATGAACAAGGGCGACCTGATCCTGACGGATTCGCTCGTCCACAATTCGATTGCCGAAGGGGCGCGCCTGTCCGGGGCGACCCGCATCAACTTCCCGCATGACGACCTGGATGCGCTGGAGCGCCTCCTGGCCGACAACCGGCACAAATACGAGCATGTGCTGATTGTCGTGGAAGGCCTCTACTCGATGGATGGCGACTTCCCGGATCTGAGGCGTGTGGTCAAGCTGAAGCAGGCCTATGATGCCTGGCTGCTGGTCGACGAGGCCCATTCCATCGGCGTGCTGGGTGCCACCGGACGCGGTATCGCCGAGCATTATGGCGTCGACCCGAACGAGGTCGAGATGTGGATGGGGACCCTGTCCAAGACCTTCTCGTCCTGCGGTGGCTATATCGCCGGATCGCGGGTTCTGTGCGACTACCTGAAGGCGACCGCACCCGGCTTCGTCTTCTCCGTCGGTCTCTCCCCGGCCCTGACGGCTGCCGCGATCAAAAGTGCTGAACTGCTGCAGCGCGAGCCCGAGCGTGTGACGCGGCTGCAGGCCAATGGCCAGCATTTCCTGAAAGCCGCCAAAGCGGCCGGTCTCGACACGGGACCCAGTGCCGGCTACTCGGTGGTCCCGATCATCGTCGGCGACAGCATCGGCGCGGTCACCCTCGCCAATCGCCTCTTGGAGCGCGGGGTCAACGCCCTGCCGATCATCTTCCCTGCAGTGGCTGAAAAGGCCGCCCGGCTGCGCTTCTTCATCACCAGCGAGCATACGTTCGAGCAGATCGACCGCGTGGTGGCGATCACCGCCGAAGAACTGGATGGCGTCCGCGCCGGAGGCTCGGCCATGGAGCGGCTGATCAAGGCAACGCGGTAAAGCAGCGAGAGGCTTCCTCCGCTGTATCTGGCTGATTTTGCGCACGATCCCGCGACTGGCTCCCTCTTCGTGTTTGAGGGGAGCCAAGATCGCATATTTAACCGGACGGTTTTCGAGACCTCTCAGCGCCCCTCCCCCTCGTGGGGAGGGGTAAGGGGTGGGGGGCACGGACGGCCGTCCGATCGCAAAACGTGCGAAATAAACCTACTCAGGGACGCAACTACCCTGGATTTGAGTCAGATCCCCCCACCCCCAGCCCCCTCCCCACGAGGGGGAGGGGAGCGGAGAGGCTCCGACAGGGTTAAACTACCTCGGCACAGTCCCTCGCATCGAGCATGTGCCAAACTTCATATGCGATAACCTCCCCTCAAGGGGGGAGAGGGAGGCTGCGGCAAGGGGTTGAGACAAACCAACGCCGGCTCGAATGGATTCCCTACTCCCGCTCGTAGCGCGGATCAGGTTCGATCTCGGCTTCAAAGCCCGTCATGAACAGGTCGGCGAGCTTGGGCGGCAGCAGGCCCTGCAGGTAGATGCCGGTGGCGAGCAGCAGCGGGAAGGCATGGATTGCGGCGCGGCGCTCGATGGCCCGGCGCATGCGGCGGGCGGCGTCCTCGGCGGAGATCTCGAAGGGTTTGGCCCCCTTGTGCCGGGCCGACATGGGCGAGGTGACGAAGCCCGGACACAGGATAGTCACCGACACGCCGAAGGGCTTCAACCAGCCACGCAGGGAATGGCCATAGGCAACCACCGCCGCCTTTGACGCGCTGTAGGAGGGCATGTCCGGCAGGGCACGCAGGCCCGCCAGCGAGGCAACGAGCGCGATCCGGCCCTGCCCCCTGAGGCGCATCGGCTCCACCAGCGCCGTCACCGTATTGATGACCCCGCCGAGATTGATGTCGAATTGCCGGTCGGAGGCTGCATCCGGCTCCCGCGAGCGGTCCGGTCCAAGCCCACCGGTCACGCCGGCATTGGCAATCACCAGATCCACCGGATGGCGTCCGTCGAATTCGGCGAGCGCGGCCCTCAGCGCTGCCCGATCGCGCACATCGATGGCGGCCCATTCTGCCGTCGCCCCCATCGCCTCGACTTCCGACGCAAGCTGCTGGAGCTTCTCTGCATCGCGGGCAATCAGCAGCAGCACCCGGCCAGGCGCCGCATATTCCCTCGCAAGAGCCGTACCGATGCCGCCACTGGCGCCTGTCAGGACAATCGAGGTCGGAGAGAAACGGGCCATGCAGTCCTCTATCGGTTAAAGGCCCAGGCGTCGGCCGAGCCAGGAGAGATGCCGCCAGAAATCCGCAGCGAGCCTGTGGCGCCGGCTCTGGCGCTGCTCGACAAGGCGGGCGATGACATCTTCCGGTCGGCAGGGCAGCAGGCTCACGGGATCGATGCAGCGGGTGTAGACGACCAGTGCCAGATAGACCAGTTCATCAATGTCCCGCGCCCGACCGCGCCGCTCGCAGGCCGTCAGGTCCTCGCTGAGGCCCCAGCCGGCGTAGAACGGCAAGCCATGCGTCGTCACCTTGCGCCCACGCAGCAGCGCCTCGAAGCCGGACAGCGAGGAGAAGGTTTCCACCGAGTCCACCGCCTCGATCAGGTCGACGATATCGGCATCGCGCGCGACATGATCGGCAAGCTGTGCGAGATCCGCCTCGTCGATTTTGCCCTTGCGCAGGCCGGTTTCCACGTCCGGATGCGGCTTGAACACCAGATAGGCGTCCGGATTGCGCTGCCGGGCGAGCCGCAACAGGTCCAGGTTGACGTTGGGCGTGTTGGCGCAGTCGATGGTCGCGGATGTCGACCGGCGCACAGCCGCATCGTCGGCGACCTGGCCAGGCACCAGCACGACCTGCCGATCCTTGGGAAAATCATAGCGGCGTCGTTCGCCGAAATTATATTTGGTGATCCGGGCCGCGACGATAGCATGGCGCAGGGCCGCGCCGCGCGCCTTCTGCGCCTGCGTCACCTCTGCCGTCATCAAGAGATGCTCCAGCGCGCTGGGACGCGAGGGATCATAATAGATGCCGAGGTCATCGACGGCCAGCGAGGCGCCACGCGCCAGCCCGGCGCCCAGACCGACGGAGCGCAGGAAGCCATCCTCGATGCGCAGCAAGGGCACACCGGCCGCCTCTGCCGCAGTTTCGAGCTCCGCCGACGTCTTGCCGGCCCAGGAAATGATGCAACCGCCAGTCTTCTGCGCCCCTTCGAGGGCAGCGCCCTGGTTGCTGCAGAATGTCACCCCGCCCCCGGCGCCGGTGAAAGTGGCGCGGATCGCGGCGTGGTTCCAGCTCTGGGCCCCAAGGCAGAAGGCAGCCTGCGCGTTCTGCTGGTGAACGCTTGCAAGCGTGGCGGCAATATCAAGGCCTTCGGCAAGGCTGACGGCCTGGCGGCGATAAGGCTCGATCCAGGCCAATCCCTCGGCCGCCAAGACGTCGGTCAGCGCGTCCCGGTCCGGTGCCGCCGAGAGGACTGCGGCGACCGACCTGTCCGGCGCTTCTGAAAGAGGAATGCCGGACAGCAGCGCGTAGAGCGCCAGGGCCGCGCTGTCCGTCTCCAGCCGGGTTGCGGCCGCCAGCCAGGGCTGCGGGCTTCCTGGCTGGGGTGCTGCACGCAGCAGGCGCGCACTGGTGTCGCTGCAAGGCGCAAAAGCGCCATTGCCGCTGGCGACAAGCCGGAACTCACCGTCATCGGGCGGCAAGTCCGCCTGTGGCTGGCGCAATTCCAGCTTGAATCGGTCGAGACCGGGCAATTCCAGCGGCCCGTGCCGGTACCAGGGGTCGGGCCAGGCGCTGCGCCAGGCGGCAAGTGCTGCGCCATGGTCTGCGGGCGCCAAGGCCCGCAGCGCGGCCAAAAGCGCTGTTTGCGGCTGTTCTGACAAAAGCACGACGCGGGGCGGCAGGACCAGCAATCCCAGCACATGCGGAAACTGGCTGACGGGCTCGATCCCGAAGGGGCCGGGAAAAGCCAGGGCAAGGCGTGCGCCTGTCGCCAGGGCCTCGGTCCGGGCACGAGCGAAGGCGGCGGCATCAAGGCCGACCACGATCAGGCGCAGACCACTCCGCTTGCCGGCACAGTCCGGATCCAGGGCGCAGGCAGCCAGGGGGCCGGTGCGGCTTTTGGCCAACGCCACCAGATCACCGCGCATGGGCTCGAGCGCCGGATCCGCAACGACCAGTCTGACCGACCGGCGCCTCACAGCGGAACCCCGAGCGCCCGGGCGCGGGCAAGCCGTGGCGGCGGCGTCCTATAGGCCTCGCCGCTGTTGAGCTGCCGGTCAAGAATGCGCCGGGTCATGTTTCGCGCCGCCGCTTCCAGCCCCTCCCGGTTGTGGATGGACCCGCGCACCTGGATATAGGCGGCAATCGCCCGGATGTAGTCGTCGAGAAGTTCAGGGTCCGGCCGCTGCGGCGCGGCCCAGAAGCCGTCGAGCGGTCCGGCATGGGTCAGCCCGCGAATGTCGAAATGGGCCGGGACCAGCGTCTTCACCGGGCAACCGGCCTGCATTGCCTCCAACCCGGCCGTGCTGTTCAGCGTCACCACGCCGGCAGCGCGTTGAAACAGGGGCCCGAGCGTACCACCGTCGAAGAACAGGACCCTGTCCCGCACCCCGTGCCGGTCGGCGATCGCCATTGCCCGCTTCGGCCAGCGTTCAAACCCGGCATCGAGCGGATGGCTCTTGAGCACGAGACGGCTTGCCTCAGGCGCGTTGGCTGCAAAGGAGGCGATGACGGTCTCGATCACCTCGGCAAAGCTGGTGTAGGGCGAGTGGGCACGCAGTTGGAAGTCTCCCTCCAGTTGCAATGGTAGCACGAAGAAGGGCGCATTGCCCGCAAACAACAGCGCCTGTGCGCTGGCGACAACCGTGTTGCGTCGCCCCTTGCCCAGGAGGCGCAGGCCTTGCGCGGGATATTCGACAAGCGGCTGATAGATCGTGTGGCGCTGATAATGCGGATAGGTGAAGCCCGCGAACACGTTGAAAAGATTATAGATCATGTCCGGGATCGCCTCGAGGGCGAAGGAGCCGGGATAGATCGGCTCGAGATCAGCCTCCGGGGCCGCGGCCGCCAGGGCCCGGATCGCATCGGGATCATCGGGGAAGCGGCTTAAAGTGGAGAGGCCGTCGCGCTCAAGGGTCAGATAGCCTGGGCGCAGGTACCCAAGCTCAGTCACCGCGATCTGGATGGAGAGCGGGCTAGCAGCGGCGATGGCTGCCTTGTGGTAGATTCGCTGGTCGCCATGCAACACCAGATCAGTGACGGAGGTCTGGCGCAGATAGTCGTCGATGAAATGCCGAAACGCTTCCGGCTGCCCGCGATACGACAACGCATCGGGCTCGCGCCAGTGCAGCCAGTCGCCAGGGCAAAAATTGATCCGGGACACACGATGCCCCTCCTGCCGCATCAAGGCGCCCATGCGGGCGTAGAGCGGGCAAAGCGGGCCCTGCAGGAACAGGATATGACGAGAGGCAGCCTCCGATCCGGCAGCGCCTGCCGGCGGGTCGGCGAGTTCCAGGTCGGTAGCCCCGAGCATCCCGCTTGTTCCTTCTCCGCCTGCAGCGGCCACGGCCGGATCAGATGCGTCGGCCGGCCCGTCCCTCGCAACGCGGCAAGGGACGGGAGGTTCGGTGTCAGGCCATCTTGTCCAGTTCGGCCTTCAGCGCGTGGCTGTGGATCGTCCGCCAGGTCGTCATGGTCTCGATCTCGTTCTGCGCCATGGCGATCTTGCGATCGACTTCCTGCAGGTTGCGCAGCTGGTTCTGGGCTTCCGAGTTGAGGTCGGAAAGCTTGTAGACCTTGCCATCGATGGTGACGGTATTGTCCGAAGCGCTCATCTGTCTCGTCTTTCTTTTCGTTTCAGGCGTGCGGTCCACCGGACCCACGTAGCCATGCTTTCCGTATAAGGGCGCGGGCGCGACACGTCAAAGCCGAGCGCTCAGAGATTGTTGTAGATGTCGAGAGCGAGGGGGATGTCCTGGAAGAACTTGGATCGGCCCTGATGCAGCACAAGAGCGCCGTTGCAATAGTCATTGAGAATGGCAGCATCATGGGAGACCAGCAGCAGGGCGCGGTCCGCCCGCTTCTCGAAGATCTCTTCCTTGCACTTGCGGTGAAAGCGCTGATCGCCAACGAAGATGACCTCGTCGATGAGGTAGCAATCAAAGTCGATGGCGAGCGACAGTCCGAAGGCAAGCCGTGCCCGCATGCCCGAGGAATAGGTTTTCACAGGCTGGGCCAGATAAGCGCCAAGCTCGGAAAAATATTCTACATAGTCAAAGACGTCCCGGTAGTCCCGGTCATACAGGCGCGCGATGAACTTCATGTTGTCGATGCCGGTCAGGCTGCCCTGGAACCCGCCGCTGAGACCAAGCGGCCAGGACAGGGTCATATCGCAGTGGATCTTGCCCGACGTCGGATATTCAAGCCCGCCAAGAAGGCGGACAAGTGTCGACTTGCCTGCGCCGTTGCGCCCCAGGACGGCAAGCCGCTCGCCCTTGCGCACCTCGAAATTCACCCCGTCCAGCACCCGTTTGGTGCTGTGACCATGCCGATATTCCTTCACAAGATCAACAACACGGATCACGGTGCGCGCTCACTGAAGGTCGACATAGGACCGGGCGTCCTTGAGGAAATAGAGGCCTAGCACGGTGATTACGGCCGATGTGTAAATGGCCACTGGAAGATTGTAGTAGGTGGCAACCGTCGGACCGAAGATCCCGTGACGAATATACTCCACGGCACTGACCTGCGGAATGAGGATGATGTATTCGCGGAAGGGTTCGGGCAGCCAGCTGACCATGTAGAAGGTTCCGGACAGCGGGATCATGATGTAGGATAGCGGGTTCCAGATCTTTTCCACGACTTCCGAGCGCTCGGACAGAGCGCCGATCAGGATGGCCACCGCCACGGAATACCAGGCATAGAGCCCCCAGCCGAACAGGATCGGTCCGAGATCGTGGGGCATCTCGACGAAGCCCCAGATGTAGAAAATGATCCAGGTGATGAAGAAGGCGGCCAGCGTTCCGACCACTTCCACGCCCATGCGCGCCATGTACATGGCAAAAATCGTGACCTGGCGATGATACATCAGTTCCAGGTTGGCCTGCATGCAGCGCAGCGCGCGCATGACGCAGTGACGGTACATCAGCAGCGGCATGTAACCGGACAGCAGGAACGGAACGATCGGCGTCTCGACATGACTGCTCGACTTCGCGATCGACCACATGGCGATGACGCCCAGACAGAACATCACCGGTTCGATGATGATCCACGCGAAGCCGATGTTGTCGCGGCCAAACCGGGTATGGATCTCGCGCATCACGAGCGCACCGATCACCCGGGTCTGGGTTGTGGCCATCGCCCTGGCATTGCTCAGCCAGCCCGGCTGCGGGCCCTCCCGACCCGGCTGTCGGCTCAATGCTTGTGCTCCCGGGCGTTCACATACAGCAGCCAGATGATCGCGTAGCCGAGGAAGAACGTCATGAACACGGTCAGGATGCGCAGAACGCGCTGCGGGAACCGGGCGTAGTCAGGCGCATTCGGTTCGATGATCCGTTCCAGGTAAAGCTGCTTGCGCGCGGCCTCGATACGGGCAGACGACAGGTTTGCCTGGGCTGTCAGAAGCGCTTTGGCGGCGAACTCCTGCTCAAGAACCAGTTGCTCGTATTCGGCATAGGTGCCAACGAGCGATCCGTTCTGGCTGACAAGCTTGGCCTTTTCCTGCTCCAGCTGGGCGACGACCGCATCCAGGCGCTTCTGCAACACCTGGATCTGGACGCTGTTCGGCGTCTGCTCCGTAATCAGCCGCAACTGGGTTTCCAGCTTGGCCTGCTCGCCGGCCATCTCGCCGATCAACTCCAGCGCCGCCTTGGACGCCAGTTCCGGATCAACGATGCCTTCCTTGACCCGGAAGGCCATCATCTTCAGCTGATTGTCCAGCACACGCTGCTCGGCGCTGCGCACTTCGGTACGCGCCAGCGTCAGGCTGTCCTCCCGCGACCGCGTGTTCATCCGGTTGATGAGTTGCTCGGCATTGGTCAAAAGCGCTTCTGCGATGCCCTTTGCATCTTCCGGCGTGAAGGCGCGCACGGTCACGGTCGAAATGCCGGAGGCCGTATCGTGCTTGGGTGTCACGTGACGGCTGAAATGGTCGTACATGCCTTCGAAGGTCGATCCGTCGATCAGGTTCGGATAGGCAGACAGGAAATCGACGAAGTCGCGGCCCATCAGGGTCTTGTAGTCGATAGTCGCCTGGATGTCGCGCAGGGCATCGCGGGAGGCCATATAGTCGAGGACGGAATAGGTTTCCTCCTGGGCCGGGCCAAGGCCGGTCGTCTGCAGCAAGGCCCCCAGTCCGCCGACCTGCGGCTTTTCCGAAGAGCGCACGATGAAACGGGCCTCGGACTCGTACTGATCGGATGCGATGAAGCCGTAATAGATGAAGGCAAAGAACGTCGGCACCATGACCAGCGCGATGAAGGCGCCCCAGCCCCCGATTCGCAGCTGCGATTTCCAGTCCTTGCGCACATGATCAAGCGCTCCGGCGGGCGCCCGCGACAGGCGCTGCAACGGCTTGGCGATGCTGGCCGGGCTGAGCGTCTTGAATCCCGAGGGGGCCTCCGGCTTCACCATGGACGGTTCCTTGAGCTGCTGGTCTGTCATCGCGTTTCTCTGGGCAATCTGGCACAGCGCCGCCTGGCTGCCGCGGCCATTCCTGCCCGTTTTCTGCCTGTTGCCCGGCCCGTTGGGCTGGGTGCCTTTCGCATCCTGCCGGCCGTCGCGGCGTTTCCACCGGGTCTGCCAGCCAGGTCCGCCGGGTTGTCAGGCCCGGCGCCACGATCCGCCATGCGCACAGCCTGCAGGTCACGCGCGGGCTCTCGCCTGCCTTGATGTATCGGTTTGCCGGTCCTCGTTCAAGCACGGCAAGGGCCTGACCAGTGCCGCGTCTGTTGACGCTTGCCTGATGAAGGTTTAATCCGCCGAGGCTTGGGTTTGGTTTTACCGACCCCTCACGGCAAGGCGTTAGATGCGAAGGGTGGCTGTTTGATGGCGAAGACGGCTCTGATCACGGGGGTGACCGGACAGGACGGCGCCTATCTCTCCAAGCTTCTGCTGGAGAAGGGATACAAGGTTTATGGTCTTGTCAGGCGCTCCAGCCATTTCGGCGTCAATGACCACCGGCTGCGCTGGCTCGGCATCGAGCGCGAGGTGGAGTATATCGACGGCAACCTGACCGACCTCTCCTGCCTCATTCGCGCCGTGCGCGGGACAAAGCCGGACGAGGTTTACAATCTCGCGGCCCAGTCGTTCGTCAAGTCCTCCTGGGAACAGCCGATCCTGACCGGCAACGTCACTGGCATCGGTGCCGTCAATGTGCTTGAGGCCGTGCGCATCGAAGCTCCGGAAGCGCGCTTCTACCAGGCGTCCTCGTCCGAGATGTACGGCCTTATCCAGGAGCCGCTGCAGTCCGAGACGACGCCGTTCTATCCGCGCTCGCCCTATGCTGCCGCCAAGCTCTACGCCCACTGGATGACGGTGAACTACCGCGAGAGCTTCGGGATGCACACCACCTCGGGCATCCTGTTCAATCACGAATCGCCGCTGCGCGGCCTGGAGTTCGTGACCCGCAAGGTCACCGATGCCGTTGCCCGCATCAAGCTCGGCACGCTCGACGTGCTGGAGATGGGCAACCTGGACGCCAAGCGCGACTGGGGCCACGCCCGCGACTATGTTGAAGCGATGTGGCTGATGCTGCAGCAGGACAGGCCCGATGACTATGTCGTCGCCACCGGCCGCACCACCACCGTCCGTGACATGATCAACATCGCCTTCGCCCATGTCGGCCTCAATCCGGAAGATTACATCCGCATCAACCCGGCGTTCCTTCGGCCGGCCGAGGTGGATGTGCTGCTGGGTGATGCCAGCAAGGCGCATAAAAATCTCGGCTGGCGTGCGACAACCAGTCTCGAGGACATGATCACCGAGATGGTCGATGCGGACCTTGCCCGCCACAAGGGCTGACATTCGTCCGGAACAGGACTGCGCTAGATGATCTATACGGTTCTCGGCCTCCCCGGTCCGTTCACCAGTTGGTGCCGCACCGTGCTGTGCGAACTGATCGCCGAGCGTGGCGAACGGGCCTCGGACACGCATATCGCCGGAAGCCTGGCCGATATCGCAACCGAACTGATGCGCCGGGACGAAGAGCATCTGGTGTTCTCAGCCGGGCGGCCGGATGTGGCCTTGACGGCGCGGCTGAAGGAATTCCGGCGCCCGATCCTGCTCGCCCTGTCGGATCCACGCCAGGGGGCTCTGCACCTTTACCGCAGTGGCAAGGCAGATGAGCGCACCAGCGTTCGCCTCATCTCCGGTGATTGTTCCTGCCTGGTCGGGTTCAATGACACCGACCACGTGACCCGCCTGCATCTGGAAGATGCACTTGCCGATCCGCTCAGCGCCATTCAGAGGATCGGCGCGGCCTTTGGCTTGCGGGCGGATGCCATGCAGGCCCGGCGCGTGCTGGAGCGGACAGTGACCCAACTCGCCGATACCACCGGTCCGGACAATGGCGGGGCAGACCCCAAGGCCGGACTGGTCGAGAGCTTCGGCGAGGCGCTTGGCGCTGCCGCCGACTATGTCCTCGGTGGCTTCGAGCAACTCCTGGCCGGCGACCGTGACGTCCCGCTGATCATCACCAAGGAATTCTTTCTCGCCGGTGATCCGCCGCACGACCATGTCACGCATCCGCTGGACATGACGGGCCGCGCCCGCTTTATCGCCTTCGGGCCCTATATGCACATTCCCGCCGGGGCCTGGTCCCTGCGCTATGTCGTCGGTTTCTCGGCCGAGGCCATGGGCACCCCCTGCATCATTGACGTCGGCGTGTCGGAAGGCCCCGTCTATCACGAACTGACGCGGGCCCACATGGCCGTGTCCTCGCGCGGGCGGATGGAAATTTCCCTGTCCTTCGAGATCACCGATCCCCTGATGCCGCTGCAGGTTCGCCTGTTGACGGAGAAGGCGATCTTCGACGGCCGCATGGCCATCGGCTATGCCGAGTTCCGCCGCAAGGCGCACCACGATGCGGGCGACCTCGACACCAGCACCCTCTTGCCGCCGGCCTGACCCGGCACGGCGGAGCGGACCTTATTTGTCCAGCTTCGGCCGAACCAGGCGGATACGCTGTTCGAGAGCAATCAGCGGCTGGGCTTCGACCGGGCTGGCAACGCCAAGTGCCCGGAAAGCCAGCAGGATCGGCTGCAAACGGTCATCGCGTGGCATGAGCCCCTCGATGGTGAGGCTCAACCGGATGATCCCATCGGCATCGGCCGGCACGCCGCAGACCACAAGGAACGTACCGGCCCGAACCTCAAGGCGCCCGAGTTCAGTTGCGCCCGAGCGGAACACCAGCCGGTTCCCCTCCTTGCCGGGCGCCCGGAACTGCAACTCCAGCGAGACGGGCAGCACAAGACCAGGTGCCGGCGCCGCTCCCTCCAGCCGAAAGGCGAGATCTGCACTGCTCCCGGTCAGCCACTTGACCTGGACCTCGTCCCACACCCACTTGTCGTCAAAGACGAAATCGGCTTCGGCCAGTTCACGCATCCGGTCGATGCGCGGTTCAAGAGCGGATTCCGCAAAGGAAATCTGCGCCCCTTCCTGCAATTGCGCGATGAGTTCATCCGGGCTTTTGTCTGCCACATCGTAGGGTGCAGTCCGAGCCAGGACCTCGGCAAAGCAGGCGCGCATCTCGTCAGCCACCTGCGGCCAGATGACGGTGCGGAACTCGGAAGCAATCCGCGCACGGCGGGCCTCCAGCGCACCAGGCGTGAACAGAAGTTCCTCGACCAGCGCCAGACCGCCCGTCACGTTGTAGGGATCGACATAGTCGACGAGATCGCCGCCGACCTCCGGCATGGACGACGTGGTCGAGGCAATGCAGGGCGTCCCAAAGGCCAGGCTCTCACCGATCGGCAGACCCCAGCCTTCCACAAAGCTCGGGAAGGCCGAGAACTGCGCCGCGCGGTAGAGCAGCGACAGGTCGGCGTCGGATACATTGCTGAGGATATGCAGCTTGCCGTCGAGATGGTTGCGAGAGGCAAAGCTCCCCATGAGGTCCTTCACCCGCCAACCGGGGCGGCCAACGAAGACCAGTTCCGGCACCCGGTCAGGGGGGTATTTCTCCAGAAGTTGCTGCCAGATCTGAAACAGGTAATTGTGGTTCTTGCGCGCCTCGATGGTGGAGACGAACAGCACGAAGGGCTTGTCCAGCAGGCTCTTGACTGCAGCACTTGCCCGGCCGGCAGCGCTTTCGCCGCTGTCGAGCTGATGCGCCAGCTTCACCGGCCGCACGGGCGCCAGCGGGATGCCGCGTTCAGCGCAATAGCGCTTCAACTCGACAGCTGAAAACTCCGAAATCGTGAAAATCACATCGGCAAGGCGGATGAAGTGGAACAGGCATCGAGAGAACCGGGCCACCAGTTCCGGCGCGCAGAACTCGGGATGGGTGATCGGGATGATGTCATAGATATAGACCGCGATCCGAACGCCAGCACGTTTCAGCGACTGGTAGACATTGGCACTGTCCGGCAGCATCCAGAAGGCACCAGCGACAAAGACGACATCTCCGGCGCGCGGCACGTAGACCTCTGCGCCCTGCTCTGCCCGGGCAATGATGCTGCGAATTTCGTCATGGCTGACCGGCTGGCGCCGCAAGGCGGCCGACAGGTCAAGCACCGTTTCGGCCGCGATGGTGTAATAGGCGCGCGTGATCTCATCGAGATAGGACAGGCGGAATGTATCGCCCCCTGCGCGAATGATGCTTTCCGACAGGTGCAACTGGACCCGCTGAATGCCGGAGACGGTGGCATGATCCTTCAGGAACTTGAAGATGTCGGAGAGATCCATCAGCACATGTTCGCCGCGGGCGGCAAGATTGCCTGCGGCTGCAGCAAAAGTGCCAGCATCAAGGCTTGCCCCCAATGCGCGCAACTCCCGGAATGCGGTGCGGTCCTCGCTGTTGAGGATGAAGGCCTGCCGATAGGCGACTTCGCAGGCTTCCAGATCGCCCATCACCTTGTGCAGGTGCCCCTTCATCAGGAAGGCATCAGCATTGTCCGGGTTGAGTGCGATGGCGCGGGCATAAGCCTCCATCGCCTCGTCATGATGGCCGGCTTCCTTCAGCATGTTGCCGCGCTGAATCCAGATGCCGTCAGCCTGCGGCTTCAGGTCGAGAAAGGCGGCATAAAGCGCGGCGGCCTCGCTCCACTGGCCCGCGTCCCGGGCAAGGTCAGCCTCGCGCAACACCTGTCCCGCTTTTTTCCCAGCGCCACGGCTCAGCAATCGGCGAAACGGGTCCACGGCATGTCTCCAATCCGGATACGGATGGGGTGACATACCTGCCCGGCTACCGGTTTTCAACTCGGCAGATTTCATTGGTATGACGGCGCCTTGCCGTATTTCTGCCAAGGAACCGTTCAATGGTTGCAGCCGGGCAAGCGCAGGGTGCCATCAGGAGATCTGGATGACGTATTATGTGAATGAGACCGCCTATCCTGCCAAATCCGTCGTCTTCATCAAGGCGACCTGGGGCAACGCGACCTACACAGGCACAGGGTTCCTAGTCGGCCGCAACGACCTTTTGACCGCTGCCCATGTTGTCTACGATCCGAAGCTCGGCCGGATTGCAGACACGATCAAGATCTATCCGGTCTACAATCCGGACAAGTCGAACCAGAATTTCTATTCGTATTCCGCGATGGACTTCTACAACAACTCCAACCCCGGTGCCTTTGATCCGGATCGGGACGGGCTGATTTCTCCGGGTGATAAACGTTGGGAGACCATGGGCCATGCCGAGGTCGATATCGCCCTTCTGTCGCTGTCAAAACCACTCGGTGACACCTACAACTGGTTCGACGTCGATCCGGACTTCAACAACGGTGGACGCGTATCGGTCATCGGCCATCCCGGTGCCTGGGAAAACTATTCAGTCCGAGACGACGGCTCGGTTTATGCCGATGCCACCGACCAGATCTATGTCAACGAGGGAAACATCGAGATCAATCCGGGCAACTCCGGCGGCCCGATTTTTTACGAAGGTTACACACGCCCCTATGCCGTCGGGCTCGTCTCGACCAAGTCCTACTTCACCGACATTGGCGGTCACTGGAGCTGGATCAAGGAGACGATGAAGGACAACGACCGCTTCATCGAGGGCTATTCCGGCCACACGGTGAACGGCACCTCGGGCAATGACGTCTTTGGCCTGTTTGCCGGCAAGGGCCGCTACACCAGCGTTGGCAACGACACCGTCTATGGCGGGGCTGGTCTTGACACGGTCAAGTACCAGGGGCCTGGCAGCGACTTCACCTTCACCCGAAACGGCACAACCATTGTCGTCACCGACAAGACCGGCGGCGAGGGACGTGACACGCTCTATGACATCGAGCGCCTGTCGTTCGACAATGGCACGCTGGCCTTCGACCTGAATGGCAACGCCGGGCAGACCTACCGCCTGTACCAGGCAGCCTTCGCCCGGACCCCGGACAGCGCCGGTCTGTCGCACAACGTCAATCTCGTTGACCAGGGCATGAGCCTGAAGCAGATGGCCGGCGCCTTCATCGGCTCTGCCGAGTTCATCCAGCGCTATGGCTCTGGCACCTCGAACACGTCCTATCTGACGGCGCTGTACCAGAACGTTCTGGGCCGCGGCCCCGACCAGGTTGGCCTCAAAGGCTGGCTCGACCGCCTCTCCAGTGGCACCTGGGACCGCCAGGACGTGCTGCTCGGCTTCTCCGAGAGCCCGGAAAACCAGAATCTCGTCGGCGTCCACATCGCCAACGGTATCTGGCTGACCTGATAAAGGCATCGGCGAGGACGCTGACCGCACTGCCCATCCCGCCATGTGTTCTATCTCGCCGCGCGCACGCCTTTCCTCCGGGGTGAAGCGCGGCGAGTTGCATTTCTCACAGGAGATTGTCCCCCCGAGATCGTTGTCTTGACACCGTCACAACTCCGCTTCAATTGATACGCCTTGAGGTTGAACCCTCGGCATTTATTCTGATCCGGAGCAGTGATGACCGCTGTCATTGACAACACCAAGGCGCCCGCAAGCGCCGTCGTCTACATCGAGGCAACCTGGGGCAACCAGACTGTCAGGGGCACTGGCTTTCTGGTTGGCCGAAATGACATCATCACGAGCGCCAATCTTGTGTATGATGCAAAAGGCCTCGGGCAAGCCGACGAGATCAGGATCATTCCTCATTTCGACCCAAAGAAGGGCGGGCTGACGGCCTACAAACCTGTGACAGTCGACTATTTCGACGCAGCCGCACCCGGTCGTTTCGATTACGATGGCGACGGCCTCATTTCACCGGGAGACGGCCGCGCCGGAACTATGACCGGTTCAGAAGCGGATTTGGCGCTGCTGTCGTTGAAAACCCCGCTGGGGGACACCTACGGATGGTTCGGCATTGACGGCGGCTTCAGCGGCGGCGGCTCGGTTTCGATCATCGGCTATCCGGACAAGTTCAACAATGCAGCAACCGTGGATACCGGAAGCATTACGGCGGACCCGATCGATGCAATCTATTTCAACGCCGGAGACATCGAGGTTCTTGCCGGCCACTCCGGCAGTCCGATTTTCTACACAACGGCCAATGGACCGCAGGCGGTTGCAGTCGTGTCGTCCAGTTCAGTGTTTGCAGACCTGGGAGATCATCTCGATTGGCTCAGGACCGAAATCAGCGCCAATGACCGCTTGTTGTCCGGCTTCAAAGGCACAACGCTGAAAGGAACGGCCGGAAACGATGTCTTTGGCCTGACGGAAGGCAGGGGCTTCCGAACCAGCGTCGGCAACGATCGGATCGACGGCGGCGACGGACTTGACATCGTGGAGTACCTGCTGCCTCGCAGCAGCTATACAGTGTGGCGACCATCTCAGAACGCCAATGAGTTCACCGTGACCCGGCCTTACCCCAACTACAAATACGACGAACTTTACAACATAGATCGCCTGGCCTTCTCCGACGGGATCCTTGCCTTCGACGTCAACGGTTCCACCGGCAAGACCTACCGCCTCTACCAGGCCGCCTTTGACCGGAAGCCCGACTCTGCCGGGCTAGAGCGTGTCGTATCTGACCAGATTCGGGATTCCCTTTGGTGTTGATCCGTGATTCCCTGTTTTGCATCGAAACAGGGAGGTGTTGATGGGCAAGCCGCATCCTTTGGAGCTTCGTGAGCGTGTTGTTGCACATGTCGATGCGGGTCATACGCACAGATCGGCGGCAGCGCGGTTCGCCGTTTCGGTCAAGTTCGTCAATGACATGGTCAAGCTGAAGCGCGGGACCGGTGCGCTGTCGGCCAAACGGCAAGGCAATCCCGGCTATGGCAAACTGACCCCTCACGCGGACTGGATCCGCTCCCAGGTCGGTGCAAAGGGCGACATCACTCTGGATGAACTGGTGGGACTTCTGGCGCGCGAGAAGCAGATTGCCGTCCATCGCTCATCGGTCGGGCGCTTGCTCCAACGGCTTGGGCTGACACACAAAAAAAGACCTTCAAGCGCTTGAACAGAAGCGGGCCGATGTCGCAAGTCAGCGGCATTGCTGGGTCGCCAATCGCCAGCCCTTCATGGCCCATATGCTGGAACGCCTTGCCTTCATTGACGAAACCTGGCTGAAAACCAACATGGCCAAGCGTACCGGCTGGTCTCCTCGCGGCGAGAGGCTTGTCGATTATGCCCCATTCGGCCATTGGCGCACGCAGACCTTTGTTGCGGCCCTGCGCCATGACAGGCTGGCTGCGCCCTGGGTCATCGACGGCGCGATGAACCGCGCAGCCTTCAACATCTATGTCGAAACCCAACTCGCCCCGACGCTCAAAAAGGGCGACGTCGTGATCCTCGACAACTTGTCCAGCCACAAAAGCCCCGCCGCTGAACAGATCTTGCGCGAGCGCGGCGCATGGTTCCTCTTCCTCCCGCCTTACTCACCGGACCTGAACCCCATCGAGATGGCCTTCTCAAAACTCAAGGCACTCATGAGAAAGGCAGCCGCAAGGACATACCAGGACCTATGGACTGCAGTTGGCCATGTCTGCGACATCTTCACCGATGAGGAATGCTACAACTTCTTCAAAGCCGCAGGATATGGAACTAATTAAACGCGACACGCTCTAGCCTCGCTTTGGTAGAGGCGCTTCCAGTCGTCATACGGCATGCCGTAGACAGCCTCGCGGGCCGCGTCCCGGGTCATGGGAATGTCTCTAGCTTCCGCTTCCGCCTGCATCCAGTTGGACAGGCAGTTGCGGCAGAAGCCGGCAAGGTTCATGAGATCGATGTTCTGGACATCCGTGCGCGCGCGCAGATGAGCCACCAGGCGGCGGAACGCTGCAGCTTCCAGCTCGGTTCGGGTCGTGTCGTCAAGGGCCATGGAAAAATCTCCAGTCGTGTCAAGCAAGGCTCGGGGCCAAGGTCAGCTGTCAGCGCGTGAGCCGAAGTGCCGGATTTCGCGCAGACCGGGCAAGCTGGGCAGACGCGCCAGGATCGGCTCCAGCCGGTCGGCCCAGGCTTGGACCCCGGCCTCGTCGGCGATGAGATCCTGCCGGACCTCGATCAGCACATGCGCAAGCCCCCGCTGCGTTCCATGCCGGTACATCGTGTCATTCTTGAGTGCCCCGTCATAGGGCTCGTTGTCCCCGACGACTATCGCAGGATCGGCGCGAAGCCCATCGATAACCGGGTGAACAGCTCTCGGGTCGCTGTCCCACAAAACCGCCGCGTGCCAGGGACGCGGCGACCCGCGCCAGACGGGTGTGTAGCTGTGGATCGATACGATGACCGGCGGCGGTGCAAGGGCCGTCATCTCGTCCAGCGTCCGGGTGATCAGGTCATGATACGGGCGGTGATACCGCTCGATCCGCTCCTGACGCTCTGCAGAAACGATCTTTGCATTGCCCGGCACCACTGCCCCGTCCGACAGGCGCATGACGATGGTCGGATCGTCCTCGCCACGGTTCGGGTCGATCAGCAGCCGCGAGTAAGTGGTCATCAACGCCGGAGCCGCCAGACGGCGCGCGAGTTCCAGCGTCAGCGGCCGTCCGCCGATGTCATAGGCAATGTGGCGCTCGAGTTGCAGTGCCGGCACGCCGAGATCGCCAAACTCCGGAGGAATGGAATTGCGGGCGTGATCGCACAGCAGCAGCAGGCCACCAGCCATGTTGCCAGCTAAAGTCTCGAAAGGCCCGGATGCGGGCGGAAAGTCAGGCATTGTTCGGGGGACTTTGCAGGATGAGGATCGTTATTCAGGTGACGCAGAAGACCACGTTGCGTAAGGAATAGATCAACTCGCCGCATCAACCAACAGGCAAGGCATGGCTATAGACATCCGTTTTGCGCCCCTGCTGCTCAAACTCTTCGACACAGCGGTCGCAGCAGCCAAAGCTGAAACGGCATTGCCGCCGCATCTTCCGGCCCCCGGCCCAACCGGCCGGATCATTCTGCTGGCCGCCGGCAAGGCGGCAGGTGCCATGCTGCAGGTCGCAGAAGCGCACTACCTCGAGACACTCGGTCTGCCGGCACACCGGCTCGCCGGCCTGGGTGTTACACGCCACGGCTACGCGAGGCCGACACGGCATCTGGAACTGATCGAGGCAGGGCACCCCGTGCCGGACGAAACCGGGGTTTCAGCAACCTTGCGCTGCCTCGACATTGCGGCATCGGCACGCAGCGAGGATCATGTCGTCGTGCTCCTGTCGGGCGGTGCCTCTGCCAACTGGATTGCCCCGGCTCCGGGCATCAGCCTCGCCGACAAGCAGGAACTGACCCGGCAGATGCTGCGGTCCGGCGCGACGATCCGCGAGATCAACAGCATCCGCAAGCATCTGTCGCGCATCAAGGGCGGCCGGCTGGCCCGCGCTGTCCCGGACGGCGTCCAACTGACGACACTTGCCATTTCAGACGTGCCTGAGGACGATCCGGCCGTCATCGGCTCCGGACCTACGGTTGGCGACCCGACAACGCTGGCCGATGCCCGCGCGGTCTGCGCCCGGCACGGCATCGCCTTGTCCGGCGCCATAGCCGCCGCCCTGAGCGATCCGGCCAACGAGACACCGACGCCTGACGACCCGGTGTTTTCTCGGGCCGACTACCGGCTTGTCGCGCGCCCGGGCCTGTCGCTCGATCGCGCTGCCGATGTCGCACGGGCAGCCGGCTACGAGGTTCACCTGCTCGGCGACAGCCTCGAGGGCGAGGCCCGGGACCGAGCGTCAGAGCATGCCGCGATGGCCCGCCATCTGGCAGAAAATGGCCGCAAGGCCGTGCTGTTGTCGGGCGGGGAACTCACCGTCACGATCCGTGGCGATGGTTCGGGTGGCCCGAACCAGGAATATGCCCTGGCACTGGCGATTGCCCTCGACGGCCAGCGGGGAATTGCTGCTGTCGCTGGAGATACAGATGGCACCGATGGCGGCAAAGGTGCCGCAACCGATCCGGCCGGTGCCATGATCGATCCGCAGACGCTTGCCCGTGCAAGGGCCATGGGTCTTGATGCTGCCGCATTTCTAGCCAGAAACGACAGCACAGGCTTCTTCAGGCAGCTTGGCGATCTGCTGACGCCAGGACCGACCTACACGAATGTCAACGACTTCCGGGCGGTGATCGTTGACAAGCCGTGAGCTGACCTACAAAACGAGCAAGCCGAACGCCGGAAGACGAGCAAAACAGATGAAAAAAGAAGAGTATCGTCGATACGAGCGCGAGCCGGCAGTGTCTAGCCGATTCTCAAGCCGTATCCTGCTCTTCGTTTTTGGCTTCTTGTGTCTCGCTCTACTGCCGGATGTCGCAAGAGCCGACCTTCGGCTCTGCAACAAGACCGAAAGCAAGGTCGGCGTTGCGATTGGATACAAGGACAAGACGGATTGGGTCACGGAAGGCTGGTGGAACCTTGGACCAAACAGTTGTGAGGTTCTCGTCCCAGGCGCCCTCGTGTCACGCTTCTATTACATTTACGCTGTCGACTATGATCAGTTTGGCGAATGGGGTGGACGCGCGTACATGTGTACCCGCGAAAAGGAATTCACGATTCGCGGGATCGAGGACTGTGTCGCGCGTGGCTATGAGCGCACCGGATTTTTCGAGATCGACACAGGTGAACAAAGCAACTGGACGGTTCAGCTGACAGAACCGGTACAACAGGGGACTGGCGGGCGATGAGACGCAATCGACGGGTAAAAATTCTGGCAACTCTGGGCCCGTCTTCTTCCGATCCGGAGATGATCGAGAAGCTGTTTCGAGCGGGCGCGGATGTCTTCCGCATCAACATGAGCCATTCGAGCCATGACCTGATGCGCGAACTGGTCGCGCGGATCCGTGCTGTCGAAGAGAAGGTCAAGCGGCCGATCGGCATCCTTGCCGATCTTCAGGGACCCAAGCTCCGTGTCGGCAAGTTTGCCGACGGCCCGGTCGAACTGGAAAACGGTGCGAGTTTCGTGCTCGATGCCGACCCGGCCCCGGGCAACATCAATCGGGTTCATCTGCCGCATCCGGAGATCCTGAAAGCGCTGCAGCCGGGCCACCGCCTGCTGCTCGACGATGGCAAGATCCGCCTTCTCGTGACCGAGTGCACGGCAAGCCGCGCACTCACCCGCGTTGAAGTTGGCGGCAAGCTTTCCGACAAGAAGGGCGTCAGCGTTCCGGATTCCGAGATCGCTCTCAGCGCCATGACCGAGAAAGACCACAAGGACATTCTCGCCGTGCTGGACGCCAATGTCGACTGGGTTGCCCTGTCCTTCGTACAGCGCCCGGATGACATTGCCGAAGTGCGCAAGATCGTGCGCGGCCGCGCCGGCATTCTCGCCAAGATCGAGAAGCCGCAGGCCATCGACCGCCTTGCCGAGATTATCGAGCTGTCCGATGCGCTGATGGTTGCCCGTGGCGATCTGGGCGTGGAAATGCCGCTGGAACAGGTTCCTGGTCTGCAGAAGCGCATCACCCGCGCTGCACGCCGCGCCGGCAAGCCGGTTGTCGTCGCAACGCAGATGCTGGAATCGATGATCACCGCCCCGGTTCCGACCCGTGCAGAAGTCTCGGACGTCGCCACCGCCGTGTTCGAAGGCGCCGATGCCATCATGCTGTCGGCTGAATCTGCTGCGGGCCAGTTCCCGGTAGAAGCCGTCAGCACGATGGACAAGATCGCCCAGCAGGTGGAGCAGGACAGCAACTTCCGCAGCATCATCCATGCACAGCGCACGGATCCGGAAGCAACCGGCGCCGACGCGATTTCGGCCGCTGCGCGCCAGATCGCCGAGACGCTGAACCTTGCTGCCGTGGTCTGCTACACCTCGTCGGGCGCAACCGGCCTGCGTGCTGCGCGTGAACGCCCGTCGACGCCGGTCATCGCGCTGTCGCCGGTCGTGGGCACTGCCCGCCGTCTGGCGCTGGCCTGGGGCCTGCATTGCGTCGTCAGCGAGGATGCCAACGACGAAGAGGACATGGTCGATCGCGCCTGCCGCATCTCGCATCAGGAAGAGTTTGCCAAGCCCGGCCAGCGGATCATCATCACCGCCGGCGTTCCCTTCGGCACGCCCGGCTCGACCAACATGCTGCGCATCGCCTTCGTTGGCAGCGACGGCAAGTCGGGTCTCTGAGACCGAGCCGACCCAACATCCCACGGCCCGCTTCGGCGGGCCGTTTCCGTTGTACGTAGCGCGGCGGCGTGAACCGCGTTGTCGCGCTCGCGATGACGCGAAGGTCCGGGGCAGAAGCGCCTAAGGCTTGCACGGAATCAACTCATTGAAACATCGACATCTCGGCTCTCAGTCCTCGACACGGCACTCGGGTTGGCAGGGATGAGATCGAGGATGAGCGTCGCTATCTCTGCAGCGTAGGCGTGGTGCGGCATGTGGCCAGCGCCCGGCAATTCGATCAGCCGAGCGGCACGCAGATCCCGCTTGAGGCCGCGCGAATGGATGCTTGGCCAGACAACGCTGTCCTGATCTCCCGTAACAATGACCGCCGGCTGGGTAATCTGCTGATAGCCCTCAGCCTGCTTCGCCAGATGCCGGTTGAAGGCCGCCAGATCGCAGGCATTTGAGCGAAAGCTTTCCGGCCGGAACAGCAGCTCGAGCCCGATCTTCCGGGCATAGCCGTCCGGCACCGGATCCGGAGCAAACACATGGCGCATCGAGGCCGGGGCAACCCTCTCGGTCACGGGCAGCGCAATCAACCGGCAGAACCACCAGCCGAGGACCGGTAGCGCAGCCAGCCGGTAATACCAGGCGACCTGGCCGTTCCAGGGGTGGGTCGCAGGCGCCAGAAGGGCAAGGCCCGTTACACGGGCAGGCGCCTCAAGCGCCATGGCGGCCGCCACAGCCGCCCCGAAGGAATGCCCCACCACCGTAAAGGAGGAATATCCGAGCTGCGTCATCGCCGCGAGCATCCGTCGTGCCTGATCACGCGGGCTCGCACGCCGGTCCAGGCGGCGCTCGGAATGCCCGAGTCCCGGACGATCCATATAGACGCGCCGGATATGGCCCGGAAACTGGCCCTCGAAGGCCATGCGGAGATCCTGCAGGTTGCCGCTTGCCCCATGCACGAAAAGCACCACAGGCGCTCCAGGCAGCCCCTCCGCACCCTCTTCCAGCACATGCACCTTTGCGCCGTCCACCGGGATTAACCGGCCGGCTGGTGGATTGACCCGGGCATACTGCCGCCGCCGAATTTCGGTATAGGCAGCAAGGAGGAGGAGGAGAACGATCAGCAGCGACACTTGCATGGAAGACTCAAGCCGGAGATGCGGGACGGAATGAAGGCCGGCCTATCGGGCAGGGCAGACACGGCTGTCGCGTCATGCTGTCTTTACGCAAGCCACCCCCTCAAGGTTCATTCCCCTGCCCGCAATTAAAGGCACAGGATAGCTAGCCTGGTATGAAGCGGGCTTTCAGGTCGGCTTGCCGGCCAGCTGGGTCTCCAGCTGTTCGACTGCCTTTCGGGCGGAATCAAGCATGGGATAGACCTCGAGCACCTTGCGGAACGTTGCCAGTGCCCGCTGCTCCTGATCCAGTTGGCGCTGGATGATGGCAAGCCCGGATAGAGCCCCCCAGTGGCGCGGCTCAAGCGCCAGCACGCGTTCGATGTCGGCGAGCGATCGGCCAAAGTCCTGACGCATGTAATAGACGGTGGCGCGGCGGTTCCAGCCTTCCGCATAGGACGGCTTCATCGTCACCACACTGTCGAGGAGATCGAGCGCCAGCGGATAATTCTCGGCCTTCAGCGCAATCGCCGCCCGCTCCATCAGGAGGTCCACCGTGTCACTGCCGGATTTGAGCCAGACGATCTGGATCCGGCGCGCGATGCGCCTGGCTTCGCCTTCACTGCTGGCCGCAGCCAACTGGCGGTAAAGCGTTTCGACAGGAGCCTCTTCCGCGC
Source organism: Pannonibacter sp. (assembly GCF_051860505.1). Taxonomy (NCBI): domain Bacteria; kingdom Pseudomonadati; phylum Pseudomonadota; class Alphaproteobacteria; order Hyphomicrobiales; family Stappiaceae; genus Pannonibacter; species Pannonibacter sp. The sequence goes on along the minus strand of NZ_JBHYDX010000001.1, from coordinate 164,670 downwards.
TGCGGGTCTTCGGCTCATCCGGCGCCGGAGCTTCGGGCAAGGTGCCGAGGTCTTCCGCCCGGGGCTCATCGGCACCGGGAGGGACAGGTTGCGCCTGTCCGCCGATGGGCAGCAGGAGCGAAACAAGTAACGTCGGAAACAGGAAAAGCCGCATGCGCCAAGTATCCTCAGCTGCACGCGGCGGTCAATCCTTGAATGCAAGAAGGTGGCTCACGAAAACGGGAGCCTGACCTGCTCAGCCCTGACGGGCCTTGTAGCGCGGGTTCTTCTTGTTGATGATGTAGACGCGGCCCTTGCGGCGAACCATGCGGTTTTCCCGGTGACGAGCCATCAGCGCCTTGAGCGAGTTCTTGATTTTCATCGTTCTGTCCCCGGAAGGGCCCTGCTGTTCTACTCAAAAGAAACGGGCGCGAAAGCGCCCGCATGGACTGGCGGTAGGAAATCACCCGGCGCAAGCATGCGCCATGGAGGCTTCCTGCTACCCGCGTCGGGGAAAGCTTTTGCTTTCCCGTCTGCAAGAATGGTGGGCGTGACAGGGATTGAACCTGTGACCCCTACGATGTCAACGTAGTGCTCTCCCGCTGAGCTACACGCCCGAAATCTTCGGAACAAAGCGTCGAAACGCTGCGGTGGAGGTGCGTATAACGGGGTTCCGGGGACTATGCAAGAGGCGTTTTTTCGAACCCGTCAAACAATCTTCCGTTCCCCTGCCGCCTGTGGAAACTTCGCCTCAGGCGGCGAGCATGCGCTCCACTTCCTGTACCAGGTCCTTGAGATGGAACGGCTTGGACAGAACCTTGGCATCCTTCGGCGCGTTGGAGTCCGGGTTCAACGCCACCGCAGCAAAGCCGGTGATGAACATCACCTTGAGATCCGGATCGAGCTGGGTTGCGCGGCGCGCAAGCTCGATCCCGTCCATTTCCGGCATCACGATATCGGTCAGGAGAAGCGCGAAAGGCTCCTCGCGCAGCCGTTCATAGGCGCTCTTGCCGTTATCGAAGGACACCACGTCGTGTCCTGCATTCTCCAGCGCCTTTGCCAGGAAGCGGCGCATGTCATTGTCGTCTTCCGCCAGAAGAATTCGCGACATTTGGGACAACCGTCAAACTCCGAACAATCCGAAGCCACCCTTTCCGGATGGCCGTTTCACTGCATTTTAGTGTTTCAGCTCGCCGTAAAGATAGAGTGAAGCGCATGACCGGTGCCAAAGCCGTCTGAGGTGTGGACAGATCGGCCGATTCATTGGAAAGATACAAGCTTGAACAGTGCGTTGGGGAGAGCGCAGCACGCACATAGCGGGGGGAAAGAATGAAGATCGTCACGGACTTCCGCTCCGAACCGCCGTTCGAAATTCTTGCGCCCGCCGATCAGCGCCTCCCGTTCGTGTTCAACTCCCCGCATTCCGGCACCTGCTATCCGCAAAGTTTCCTGGACGCCTCGCGCCTTGACCGGCTGACGATTCGACGTTCGGAAGACGCTTTCGTCGATGACCTTTTTGCCGGCGTGGTTCCGATGGGCTCCCCGCTTCTGCGGGTCTGCTTCCCGCGCGTCTATCTCGACGTCAACCGCGAACCCTATGAACTCGATCCGAAGATGTTCGAGGGTCGACTTCCGCCCTATGCCAACACCCGCTCCCTGCGTGTTGCCGGCGGGCTGGGTACCATTGCCCGGATCGTAAGCGAGTCACGGGAGATCTATGCCCACCGGCTGACCGTCGAGGAGGGGATGGAGCGGATCGAGACCCTGTACAAGCCCTATCACAACACCTTGCGGCGCCTGCTGGCCCAGACCCATGTCAGCTTCGGGTTTGCGGTTCTGATCGATTGCCATTCGATGCCCTCGACCGTGCGGTGCCAGACCACCGGCACCCGCCCGGATTTCATCCTCGGAGATCGCTACGGCACCAGTTGCCCTATGGAACTCTCAGATCTTGCCGCCAGCCTGCTCAAGGCCAAGGGATATACCGTCAGCCGGAACAAGCCCTATGCCGGCGGCTTCATCACCGAGCACTACGGCCGCCCGGCGAAGGGACTGCATGCGCTGCAGATCGAGATCAACCGGGGCCTCTACATGGACGAACACCTGCATGTCCCGACTGAGGGCATGGCACGGCTCGCCGACGATCTGATGGACGTCTTGCGCGACCTGACCTCCATGCCGGATGCGTCCCTACTGCCGGTGCGCCTCGCTGCCGAGTGAAGGCCCGTCCCCATTCCCCGATTCGCCATGATCTGCCGCAAGCCAGGCGTATAAAAAAAGGGCCGCTCCAATGGAGGCGGCCCGAGTCTAGGGAGGAAACGCCCAAGGAGGGCGGCGGCTACAGCAAAACGCTGTATCGCGCTGCAATAAGGTCGCACCGCAGTGCACAAACGTCAAGGCCTGCCGCACGGCAGCTTGGCTTTGGCTTTGACGCCAAAGGAAACAAAAGAGTAAACAGGAAGCCCCGGGGATTTTATTAGCACGCTGAAATAAATAAGATTCCCGCTACAAGTTCCTTTCCGACTCGCCGACAGTTCGTCGCAAAAGCCGTGAGCCATGCATAATGCGCAAACCAGACATGCAGATTAAGCATACCCTCTACCCCTTCCTGGAGCGTTTGGCAGCGGCGGCAGGCGAGGCAATCCTGCCTCACTTCCGCAGCAACGGGGCCATCGAGAACAAACTGGATGGCGGATTTGACCCGGTGACTGCCGGAGACCGGGCCGGCGAGGCGGCCATGCGGACCCTGATCAACGCGGAATTTGCCGCGCATGGCATCCTGGGCGAAGAATATGGCAACGAGCGCATCGATGCGGAGCACGTCTGGGTTCTCGATCCCATCGACGGCACCCGGTCCTTCATCACGGGTCTGCCGACCTGGGGAACCCTGATCGGCCTGAAATCCGGCAACTGGCCCAGCCTCGGCATGATGGCCCAGCCCTATATCAACGAGGCCTATGCCGGCGATGGGGAGTCAGCCTGGTACAGCGGCCCGATCGGCACACGACAATTGAAGACCAGGGCCTGCGCCACGCTGTCTGATGCCGTGCTGTTCACGACGACCCCGCGCATCCTCAAGCCGCTGGAACTGGAAGCCTATGACCGGATCGAAGCCGAGGCCCGGCTGGCCCGTTACGGTACGGATTGCTATGCCTACTGCATGGTGGCGGCCGGTCTGGCCGATCTTGTCATCGAGACCGGCCTGCAGGCCTACGATATTGTCGCGTTGGTGCCGATCATCGAAGGCGCAGGCGGGGTCGTCACAACCTGGACCGGCGGCTCGCCTGTCAATGGTGGACGGATCGTTGCCTGTGGCGACAAGCGATTGCACGAGATCGTGCTGAAGCGGCTGTCCAACGTGCCGGCTGGCTAGTCGCTGCCGGGGATGAAGGCATCGAACGCGGCCCAGAACTGGTCGCGATAAACATCTGCCTCCATCAGGATCTCATGCCGGGCGCCGGGAACAACGACGAACCCGGCCGCCACCATCCGCGTCGCCAATTCCTCGGTGGCGCGGGTGGAGACGATCCTGTCCGCGCCTGACGCGATCATCAGGATCGGCAAGTGGACGGACGGGCCGAATTCGATCTCGCGGAACGACAGCAGCGTCTTGCCGACTGCGGCCAGCCAGGCATTGGTCGGTGACCCGACACCAAGTTCCGGCCTTCGGTGAATGACTGCATTCATCCGCTCGAACCGAACCTGGTCACTGGTCTGCCGGTTGTCCGCATAATCCGGTGTGAGCAGGGCATTGCCGCCAGGAATGAACAGGCGGCCGAGGCCGAGGCGGCAAAGCCAGCGCGCGGCACGATAGGACAGGCTTTCCCGCCAGCCCACATCCAGCAAGCCAACCAGGGGAGAGGACAGGACGGCCCGTGAAAACCGCGTCCTAAGCCTTTCGGTGTCCGACAGCAGGATGGCGCCACCGGTCGAATGCGCCAGCGCGAAATGCGGCCCTGGACAATCGGAGAGGACAACGCGCGTCAGGATCGTGTCAAGATCGAGCCGATACTCGGCAAAATCGCGCACATGACCGCGCAAGGAATTGGTGCCATGGCGGGAGGAGCCGCCCTGGCCGCGCCAGTCGAAGGTGACGACGTGAAACCCGCGCGCCTGCAGTTCACCGATCACCTCGAAATATTTCTCGATGAACTCGGCCCTGCCCTGCAGCACCGTGACGGTGCCCTTCAATGGGCCGCCGGTGGCCGGAAACCGCGCATAGCGCAATTGCGCCCCATCGGGCGTGTCGATCATGCCGGAAACCGCACCTGTCGGAACGGGGTTTCCGGGAACTTCAATCAGCTGCATGGAATCGCCTCCGGCGGACCGGCCCTTTCCTGAGGAATACAGGGCCGGTCCCCAGGGTCAACTGCTTACCAGCGACGCAGGCGCTCACGCTCGAGGACCTGACCCGAAAAGGCGTCGACAACCAGTTTCACAGGTGCCCCTCTCTGGCCAGTGGCAATCACCACATAGGTCCGGCCCCGGGCATCCCGGACATCAATGCGATCATATCCCTGGTGACGCAGAACGCGGCGAACCTCACGCGGGCTGAGCCGCTCCTGATGACGGCCGTAAGCGGGCCGGCCATAGCCGTGGTCACCGCCGCGCTGTCCCCAGCCCGGCTGGCTCCAGCGCGGGTCGGGATACCGACCGTCCCATCCGTTCTGGACCTGAACATAGCCGGCGCCATTGCCGAATTGGAGGGTCAGGCGCGTATCGGCGTTGGCCGAACCCGGCGCCGCAAGGGTCGTTACGGCAAGAGCGATAGCAAGAAGCGAGGACTTGATCATGGCAGTCTTCCTTTCACATCTTCCGGCATCGAAACGGGGTGTGTGCCGGCTGTTGGAAGGAAGATGCACCGACGCCGTTGAACCAAAACAGAAGGCCATGTTCATCCGCCATTCATGTTTCGAAGGCGCAAGCCCCCTCTTGAAAGGCGCAAACGCGAAACCCATCTCATTGAAGCAGGCGCCAGATGGGCCTGCGGACAAGATAGACCTTTCGCCAGACAGGGGAAGGTCAATGTCAGATATCTCGTGTTGCTCAAGAGAGGACCCAAGATCATGCGTCATTTTGACTTCAGCCCGCTGTACCGTTCGACCGTCGGCTTCGACAAGCTGCTTTCCATGCTCGACACGATGAATGCGGATACTCCGAGCTACCCGCCCTACAACATCGAGCGCACCGGCGAAAACGCCTATCGCATTACCATGGCCGTTGCCGGGTTCAGCGAGAAAGAGCTGTCGCTTGAGGCGAAGGAGCACGTCCTGACCGTGAAGGGCGAAAAGCAGGCCGACGACGGCACCGGCGAAGTGCTCTATCGTGGCATTGCCTCGCGAGCCTTTGAACGGCGCTTCCAGCTGGCAGAATTCGTGCGTGTCAACGGCGCACACCTGGAAAACGGTCTGCTGCACATCGATCTCGTGCGCGAGATCCCGGAAGCCATGAAGCCGCGCAAGATCGAGATCGCGGCCGGCACGCCGAAGCAGATCGAAGCCAGCACGCACTGACCACGGCCTGCCCCCCAAGGGCCTGATCAGTCCAGGACGCCCGGCCAATGAGGCCGGGCGTTTTGCTTCTGGATTTCAGCCGGCTGCGAGTTCGAGGAAGCGTGCGACATCGGCCGGGTCGGTGGCGAAAGACGTGACGAGGCGGACTGCGGATTCGTCCGAACCGATGTTGTCGGCAGGCCACTCGTAGAACATCGCACCGGCGGCACGCAGGCGGGCAATCACGCTATGTGGCAAGACCGGAAACACCTCGTTTGCCTCGACCGGCCAGGCCAGCCGGTAGCCTGCGGCGACCAGTCCCTCGCCGATGGTCTGTGCCAGCCCATTGGCATGAGCGGCATTGGCGAGCCAATGCCCCCCAGCGAGATAGCCATCGAACTGCGCGGCGGCAAAGCGGCTCTTCGACAGGAGATGGCCGGCCCGCTTACGCAAGTATGGAAACTGCAGAGCATTGTCAGAATTGAAGAAAACAACTGCTTCAGCGCACCAACAGCCGTTCTTGGTGGCCCCGAAAGACAGGACATCCACGCCCGCCTTCCACGTCACCTCGGCAGGAGTGAGCCCAAGGAAGGAGACGGCATTGGCAAAGCGCGCACCATCCATATGCAGGGGAATGCCCCTTCCATGGGCGGCATCCGCCAGTGCGCGGATCTCGCCTGACCGGTACACCGTGCCGCATTCGGTGGCCTGCGAGATGGAGACCGCCGACACCTGACCATGCATCGGATTGCCATCCGGATGATCGGCCATCGCGGCGGACAAGGCCTCAGGCGTGATCTTGCCATTGGCGCCGGCAAGACCGCGCAGCTTGCCACCGCCAGTGAAGAATTCCGGGGCACCGCACTCGTCAACCTGGATATGCGCGCCGGAATGACTGAAGACAACGCCACCCGGACGGGCATAGGCCGACAGGGCAAGGGCGTTGGCAGCGGTGCCGGTCGCAACGAAGAAGACGGCGACATCCCGTTCAAATATCTCGGAAAATCGCCGCGAGACGGCTTCCGTCACGGGATCGTTGCCATAGGCGGGAGCGAGCCCGGACGCATGCCGCGTCAGGGCCTCGCTGACCGGCGCGCTGGCACCGGCCCAGTTGTCGCTTGAAAAGATCATGGCTCTTTAAAGCAGGCACCAAGGCGCTCGGCAAGCGCCCTTGGCAACTCCTTCAGTGATAGCGGGCGCGGCGGGAATAGAACCGGCCCAGAACCCAGTCGAGCGAAATCTTGCCCGGCCCGTTGAGAACGAGAACCGTCAGCAGGAAGCACCACAAGAGGCGCTGGTCAGAGATCATGGCGCTCGGATTGCCATCAAAAAGCTGACCAATAGCCGTCGCATCGGCGCCAAGACCGGTGATGTCGACATAGCTCATGACGACAATGAACCCGATCATGCCGAGGCTGGCGAAGCGGGTGAAAAGGCCGACGACGACCATGGCCGGCAGCACGAACTCGGCCCAGGTCCCTGCAATAACAATAACATGATAGGGGAAGAACGGGATCTGCGACTGGTCATAGCTCACCGCCTGCATCATCTGCGGCAGGATCTGCGCGAAGGCCCCCGTTGACGGCGTCAGAAAGCCCAGAGGGCCGGAGCTGATCTTGGTCAGCGCGGAATTCCAGAAGTACATCAACAGGATACCTGCGAAGGCAAAACGCGCGAAAGCCCCCAGGAACCAGCCGCGCGTCAACTGTTCAAACGCACTGAACACCGCCGTATAAAGTCGGACAAAAAAATCAATCAGCCCAGACATAGTCGTTCCCCCATCCTGTGCACGAAGAAGTCAGGCCGTGCCCCTGTCGAGCCCGCAGAAGATGCCGGCGGAAAGCAGAACCGACAATCCTTGCGGAAAATCGAAGCCCGGATCTGCAGCAAAGGCCAGTTCCGCTGCATCGCCAAGGGTTTGCCCCGAAAACAGGGCCGTGGCGAGGGCAGCCGTTCCAGCCGGAATCACCCTGAACATCACATCGATGTCAGGACGCGAGAAAAGCACAGACTGGCTTTCCAAAAGATCAATGGGGACAGAGACTTCAGGTTCGAACCGGTTGGCGACAACGAGATCAAAGACCGGAAAATGGGAGACCAGCAGCCGGGATGCCGGATGGGCCTGAAGGCGCACATCACCCAGGGACCCCGGCGCAACCGAAGCAAGATCAGCCGGGTCAAGCGGTGCGGTATCAGCCGCGTGATAGCTCTCCAGCCAGGCCCATTCGAACCGGGCCACATCGGCGAGATACGGGTAGGCAGCAAGGGGGGAAAAACAAGCGACAAAGTCCGACAATTCACCGCCATAGCGCGACAAGATCGGAGACTTTGGCGGGTGCGCAGACATGAACAACCGAGCCAGCGCTGAAAAATATTCATCGCCCAGCAAAGCAGCCACGGCCGGGTAGGTTGCCTTCAAACTTTCGGTGAGACTGACCACGACATTGTTGCGATAAACGGCAAAGCGCTTGCCGGCAGGTCGACCACCCGGACCCACCACGCCAGCGGGCACCGGAAGGTCGGGGACGAACAGGGCAGCGGCAAAATCATCGCGTCCCGGGAAGGGACCGAGAGGCCAGGACCGACCGTCAGCCGAAGGCACGACGGGGCTCCCGGCGGGCAGCCGCTGTCAGGATCCGCTCGGCTGACCGGGCTTCATCCAGGAGGACCGGCCAAGCGGGAACGTCATTGTCCCACTCGATCAGGGTCGGCAAGGGACCGAGGCGATTGGCAACGAGAGCAAACAGGCGCCAGACCTCCTGGTCGACAGGTCGGTCATGCGCGTCAATCAGCAACGGCAGGCCATCGTCATCAATGTCCGGAGCATGCCCACCGAGATGGATCTCGCGGACATGCGCCAGCGGAAAATCGGCGAGATAGGTCTCGGCCGACCAGCCATGGTTGGTGGCGGAGACGTGAACGTTGTTGACGTCGAGCAGCAGGCCGCAGCCGGTGCGGCGGACGATCTCACGCAGGAAAGCTGTTTCGGACAGCGTGCTTTCGGCGAACGCGACATAGGTGGAAGGATTTTCCAGCAGCATCTGCCGGCCCATCACCTCCTGGACCTCATCGATATGGGCCGTGACGAGAGCCAGCGTCGCCTCCGTATAAGGCACCGGCAGCAGGTCGTTGAAATAGGTGGTGTCATGGGTCGACCACGCCAGATGCTCGGAGAAGAGACCGGGTTCATAGCGATCAGCGACCTTGCGCAGGCGCGCCAGATGATCGCGATCGAGCGGCCCTGCTCCACCGATGGACAGGCCAACCCCATGCAGGGACAGCGGATAGTCGCGGCGGATTGCCTCAAGATGCCGATGCGGAGCCCCGCCCGCCTCCATGTAGTTCTCGGCATGAACCTCGAAGAAGCCGACATCGGGCCGGCTGGCGAGAATATCCGGCACATGCTCACCTTTGAGCCCGACACCGGCCCGCGCCGGCAGGACGGCTTCGATGCGCAGATCGGTCGCGAGGGTCATGGCAGGGTCCTGAGGCAGCAGCAGATGGCGAAGACAGTATCAAAATATGGCTGCCCGGACCAAGGCCCAGGCAGCCACAAGATCCCTGGATCAGGACTTCGGCAGGTCGCGCTCAAGCGGCTCCAGCGAGCCCATGCGGCCGTCCGGCACGCTCATGGAAACGCAAGTGCCTTTCGGGACGAGGGTCCAGGCATTGCCCTGGTAGTCAACGGTCGAGGAACCGGCGCAGGTTGTGCCCGGGCCGGCCTTGCAATCATTCTTGCCGGCCATGGACACGCCGTAGCACTTTTCTTTCGCATCCTGCGCAACGGCAGCGGTGGAGAGGCCGGAAACGGCAGTTGCAACGGCGCCAGCGACGAAGGCGGCGGAAAGGATCATCTTGCTCATGTGGATCTCCCAGAAAGGATCTGCGGGCAGGCGGGCTGTCCGTCTGGCGCAACTGCAGAGTGACCAGACTGCGCTTCAACAGGAAATCAAAGGCCTGTGACAAACTGACCACGCCAGCCCAACACTAATTGAACGGGAAGTGTGAAATTTTCTTTCCCCACACGCGGAAAAGTGAAGTGAAAAATCAAAAACGGAGCAAAGCGCGAAACAAACAGGATTTTACCCTTCAGAAACGGTCTTGCCCCCCCGTTTGAAATCTGGCATGTTCGCCCGGCCTAGAATTAGGGCAGCAATGCTGTCCCTTTTGACGGCAAACGGGAAACCTGACAAGCCATGGGCGAACCGTGGCAAGGCGCGGATAGTCCGGGACGCTACCACCGGCCAGCGCAAGCAAGACAGGAACCCCGCCCGTCTGGCCAACGCCGGGCGCGCGCCGCATGGCCGCACCAGGGCAGGCCTGCCGGATCAATGCCTGGCGGCAGTTCCGCCGGACGCGTGACGATTCGCTTTCGACGAGCGAAGCGTTAAATTAAGACAGAGCCGCGGCAGAGGCTGAGGGAGGTGTCGCTTGCGCCTGGTCCAGGGTGGACGGACGCGCTTGCGCTTTATCCTGAAAGTCACGCGGCACCACTGCGATCACAGTGAGGACGCATAATGATGAAGAGTGAGCTGACGGCAAGCACAGCCATGGTCATGGGCGAACGCGACGCGGGTGCGAAAACCCGAACCGCGACTACCCTGGCTACGCGTCTGCGCGAGGCGGCAGACAAAGGGCTTTATAATCCTTCTCGCGAACACGATGCCTGCGGCGTCGGCTTCATTGCGCATCTCAAAGGCCAGAAATCGCACAAGGTCGTCGCAGACGGCCTCAACATTCTTGAAAACCTGACCCATCGCGGCGCGGTGGGCGCCGACCCTTTGATGGGTGACGGCGCCGGCATGCTGGTGCAGATCCCGCATGCCTTCTTCGCCGCTGAAATGGCGGCCCAGGGGATCACCCTGCCGGAACCGGGCCAGTATGGCGTTGGCTTCCTGTTCCTGCCGCAGGACCCGGCGCTGCGCGCCCAGTGCGAGGAAATCGTCGAGCGGGTTGTCGCTGCCGAAGGCCAGAAGGTCATCGGCTGGCGCGACGTGCCGGTCGACAATTCGTCGCTGTCCAAGGCGCCGGACATTGCCGCAACCGAACCGGTCTCGCGCCAGCTGTTCATTGCCGCGACCGACTGCGCCGACCAGACCGCCTTCGAGCGCCGGCTTTATGTGCTGCGCAAGGTGATCTCCAACACCGTCCGCGCCGAAAGCAACGCGGTGAAGAACGGCTTCTATCTGGTTTCGATCTCGAGCCGGACCGTCGTCTACAAGGGCATGTTCCTGGCCTATCAGCTGGGCGCCTATTACAAGGACCTGACGGACGAGCGCTTCACCTCGGCCCTGGCCCTGGTGCATCAGCGCTTCTCCACCAATACGTTCCCGTCCTGGGATCTCGCCCACCCGTACCGCATGGTGGCGCATAACGGCGAGATCAACACGCTGCGCGGCAACGTGAACTGGATGGCAGCCCGCCAGGCCTCCGTGTCCTCGCCGCTGTTCGGCGACGACATCACGAAGCTGTGGCCGATTTCCTACGAAGGCCAGTCGGACACCGCCTGCTTCGACAACGCACTCGAATTCCTCGTCATGGGCGGCTACTCGCTGGCCCACGCGGCGATGATGCTGATCCCTGAAGCCTGGGCCGGCAACCCGCTGATGGACGAGAACCGCCGCGCCTTCTACGCCTATCATGCCGCGATCATGGAGCCATGGGACGGTCCGGCTGCCGTGGCCTTCACCGACGGCCGCCAGATCGGCGCGACGCTGGACCGCAACGGCCTGCGTCCGGCCCGCTACATCGTCACCGACGACGACTATGTGATCATGTCGTCGGAAGTCGGCGTGCTGCCGATCCCGGACGAGAAGATCGTCAAGAAGTGGCGCCTGCAGCCGGGCAAGATGCTGCTCATCGACCTGGAAGAAGGCCGCATTGTCTCGGATGACGAGATCAAGCGGCAGCTGTCCACGGCCAACCCGTACAAGGACTGGCTGCACCGGTCGCAGATCGTGCTGGAAGACATGCCGGGCGTGCGTGAGCGGGCCCCTGTCGCCGGCGAGAGCCTGCTCGACCGTCAGCAGGCCTTCGGCTACACCCAGGAAGACATCAAGCTGCTGATGCAACCGATGGCCACCATCGGGCAGGAAGCCGTGGGTTCGATGGGCACGGACACGCCAATCTCGGCTTTGTCCGACAAGTCGAAGCTGCTCTATACCTACTTCAAGCAGAACTTCGCCCAGGTGACGAACCCGCCGATCGACCCGATCCGCGAGGAACTGGTGATGAGCCTTGTCTCGTTCATCGGTCCGCGTCCGAACCTGTTTGACCTCAAGGGCCTGTCGCACGCCAAGCGCCTGGAAGTCCGCCAGCCGATCCTCACCAACGAGGACCTGGAGAAGATCCGCCGCATCGGCGACATCGCCGACAATCACTTCTCGGCCAAGACGCTCGACATGACCTACATCGCCACCAAGGGCGCTGCGGGCATGGAAGAGGCGCTGGAGGAACTGTGCCAGCGCGCCGAGAAGGCCGTCCGGGACGGATACAACATCATCATCCTGTCCGACCGCATGATCAGCCGTGCCCGCATCGCGATCCCCGCGCTGCTGGCCACCGCAGCCGTGCACCATCACCTGATCCGCAAGGGCCTGCGCACCTCCGTCGGCCTGGTCGTGGAGACGGGCGAGGCGCGCGAGATCCATCATTTCTGCGTGCTGGCCGGTTATGGCGCCGAGGCGATCAACCCGTATCTAGCCTTCGAAACCCTGCTGTCGATGCATGCCGAGATGGACTTCCCCGAGGAAGTCGACGCCGATGAAGTGGTTCACCGCTACATCAAGTCGATCGACAAGGGCATCCTCAAGGTCATGTCCAAGATGGGCATCTCGACCTACCAGTCCTATTGCGGCGCGCAGATCTTCGACGCAATCGGTCTGTCTTCCAGCTTTGTCGAGAAGTTCTTCTTCGGCACGGCCACGACCATTGAGGGTATCGGCCTGAATGAAGTGGCCGAGGAAACGGTGATGCGCCACCGGGAAGCCTTCGAGGACGTCGCCATTCTGCGCCGCTCGCTCGAGGTTGGCGGCGAATACGCCTACCGCATCCGTGGCGAGAGCCACATGTGGACGCCGGATTCCATCGCGACGCTGCAGCACGCCGTGCGCGGCAACCTGCCGGACAAGTACCGGGAGTTTGCCGAGATGTCGAACCGGGAGACCGGCCGCTTCTCGATCCGTGGCATGTTCCGCATCAAGAGCGCGGACGAGCTCGGCCGCAAGCCGATCCCGCTCGACGAGGTGGAATCGGCCGAAAAGCTGGTGCGCCGCTTCGTGACGGGTGCCATGTCCTTCGGCTCGATCAGCCGCGAGGCACACAGCTCGCTGGCCATCGCGATGAACAAGATCGGCGGCAAGTCGAACACCGGTGAAGGCGGCGAGGAAGCCGAGCGCTTCAACCCGCTGCCGGACGGCTCGATGAACCCGCAGCGGTCGGCGATCAAGCAGGTCGCCTCCGGCCGCTTCGGTGTCACCACCGAATATCTGGTCAATGCCGACATGCTGCAGATCAAGGTGGCGCAGGGTGCCAAGCCCGGCGAAGGCGGCCAGCTGCCCGGCCACAAGGTGGATGCGGTCATCGCCAAGGTGCGTCACTCGACCCCGGGCGTCGGCCTGATCTCGCCCCCGCCGCACCATGACATCTACTCGATCGAAGATCTGGCGCAGCTGATCTACGACCTGAAGAACGTGAACCCGGAAGCCGACATCTCCGTCAAGCTGGTGTCGGAAGTGGGTGTGGGCACGGTGGCCGCTGGCGTTGCCAAGGCACGTGCCGACCACATCACGGTCTCCGGTTATGACGGTGGCACCGGCGCTTCGCCGCTGACCTCGATCAAGCATGCCGGCAGCCCCTGGGAAATCGGCTTGGCCGAAACCCAGCAGACGCTGGTGCTGAACGGCTTGCGCTCCCGCGTGGCGCTGCAGGTTGACGGCGGCCTGAAGACCGGCCGTGACGTGCTGATCGGCGCCCTGCTGGGTGCTGACGAGTTCGGCTTTGCCACTGCACCGCTGATCGCGGCGGGCTGCCTGATGATGCGCAAGTGCCACCTGAACACCTGCCCGGTTGGCATTGCCACCCAGGATCCGGTGCTGCGCAAGCGCTTCAAGGGCACGCCGGAGCATGTGATCAACTACTTCTTCTTCGTCGCCGAAGAACTGCGCGAACTGATGGCCTCGCTTGGCGTTGCCAAGCTGGACGAAATCATCGGCCGCGCCGACTTCCTCGACAAGGACAGTGCGATTGATCACTGGAAGGCACGCGGGCTCGACTTCGGCCGCATTTTCTACCAGCCGGAAGCAGCCCCTGAAGACACCCGCTGGACCATGCGCCAGGAGCATCCGATCGTCGACATCCTCGACCGCCGCCTGATCGCTGCCGCCAAGCCGGCGCTGGACGACAAGGCGCCGACCATCGTGGAAGAGACGATCTGCTCGGTCGACCGTTCAGCAGGCGCGATGCTCTCCGGCGAGGTTGCCAAGCGTTACGGCCACAAGGGCCTGCCGGCCGACACGCTGAAGATCAACCTGAAGGGCACTGCCGGTCAGGCCTTCGGCGCGTTCCTCGCACGCGGCATCAAGCTGACCCTGACGGGCGACGCCAACGACTATGTCGGCAAGGGCCTGTCGGGTGGCAAGATCATCGTGCGGCCGTCGGACAAGTCCAAGATCCCAGCGGAAGAGGCGATCATCGTCGGCAACACCGTGCTTTATGGTGCGACCGAGGGCGAGTGCTACTTCCGCGGCGTGGCCGGCGAGCGGTTCGCCGTGCGCAACTCGGGTGCCGTGGCGGTTGTCGAGGGCGTGGGTGACCACGGCTGCGAATACATGACCGGCGGCATTGTTGTCGTCATCGGCCAGACCGGGCGCAACTTCGCGGCCGGCATGTCCGGCGGCATTGCCTATGTGCTGGACGAGGAAGGAAACTTCTCCTCGCGCTGCAACCTCGCCATGGTCGACATCGAGCCGGTCACCGAGGAAGATGACCTGCTGGAGAAGCTGCATCACCACGGCGGCGACCTGGAGCACAAGGGCCGCGTCGACGTGACCGGGGACATGACCCGCCACGACGACGAGCGCCTGCGCCAGCTGCTGTCGAACCATGTGGCCAACACCGGGTCGACCAAGGCCAAGGCCATCCTGGATGCCTGGGAGGCCTACCGTCCGAAGTTCGTCAAGGTGATGCCGGTGGAATACCGCCGCGCCTTGCGCGAGATGGAAGAGAAACGGCTGGGCATGGTGGCGGCCGAATAAGCCGCCCCTCCCCTGCCCGTCCGGCACGCCGGCAGGGCAGGCGCCAACGCCAAGCCGCCGCCTCCCGATGATGGTCGAGGCGGCCCGTCACAGACAGGATTTTTCAAGGAGGTTGCCTTGGGCAAGGTTACCGGATTTCTCGAGATCGACCGGCAGGACCAGAAGTATCAGCCGGCGTCCGACCGCATTCGCCACTTCCGCGAATTCACGCTGCCGCTGAGCGAAGGCGACGTGGAACGCCAGGCGGCGCGCTGCATGGACTGCGGCATTCCCTATTGCCACGGCCCCACGGGGTGTCCTGTGCACAACCAGATCCCGGACTGGAACGACCTGGTCTACCAGGGTGATTGGGAACTGGCCGTGCGCAACCTGCATTCGACCAACAATTTCCCCGAGTTCACCGGCCGCATCTGCCCCGCCCCGTGCGAGGAAGCCTGCACGCTGAACCTCGAAGACCTGCCGGTCAACATCAAGACCATCGAGCAGGCGCTGGCCGACAAGGGCTGGGCCGAGGGCTGGATCGTTCCCGAACCCTCCGCCACCAAGACCGGCCAGACCGTTGCCATCATCGGCTCGGGTCCGGCGGGAATGGCCGCGGCGCAGCAGCTGGCCCGCGCCGGCCATACGGTGCATGTCTATGAGCGCGAGCCGCGGGCCGGTGGCCTGCTACGCTATGGCATCCCGGACTTCAAGATGGAGAAGCGGCACATCGACCGCCGCGTCGCCCAGATGGAAGCCGAGGGCGTCACCTTCCACTACGGCGTCAACGTCGGCGTCACCGTGACCATGGAAGAGCTGTCCGAGCGCCATGATGCCGTGCTGCTGGCCGCTGGCGCCGAGCGTCCGCGCGATCCGGGCATCGGCAGCATGGACCTTGAAGGCGTGCACTGGGCGATGGATTATCTCGTGCAGCAGAACCGCCGCGTTGGCGGGGAAGACGTGTCGGGTGAAGCGCCGATCTGGGCCGGCGGCAAGCATGTCGTCGTCATCGGCGGCGGTGATACCGCCTCTGACTGCGTCGGCACCGCGTTCCGCCAGGGTGCGCTGTCGGTGACCCAGCTCGATATCCGCCCGCTGCCGCCGCTGAAGGAAGACAAGCTGACCGTCTGGCCCTACTGGCCGACCAAGTTCCGCACGTCGTCGTCGCAGGCCGAAGGCGCGGAGCGCGAGTTTGCAGCCGCAACACTTGGCCTCGTCTCGGAAGAGGGCCGCGTGACCGGCGTCAAGTGCGCCCGCGTCGACGAGAAGCGCAAGCCGATCCCAGGCACAGAATTTATCCTGCGTGCCGACCTTGTCATGGCCGCCATCGGCTTTGCCGGTCCGCGTGCCGACACGTTCATCGCGGAAGCCGGCGACAAGCTGGCGCTCGACCCGCGCGGCAACGTCAAGGCCAACACCGAGGACTACAAGACCAGCATCGACAACGTCTTTGCCGCCGGTGACGTGCGCCGGGGCCAGTCGCTGGTGGTCTGGGCGATCCGCGAAGGCCGCCAGGCCGCCCGCGCCATTGACGAATACCTCACCGGCTCCAGCCTGCTGCCGCGTTGAGGCGCTGAGACAGGGAAATCACAAGGGCGGCCATTGGCCGCCCGAGCTTGATGACAAACCTCGACCCCACCGCCGTCATCCCGGCCAAGCGTAGCGCTGAGCCGGGACCGGAGAGTCGATGCCTCTATATTTCAATGAGTTAACACCGGAGAGACCTTGGCACTCCGGTCCCGGATCTTCGCTTCGCTGCGTCCGGGATGACCATAGAGGGTTTGTCAGCAGTCTGGGGTGGCCATTGGCCGCCCTTCGTTTTTTGCAGCCCACCGACGGTGCAGTTTCGCTCCGGGTCACCCCGGCCGAGCATCGCGAGAGCCAGGGTGACACCGGTGGATCAGCGCGTTTCCAGACGGGTGTCGTCGACGCGGCCGGGGACGGAGGGATGGGCTTCGCCGAGGACGAGGAAGCGCTGTGCAGCCTGGACCGAGGCGCCAGGTTCCGGCGCGAATTCGTCGACCACGTCGGGGCCGCCGGCAAGCGTGTCATCGGCAGGAACGGTGCGACCGGTCAGCACGATGAAATCGGGGTCATCGGCAACGCCCTCGAAGGCCTGGCTGCCATATCCGCCAAGGACGCGGGCAAGTTCCCGTTCAACGAAGAAGGCAACCTTGCGATAGCCGGCCCAGGTGAAGCCGATGCCGTCATTGGCGCGCAAGCGCCGGCGCTGGCCTGCAACATCCGGACCGAAAACTGCGTAGGCTTCGTTGTCATCGAGGAAAACCGACCAGATATCGACATAGGTGGAACGCGCGCCCTCCGCCGTCAGCTTCAGCACATCGTTGATGACCTGGAAATTCTGGCTGAGATCGGCGGATTCAGCCGGCGGCAAGCCGACGACCAGGAACGGCTTGCGCTCGCGCCGGACGACCTGGATCACGGACCCCAGCCGCTGGCGATAGGTTTCGCGCCAGGCCGGTGAACCAAATTCAGAACCGGCAACGCCGCTCTCCGTGCCCGTCGGCTCGACCTGTGCAGAGTTGGCCTCAACATCGCTGGTTCCCAGCATCATCACCACGGCGCGAACATTCCCTCCGGCGATCCGGGCGGCAACCTTGTCTGCCCAGGCGACAGGAGGAGTGCCGAGAAGTCCGGCCTTGGGCTCGACCAGCTTTTCAACGCGGACCGATGGCTTTTGCGCCAGGATAAACGCCATTCCCTCCGCCAGGCCCTCAGCCATGCCGTCGCCAATGACGAGAACTATGCCGGCATCGTCGTCCTTGGGAACGGCTGTAAAAGCGGGAGGACCACTGGGCTGACGCGCAGGGCGGACAGCGGCAGGGGCCTTCTCTTTCACCGGCCGCTCACGCTCGGTGACACCGAAGAGCCGCAGCAAGGGACCGAAAGGATTAAACCCGTCCGCCGAGGGCGGCGGCGTGATCGGTCCGTTCTGCGCAAAAGCCGGTACGCCCGCAAGCCCGCCAGCAAGGGCGAGAGCGAGCATCACCACGATCATCGGCAAGAAACCCAGGCTGCGTCGCACGTCAGCTGCCTCCCTTTTCAGGGTGCACTATAGGCCGAAGCACGCCGCGCCGAAAGGCTCAGCCGCCGCGCTGCATCTGGGCAAGCAATGTCACCGACGCGTAACCGTCCGGGATCAGGCCGCGCGACTTCTGGAACGCCCGGATTGCCTTGCGAGTCGCAGGGCCTGCCAGACCGTCCGGATTGCCGACACTGAAGCCCTTGCGGTTGAGTGCCGCCTGGAGCTGCATCGTCTGTTCCTTGTTGAGCGGCAACTGATCACGAGACCAATCGCCGACCAGGGCATCGCCGCCCCGGATCCGGTCCGCCAGATGACCAACGGCCAGCGCGTAGGCCGTGGCATTGTTGTAGCGCTTGATGACAAAGAAATTGCGCAGCATCAGGAAGCCCGGGCCGGCTGCACCGGCCGGCAACACCAGGACCGCCTTGTCATCGGGACGCGGAAAGCCCTTACCATTGGCCCGCACCACACCGAGGCGAGACCATTCAGCGACCGTCTTGGTCGTGCTGTCATCGGCCAGAGAGTAATCGAAGCCGCGCGGCAAGCGGATCTCATAGCCCCAGGTCTTGCCGGTCTGCCAGCCATGTTCCTTGAGATAGTTGGCCGTGGAGGCGAGAGCATCCGGAATGCTGGTCCAGATGTCGCGCTTGCCATCGCCGTTGTAGTCAGCGGCATAGCGCTTCCAGCTCGTCGGCATGAACTGGGTATGTCCCATCGCGCCAGCCCAGGAGCCGATCATCTGCTCATGGCGGACGTGCCCGGCCTGCACGATGGCCAGCGCGGTGATCAACTCACCCTTCCAGAAATCCTGGCGGCGCGGCGCGCCATAGGCGAGCGTTGCCAGCGCGCGAATGACATTGTGCTTGCCCATGAAGCCGCCGTAGTTGGTCTCCATACCCCAGACAGCCAGAACGGCGGCCCGGTCGACGCCATACCGGGCTTCGATTTCCCGCAGGACCGCGCCATGCTCCTGCAGCATCCGCCGACCTGTCTCGATACGGCTCTCCGAAACGGCGCTGCCGAGATAGTCCCAGACCGGCTTGACGAATTCGGACTGGGCCGACATCAGGCGAACTGTATCGGGATCGGGCGTCATGTCGGTGAAGACGGCGTTATAGGTGTTCGGCGTGATGCCGGCTGCCCGCGCTTCCGGCCACATGTTGCGGATAAAGGCATCAAAGCGCGCATCGGCCTGTGCCGTCCCCGCCCAAACCGTCGCCGCCAGCGACACGGCCGCAGACAGGGCCAGGGACAGAACGGGGGCAGAAATCACCCGCAAAGAGCGGCCACGCGGCCGGGTTGTGTCTTTTCCGGTCAAACCGATCTTCGTCATCAAGGCCTCCTCAAGCCTGGAATGCCCCCGCACTCAAAATGAACCATCCAGTTACCCCGCATTTGTCTCACCGACGAATACGGATGCCGGCCTGGATCCGGCTTTCATTGTAGTTCGCACCGGCCTGACTGCTGTCAAAGGTCCGGAATGTATAGTTGCCGGTGAGAGCCACATTGCGGGTGACCGCATAGGTCAGCCCGGCGAGCGCACTCGTGGTGCGCTCGTCAATGTTGACGCCCTCATAGTGCCGGAGCTGGTAGCCAACCCCGGCTTCGCCGACGAAGCGGTCGGAAAACGCATGGGCGATGCGCAGATCACCCGAATAGAGGATCGAACCCGCTGCTGTCGGCAGATAGGACGGCGCAAAGGTTGTTCCAACACCCGCCGTCACCGTCGTCAGCCGCGACGGCGACCAGACCAGCGATGCGTCGACAACCAGCCCGGACAGATCGTCAAGACGGTTGGTGTCGAGCTTCTCGACACGCCATCCGGCTCCGATCTCGCCGGCCAGCTTCGGCCCTGCCTCGATGGTCGTGCCGGCGCGAAGTTGGTAACCGGTGGCATCGCGTTTCACACAGGCGGCATTGCAGGTGCTGTCAAAGGCGCGGCGCAACACGGTTGCCTCGACAAAAGGCTGCAGCGTTGCCCCCGTCAGGGCGTCGGCGCGCACCGTTGCCGAAAGGAGCGTGTTGTTGCGGTTGTTGGCATCGGCGGTGGTTTCCAGCGTGTAAGCCGTGCGCTCGATGTCGCCGCGCAGGGTCAGACCGACAAGCCCTGCGGCATGGGAAACACCCAGTGACCCGGTGTAGCCATAGACATCGCCCTCGCCCGACGGGTTTTCGGCCGTCGACTGAGTCTCGCGGGAATAGGTGATGCCCGCGCTGGCATTGACCTCGGTGGTGTCGCTGAGATCAAGGCGCAGGGCTGTCGATCCGGTGACCGACGGCTCGGTGCGCAACTTGCTGCCCGGGAAAGCAGCATAGCTGCCGCGCAGCGACAGTGTCAGTTCGTGGCGGGACCAGTTCGAGGTCGCCGACAGGTCAGGTGCGATGGTGTAGAGCGAGTTGCCACGCCCGGAGGAAGAGCCGGCCGCATTGGTTGACCAGCCGCCGCTGACCGTGAGCTGGGGAATGATCGTGAAAGTGCCGACCCGCAGGCCCGTTGGCGCATCGTAGGTCGTGTCGCCAGCGAAGACGTCATCGGCCAGGGCTCCACCACTGCCGCCCAGAGCCGGGGTCCGGCGCACCGCTGAAAGCCGGTCGGCAAACGGACGGACACGGTCCTGCCGTCCGCCGCTGACGAGGCCGGACGACCCGCGCTCGGCCGTTGCACTGAGGCGGCCGTTTGGTTGAGTGCCGATGGAGCCCGTGGTCGCTGGAGCTTCGGAGCCAAGACCGCCGAGATCAGCGCCCGTCGCGCCGGCACCGGACTGGCCGCCATACGAATTGCCCTCATCACTGGCCGAGCCGCGCAGCCCGCCAATGTCCGCCTGCTGCGCCAAAGCCGGCACACCGCCGGCCACGGCAAGCAGGAACAGGACGGACATTCGGCGGAACATGCGGGCACCCGGGCAGGAATGAATACAAATAACCCTCGCATGGTGACCGAACATGGTTAATAGGCAGTTGCCAAGCCCGGTCGCAGATGCGAGCCATGCCAACCGCCGACCGGATTGAGAGGCGCCACCTGCCCGCGCTCCTTAGCCGGTTGGCGCGGCCCCTTGCCTGATGCCCTCCGCTGGCTTAGACAACCTGAGATCAGGCGGGGGCCAGGCCAAAGAAAAGCCAACGGGACAGGACAGATGCACAGTGCACATCTTCCGGCGCAGGACGCCGGACTGGCGGGCGATGCGGAGGCAAGTCTTGCGTCCGCAGACCGGACCATCGAGACCGAGATTGCCGCCCTGACGGCTTTGCGCGCTGCGCTGCGCAACGGACTGGGCGCCCCCTTCGCACGAACAATCGCCCTGATGCGCGGCATTCGCGGCCGCGCCATCATCACCGGGATCGGCAAGAGCGGTCACATCGGCACCAAGATGGCAGCCTCGCTCGCCTCCACCGGCACGCCGGCGTTCTTTGTCCATGCCAGCGAAGCCAGCCATGGCGACCTCGGCATGATCACGTCGGATGACGTGGTTGTGGCCTTGTCCTGGTCGGGCGAGACGACGGAACTGGCCAGTATCATCGGTTACACCCGCCGTTTCCGCGTGCCGCTGATCGCAATCACGTCGTCCGAGACCAGCGCCCTTGGCAAGGCAGCCGATATCGTCCTGGCCCTGCCGAAGGTAACCGAAGCCTGCCCGCATGGCCTTGCACCGACATCCTCGACCCTGTTGCAACTGGCAATCGGCGACGCGCTGGCCGTGGCGCTGCTGGAAGCGCGCGGCTTCACGGCACAGGATTTCCGGGTGTTCCATCCAGGCGGCAAGCTGGGCGCCAGCCTGCGCCTTGCCCGGGACATCATGCACTCCGGCGCCAGCGTTCCGCTGGTCAGCCTGGGAGCCCCGATGCGCGATGCCATCGTGCTGATGACGCAGAAGGGGTTCGGCGTGGTCGGTGTCACCGACGCGGACGGCAAGCTGGTCGGCATCGTCACGGACGGGGACTTGCGCCGCCACATCTCGACGAATTTCCTCGACAAGTCTGTCGACGAAATCATGACGCGCAAGCCGAAGTCGATTTCAGGCGATTTGCTGTCAGCGGCGGCACTTGAGTTCATCAATGCAGCCCAGATCACCTCGGTCTTTGTGGTCGAGGACGGGCGCCCGGTCGGCATCATCCATCTGCATGACCTGTTGCGCATCGGCACGGCCTGATTTGCAGTTTGCAAGCTGCACACATCTTCGTGCTTTGTGCATTAGCGATTGATTAGCCAAACGCTGGCTACACTCCGGCCCAACGGTGGGGGCAGTTCGCCCCGGTACAGTCGGGTCGCGTGGATGGATCTTGGTACACTTCTCGGGATCGTGGGATCCTTTGCGGTCGTCGCAGTGGCAATCCTGCTGGGGGGCAGCTTCGGACAGTTCGTCGACATTCCGTCGATCCTGATCGTGTTCGGCGGTGGCTTTGCCGCGACCTTGATCCGGTTTCCGCTGGCCGGCATCGGCGGCGCGTTTGTCGTCGGCGGCAAGGTTGCCTTCACCAGCAAAAGCATCAAGCCGAGGGACCTGATCGACGAAATCGGCAATCTGGCTGAAATCGTGCGCAAATCCGGGCCGCTGGGCCTGGAGAATGTCGATGTCTCGGACCCGTCCCTGGCCAAGGGCGTACAATATATCGCCGATGGCTATGAACTGGACTTCATTCGCGAATCCATGGAACGCGAACGGGACCTCACCCTGTCGCGCCTGTCGGAAGGCAAACGCGTGTTCAAGGCCCTCGGCGACAGCGCCCCGGCCTTTGGCATGATCGGAACGCTGGTCGGTCTGGTGCAGATGCTGGCCAACATGGACGATCCCTCGGCCATCGGCCCCGCCATGGCCATCGCGCTCTTGACGACGCTCTACGGCGCGCTGATTTCAAACATCCTGTGTCTTCCGGTCTGCGACAAGCTCGATTCAAAATTTGACATCGAAGAACTCAACCAGACCCTGATCATCGACGGCATTACCCAGATCCGCGAGAACAAGTCCCCCGCGTTGATCAAGGAAATGCTGATTGCCTATCTGCCCGAAAAGGCTCGCGCCGGCCTGATGGACGCGGCGTAACCCGAACGGCAAGCAAGGAGGCCCGGACATGGCCCGAAAGAAACAGGTAAGTGGCGGCGCACCCGAATGGCTTGTGACCTTCGCCGACCTGATGTCCCTGCTGGTGTGCTTCTTCGTGCTCATCATCTCCTTCTCCATCCAGGACAAGCAGAAGATGCAGATCGTTGCCGGCTCGATGAAGGATGCGTTCGGCGTCAAGGAAACCTCGAAGCGCGACGGCATCATCGAGATCCAGGGCACGCCGGTGCGCGACTACATGAAAAGCGTCAGCCAGGCGCCGCAGGAACTGGACTCCGACTTCGCCGAAGAGGCGCATGAGCAGAAGAGCAAACAGGGTCCGGAAGCCAACACCCATGACACGGTGGAAGCGGACATCGAGCGTTCGCGCCAGTTTGCAACAGCGGCCGCCTCCCTGCGCCAGGCGCTGCAGGAAATGCCGGAAATCACGGAAATCTCGCAGAACATCATTTTCGAGGAAACCGAAGACGGCCTCAATATCATGATCGTCGACCAGGACGGCCGTGCGATGTTCCGCGAAGGATCGAAGTATCCTTACGAGACCACGCGCCGCCTGCTGACGCGGCTGGCCCCGGTCCTGTCAGAAATGCCGAACCGGATCGAGATCACAGGGCACACCACCACCGGCAGTTCGGCGATCGATCCGACCTACACCGGGTGGGAACTGTCCAGCGACCGCGCCAACGTGACCCGGCAGATCCTGACCGAATATGGCGTGCCGCAGGACCAGATCTTCTCTGTCGTCGGCAAATCGGACAGCGAGCCGTTGTTTCCAAATGACCCGTTCCTCGCCGCCAACCGCCGCATCGCCATCCTGCTGATGACCGAGGAGCCTCCGCTGCCGCTCGGACATAATCCCTGAGGCTCAGGCGGGCGCAACGACAAGCTGGGCGCCTTCGACCCGCACGACCTTCACCCGGGTGCCGGCGGCAAGATCAGGCCCGGTGACGCGCCAGACCGTATCGTCCACCGACAGGCGACCGCTGTTTTCAACCAGCGGCTCGGCCAGAACGAACTCGCGGCCGATGTAGCGGCTGCCGCGCAGGTTCAGGTGCGGATCGCCGACACGGGTCTCGCCCTTGCGGATGAGCCGGCGGCCGACGACGAGATTGACCAGCGCCAGCACGATGAACAGAGCGAGGGCAACCTGCCACGACAGCTCGACCATCAGCGCCAGCGTGCCGACCAGCAGCGCAGCAATGCCAAACCAGAGGAAGAAGGTTCCGGGCAGCACCACTTCCAGCGCTATGAGGCCAAGCCCCAGGAGCCACCAGCTCCAGGGGCCGAGTTCAAACAGGATACGCTCGAACAGGCCCATCTGTTACCCTTCGCTGGACGGCGTGACCGACGGCACACGCGGGGCTGCGGCCGCTCCGGCCGGCTTGTCCGTATCGCGGGTGAAGACCTCACGGGCGATCTCGCCGATGCCCGTGAGTGAGCCGAGCAGGGCAGTTGCCTCCATCGGCAGGATCAGGGTCTTCTGGTTGCGGGAAGTTGCCAGTTCCTTGAAGGCCTCGATGTATTTGGTCGCGACGAAATAGTTGATGGCCTGCATGTCGCCGGAGGAAATGGCCTCGCTGACCATCTTCGTGGCCTTGGCCTCGGCCTCCGCCTCGCGCTCGCGGGCTTCCGCGTCCCGGAAAGCGGACTCGCGCCGGCCTTCAGCTTGCAGGATCAAGGCCTGCTTCTCGCCTTCGGCCTTGAGAATTTCCGACTGGCGCTTGCCCTCGGCCTCAAGGATGGAGGCACGCTTGTCACGCTCGGCCTTCATCTGGCGCGCCATGGAGTCCACCAGATCGCGCGGCGGATTGATGTCCTTGATCTCGATGCGAGTGATCTTGACGCCCCACGGCTCGGCCGCCGCATCCACCACGCGCAGGAGGCGGACGTTGATCTCGTCGCGGTTGGACAGGAGTTCATCCAGATCCATCGACCCCATCACCGACCGGATATTGGTCATGGTCAGGTTGAGAATGGCATTCTCGAGCCCGTCGACTTCATAGGCCGCCCGGGCCGCATCGAGGATCTGGTAAAAGGTGATGCCGTCGGCGGTGACAGTGGCGTTGTCGCGGGTGATCACCTCCTGCGAGGGAACGTCCAGCACCTGTTCCATCATGACCAGCTTGCGGCCGATCTTGTCGATGACCGGAACGATGATGTTGAGGCCGGGTGTCAATGTGCGGCGATAGCGGCCGAAACGCTCGACAGTCAGGTTGTAACCCTGTGGCACTGTCTTCACGCCGGCGAAGATCAGCAGCACGACCACAAGGAAAAGGACGATCAGGACAATGTCAAAACCAGCAATCTGCGGCATACCGGGCTCCCGTGTTCCGCGTCAGAAAAATCGCGCGGAGTATGCGACGGATCGCCGGCGAGGGCTAGCGCCAAAGGTGTAAAGTTGCACAGCACCGTCCCAACGATAAGCCGGGACGGTGGGATTCCGTGCTGAAGCAGACGGTCGTCCATGTCAGCGCAATGGACGATGCAGCTGGACCGGATTGCCGTTACAGCCAGCCGGACAACTCGCGCCGGACAACGGCTTCGAGAACGGCCATGCCGAGATCACTGTCATTGAGGCAGGGGATGTGGGTAAAGTTCTCGCCGCCGGCCTCGTGGAAGATCTCGCCCGCTTCGCCGGCAATTTCCTCAAGCGTTTCAAGGCAGTCGGCGACAAAGCCCGGGTTCATCACGGCGATGTTCTTGACCCCGTCCTTGCCGAGCGCCTCGACGGTCTTGTCGGTATAGGGCTGCAGCCACTCTTCCGGACCGAAACGCGACTGGAAGGTGACGCGCAGCTTCTCCTTGTCCATGCCGAGACGTTCGCGCATCAGACGCGTCGTCTTCATGCACTGGCAGTGATACGGGTCGCCCTTCCTGAAGTAAGACTGCGGAATGCCGTGATAGGAGGTCAGGATGACGTCCGGCTCGAAGTCGAGCCCGGCCAAATGCTGCTCGACCGACTGGGACAGCGCCTCGATATAGACCGGGTCATCGTGATACGGCGGCACGGTGCGGATCGCCGGCTGCCAGCGCATGTCGAGAAGCGCCTTGCAGACCTCGTCATTGACGGTCGCAGTGGTGGCTGCGGCATATTGCGGATAGAGCGGGAAAATCAGGATGCGGTCGCAGCCTTCAGCCTTGAGGTTTTCAAGGCGTGAACGGATCGAGGGCGTGCCGTAACGCATTGCCCAGTCGATCATCAGGCGCCCGTTCTGGGTCCCCATCTGCAGGGTAAGCTTGTCCGACTGGCTGCGTGTGATGGTGCGCAGCGGTGACTCGTCGAGCTCCTTGTTCCAGATTTCCTCGTAAGCCTTGCCGGACTTCTTCGGCCGGGTCATCAGCACAATGCCATAGAGGATCGGGTACCAGAGCGCCTTCGGCCACTCGATGACACGCTTGTCGGACAGGAATTCGCGCAAATACCGGCGCATCGGCCAGTAGGATGTGCCATCCGGCGTACCGAGGTTGACCAGCAGCACCCCGATCTTGCCGGTCTTCACCTCAGGGTGGTCTGCCGGCAGGCGGACGGCGCGCATCTCCTCTCCGGCATTGGCCGGCATCTTGGGCGAAAACTGCAGTGTCATGGGTACTCCGGAGCACGGACAGCGGCATGGGCCGCGCATTTTTGTTTGCGGCAACATAAGTCACACACAATTCTTGTCCAGTACGCCTGTTTCCCCATGCCAGATCAGTTCATGAACTGATCGATCAGCAACCTGGAACCGCCTGTGACAGCGTGCCTCAGGCAGGAGCTGCCGTGTAGTCGCGTTCGTCAACAATGACCTTACCGTCATTGGGCAGGCTGCCGACAGGCACGAGTGTCACGGCACCTTTCAGCTTGGTCACGTCACGCAAGGTGTCGGCGACCCGGGCGGCAAGTCCATCGTCATTGACCGGAACTTCCGCGTGGAGTGCCATCACATCCTGCTCGTCACGCCGGGAAACAGACAGTCGTGCCTTGACGAGTTCCGGGTGGCGCGCGGTGATTTCGGCGATCTGGACCGGATCGACGAACATGCCCTTGATCTTGGTGCGCTGGTCGGCGCGACCGAGCCAGCCGGCAAGGCGCATGTTGGTGCGCCCGCAGGCCGATTGCCCCGGCAGGATAGCCGAGAGGTCGCCGGTACCGAAGCGGATCATCGGATAGGCGCGCTTGAAGGTGGTGACCACGAGTTCGCCCACCTCGCCATCGGCCACCGGCGTGCCGGTTCCGGGGCGAACGATCTCGACGATGCAATCCTCATTGACGATCATGCCATCCGCCACCTCGGATTCGTAGGCAATGACGCCGAGTTCAGCGGTCGCATAACACTGGCGGACGGTGACACCGCGCGCCGCATAGTCGGCGCGCAGGGACGGGAACAGGGCACCGCCGGAGACAAGGGCGCGCTTGATCGACGAGGCATCGCGGTCAAGGTCACGGGCTTTGTCGAGGATCACCTTGAGGAAGTCCGGTGTGCCGACATAAGCATCCGGCTGCAGGATGGCGACGGCCTCGACCAGCATTTCGGTGTTGCCAACGCCGGCGGGGAAGACGGTGCAGCCGAGCGCGCGGGCCCCATGGTCAAGCAGGAAGCCGCCCGGGGTCAGGTGGTAGGAGAAGGTGTTGAACACCACATCGCCCGGCTTGAAGCCGGCCGCTGCCAGCGCCCGGGCGGAGTTCCAGGGATCATCCCCCTCCGGTTGCGGTTCGAAGATCGGGCCGGGCGACATGTAGACGCGCGGCGCGCCTTTCATGTCGCCGGAAAGAAAGCCACCAAAGGGCGGGTGCTGCTTCTGCAGCGTCATGAGATCCGACTTGCGCAGCACCGGCAGGCCGGTGAGCGCGGCACGCGACGAGATGGACGCTGGCTCCACTCCGGCAAGATGCCGGGCCCAGCCCGGCGCGGTGCGGATGGCATGGGCAATGGCGTCCGGAAGCCGGGCAAAAAGCTCCGCCTCGCGCTGCGCCGGCGGTTGCCGGTCGCGCGCCTCGAAATGTTCACCGGTCATGGCTCTGTCCTCGCTCGCCTTGTCCCGCCCGCCCGAAGGTCGCATGCGCCCCGGGAGGGTCTGTTTGCGTCACACATGGCTGCCGGGCCCGTACAGGACCCGGCCTTGCCTCATGCAAGCCAGCGCTTGCGGCGCTTGTAGTGTTTCACGTCCCTGAACGACCGCCGCCCCTCCCCGCCCACGCCGAGGTAGAACTCCTTCACGTCCTCGTTCTCGCGCAGGGACTTGGCATCGCCATCCAGCACAATGCGGCCAGACTCGACGATGTAGCCATAGGTGGCGTAACGCAGGGCAATGTTGGTGTTCTGCTCGGCCAGGAGGAACGACACGCCCTGCTTCTCGTTGAGCTGCTTCACGATCTCGAAGATTTCCTCGACGAGCTGCGGCGCAAGACCCATGGACGGCTCGTCCAGGAGGATCATGCGCGGACGGCTCATCATCGCCCGTCCGACGGCGCACATCTGCTGCTCGCCGCCGGAGGTGTAGCCGGCCTGGCTATGCCGGCGCTCCTTGAGACGCGGGAAATACTCGTAGATCATCTCAAGGTCGGCCTTGATCGCCCCCGATCCATCGCGGCGGGTATAGGCGCCGGTCAAAAGGTTTTCCTCGATGCTGAGGTGGCCGAAACAATGCCGGCCCTCCATCACCTGGATGCAGCCGCGCCGCACCAGATCATTGGGCGACAGGTCCTGGACGTGTTCGCCCTTGAACTGGATGTTGCCCTTGGTGACATCGCCGCGCTCGGCCCCCAGCAAATTGGAAATAGCTTTCAGCGTCGTGGTCTTGCCGGCGCCATTGGCGCCCAGCAAGGCCACGATGCCACCCTCGGGAACCGTCAGGGAAACGCCCTTGAGCACCAGAATGACGTGATCGTAGATCACCTCGATGTTGTTCACCGACAGGATGGGGCTGCTGCCGGCGGAGCCTGTTGTGGTCGCTGCATGTGCGGACATGGAACTCGTCTCCGGTCTCGCGTCTCTGGTGTCCGGGTAGGACCCCGCCGCACGGTGCGGCGGGATCTGTCGTGTCTGGCTTAGTTCGGGCAGGCTTCCGTGCGGACCGGCCAAGGTGCGTTCTTCTCCGCATAGTCCTTGGCAGCGGCTTCCAGCAGCGGACGAACCTGTTCCTTCATCGGTTCGATCCAGTCCGTGGCCTTGACCCACTTCTTGCCGTCCCACTCCTGGATGAACACCGGATGCGACCCGGCGTGATCCTCGCAGGTGACCTTCATCGGATGGGCAAAACCGGCGAGGCCGATTTCCTGCAGACGGGCTTCGGTAAGGTCGAGGGCTTCCAGGCCGATGCGCATGTCTTCGCCGGTCAGGACCTTCTTGCCGGTCTTTTCCTGCGCCGTGCGGATCGCCTCGGCGATGATCACCGAGTTGAGGACGCCGCGATTATAGAGCGCACCACCGAAGGTTTCCGGATTGGTCTGCGACTTGCCGGCATCGACGACGAGGGTCTTGATGTCGCCAAGCGCCTTGAAGTCGGTTCCGACGCCCGAGAAATTCAGGGTCTTGAAGCCCTTGGCAGCTTCGCCGCCGGCACCGGCGTCTTCCTCACCGGCCGACCACCAGGCCGCAATGAACTTCTCCATCGGGAAGCGTGTCTTGACGGCTTCCTTGACGGCGGTCGGGTTCATCGCACCCCAGCCCCACATCACCATGTAGTCCGGACGGTCCCGGCGGACATTCAGCCACTGCGAGGCCTGGTTCTGCATTTCCTTGGCCGGAACCGGGTACTGCACCAGCTCGAAGCCATAGTCCTTGGCCAGCTGCTCCAGGAGCGGGATCGGCTCGCGGCCAAAGCCGGCGTCGAGGAAGATGTAACCGATCTTCTTGCCCTTCAGCTTGTCGAGGCCGCCTTCCTGCTCAGCGATGTACTTGATGATGACCGAGGCACCGTCCCAGTAGGTGACCGGCACGTTGTAGACCCAGGGGAAGGTGTTGCCGACGGCAGCGGCAGAGAGGCCATAGCCCATGGACAGGACCGGAATCTTGTCGACGGCGGCTTTCGGGATGACCTGCAGGGTGATGCCGGTGGAATAAGGATTGTAGACCAGCGCGCCCTTGCCCTTGGTGGCCTCGTAGCACTCGATGCCCTTCTGGCTGTCGTAGCCGGTCTCGCATTCCTCGATGGCGATCTTGACGCCGCCGATCCCACCATCCCGCTCGTTGAGCATCTGGAGGTAGTCGTTCATGCCGTTGGCAATGTGGATGCCGGAACCGGCGAAGGCGCCCGTGCGGTAGGTCAGGAGCGGGACATAGTTGCTGTCCTCGGCCTGCGCCACGCCTACCCCGAAGCCGGCCCCGAAGGACGCGGCGAGGGTGAGCGACAATGCTGTTCCCAGTGCGAATGCTCTGAAGTTCATCTTGTTTTCCTCCCAATTGACGGCCGGCCAAATGACGGCCGGCCAAATGACTGCCGGGATGTCCCGCGTCATCGAACCGACATCAGGCCTCCTCCCCCGGGTCGGTTCGCTTCCCCGGTTGGCCAAGCGTGGATGGGCCCGTCAGTACGGGAAGGGCCACACCCTGAGCTTCTGCTTGCCGATCTGCCACAGCCGGGCGAGCCCATGCGGTTCGACGATCAGGAAGAAGATGATCAACGCGCCGACGATCATGAACGTCACGTGCTGGATCGATTCGGCCGCCACTTCGACGCCGAACAGGCCCGGCAGAAAGCGCAGGAACACCGGCAGGATCCAGATGAAGGCCGCGCCCAGGAACGAGCCGGCGATGCTGCCGAGACCGCCCAGGATGACCATGAACAGGATCTGGAACGACAGGGTGATCGAGTAGGAAGACGGCTCGGCCGCGTTGAGCCAGAAGAACACCATCATCGCACCGGCCACACCGCAGATGTAGGACGAGACGCCGAAGGCCAGCAGCTTGGTCTGCAAGGGACGCACGCCCATCAGCTCGGCAGCGATGTCCATGTCGCGGATCATCATCCAGGAGCGGCCGATGCGGCCACGGATAACGTTGGCGACGAGAAAGGCGATGACCACGACGATGCTGAGGACAATGAAGTAGCGGGTCAGCGGCAGGGCCTCGGCACCGGTGACGATGATGCCGAACACCTCGCGCCGCGGGATCTCGATCGCCCCCGAGGCGTTGTAATTGTACAGCCACGGAATGCGGATGAAGCACCATTCCAGGAAGAACTGCGCCGCCAGCGTTGTGACAGCCAGATACAGGCCCTTGATGCGCAGGGACGGCAGGCCGAAAATCGCGCCGATGCCGGCCGAGAACACACCCGAAATCAGCACCAGAACGATGACATTGGCATCGGGGAAGATCGAGGTCAGCTTGTAGGCCGCATAGGCGCCAACGCCCATGAAGGCGCCGGAGCCGAGCGACAGCTGGCCGGCAAATCCCGTCAGGATGTTGAGGCCGATGGCGGCCAGCGAAAACACCAGGAACGGGATCATGATCGAGGTGAGGAAGAAGTCATTGGCCAGCAACGGGACCCCGACAAAGGCCACGGCCAGGATGATCCCCATCGCGACCCGATCCTGCCGGATCGGAAAGAGGGCCTGATCTGCCTCGTAGGTGGCCTTGAACTGGCCTGCTTCACGGTAAAACATGGGTCAGGTCCTCACACGCGCTCGATGATGCGTTCGCCGAACAGGCCCTGCGGACGGAACAGCAGGAAGATCAGCGCGATGATATAGGCAAGCCAGCTCTCGATGCCGCCGCCGACGAGCGGGCCCCAGTAGATCTCGCCGAGCTTCTCGCCGAAGCCGATGATGAGACCGCCAATGATGGCGCCGGGAACCGAGGTGAAACCGCCGAGGATCAGCACCGGCAGAGCCTTGAAGGCGACGATCTCGAGGGCGAAGGACACGTCGGAGCGGGCGCCCCACATGATGCCCGTGGCCAGCGCCACGATACCGGCGGCGAACCAGACGATGGCCCAGATCTGGTTCAGCGAGATGCCGACCGACAGGGCTGCCTGATGGTCATCGGCCACGGCGCGCAGGGCCCGGCCAATGCGGGTCTTGTTGAAGAACAGCGCCAAACCAGAGACCATCAGCACCGCAATCACGGCTGCGGCAATGTCGATATGCTGCAGCAGAACAAGCCCACGCTCCCCGAACTCGATGGCGGTAGAGCCGGTGGGCAGCCACAGCTCTTCGGTGATCATCCGCTTGGGCTCGCCGCCGAAGACGAATTCGCCAAAGCCAATCAGGAAATAGGTCAGGCCGATGGTGGCCATCAGCAGGATGATGTCGGGCTGGTTGACCAGTGGCCGCATCACCACCCTCTCGATGCCATAGGCCAGCACGCCCATCACGCCGATGGTCAGGATCAGGGCAAGGAAAGCCGGAACACCTTGCTCGTGCAGGCCGACCAGCGTGAGGCCGGCGAACACAACCATAATGCCCTGTGCGAAATTGAACACGCCCGAGGCCTTGAAGATCAGCACGAATCCGAGCGCGATCAGCGCGTAGAGAATGCCGGAGACGAAGCCTTCCCAGAGCACCTGGATCAGGAAGTCAGGCTGGGCCCCCATCTGCATGAAGGGGTCGATGAAAATGTCGTAGAGCATGCTCCTGCCCCCCTTAATGCGACACGCCGAGATAGGCGTCGATGACTTCCTGGCTGGCCTGCACTTCGGCCGGAGGGCCGTCGGCGATCTTCTTGCCGTAGTCGAGCACGACGACGCGGTCGGAGAGGTCCATCACCACGCCCATGTCATGCTCGATCAGGGCGATGGTGGTGCCGAACTCCTGGTTCACGTCGATGATGAAACGGCTCATGTCCTCTTTTTCCTCGAGGTTCATGCCGGCCATCGGCTCGTCCAGCAGCAGCAGTTCCGGCTCCATGGCAAGCGCGCGGCCCAGCTCGACGCGCTTCTGCAGGCCGTAGGGCAGCTTGCCGACCGGGGTCTTGCGGATCGCCTGGATCTCGAGGAAATCGATGATGTCCTCGACCTTGCGGCGATGGGCGATTTCCTCATTGCGGGCCGGCCCGTAATGCAGGACCTGCCAGAAGAAGTTGCGGTGCATCTTGAGGGTGCGGCCGGACATGATGTTGTCCAGCGTGGTCATCCCCTTGAACAGCGCCACGTTCTGGAACGTGCGGGCAATACCCTGGCTCGCCGCCTCGTAGGGCCGCATCTTGCGCCGGACCTCGCCGCGCCAGGTGATGGTGCCCTGCTGCGGATGGTAGAAGCCGTTGATGACATTCAGCATCGACGTCTTGCCGGCACCGTTCGGACCGATGATGGCGCGGATCTCGCCCTTGCGGATATCGAAGGAGATGTTGGTGATCGCCTTCACGCCGCCGAAGGACAGCGACACGTTGTCGACTTTCAAGAGCACCTCGCGCTCGGGCTCGGGCGCGGCGACGGGTTGGGCCGGAACGACCTTGGCTGCGGTCACGGCATTCATTCGGCGGCCTCCTGGAGCTGGTGTCGCGGGGCGTGCGGTGTCAGGTCGCGGATCTCCACCGTGCCTTCGATGATGCCGGTGCGGCCGTCCTCGAAGGTCACCTCGGTGCGCACATGGCGCGAGGTAGAGCCGTCATAGAGGGCCTCGATCAGCGGCGCGTAGCGATCGGCAATGAAGGACCGGCGCACTTTCTGCGTGCGCGTCAGCTCGCCGTCATCGGCATCCAGTTCCTTGTGCAGGATCAGGAAGCGGCGGATCTGCGACCCGGCCATCATCGGCTCACCGGCAAGATCGCGGTTCACCTGGTCAACGTGATCCTGGATCATGGCATAGACGTCAGGATTAGCTGCCAGTTCCTGGTAAGAGGCATAGTTGACGTTGTTGCGCTCGGCCCAACTGCCGACGGAGGTCAGGTCGATGTTGATGAAGACCGTGGCAAAGTCCTGCCCGTTGCCGAAGGCCACCGCCTCCTTGATGTTCGGGAAGAACTTCAGCTTGTTCTCGACATATTTCGGCGCGAACAGGGCTCCATCATTGAGCTTGCCGACATCCTTGGCGCGGTCGATGATCTTGAGGTGGCCGTTGTCGGCGATGAAGCCGGCGTCGCCGGTCAGCACCCAGCCATCTTCGGTCTTGGTCGCGCGGGTGGCTTCCTCGTTCTTGTAGTAAGCGACGAAGACGCCCGGCGAGCGGTAGAGAACTTCACCGTTTTCCGCGATTTTCAGCTCAACCTGTGGCGCCGGCTTGCCGACGGTGTCGCCGTAGATCTCACCATCAGGCTGCAGCGTGATGTAGACGCTGGCTTCCGTCTGGCCATAGAGCTGCTTCAGGTTGAGGCCGAGCGAGCGGTAGAAGCGGAAGATTTCCGGCCCGATGGCCTCGCCGGCGGTGTAGCCGACCTTGAGCCGGGTGAAGCCGATGCGGTTCTTCAGCGGACCGTAGACCATGACCTCGCCGAGACCATAAAGCAGCCGGTCCGTGAAGGGCACGCTTTCGCCGTTCAGGATCTTCTCGCCGGAGCGGCGGGCCACATCCATGAAGAAGTCAAACATGCGCTTCTTCAGGCGGCTGGCATCCTCCATGCGCACCAGGATGCGGGTCAGCATGCTTTCGAAAACGCGCGGCGGGGCGAAGAAATAGGTCGGGGCGATTTCGAGACGATCGAGGTCGACGGTCTCAAGGCTTTCCGGGCAGTTGACGCAATAGCCGGCGGTATAGGCCTGGGCGAGCGAGAAGACGTGGTCACCGATCCAGGCCATCGGCAGGTAGGCGAGCACTTCCTCGGTCTCGTCGAGCCGGTCGAAAGCGTTGCCGTTGCGGGCCGAGATGATGAGATTATCAAAGGACAGCATAACGCCCTTCGGCCGGCCCGTGGTGCCGGAGGTGTAGAGCATCACCGCGATGTCGGAGCCGGAGTGCCCGGCGAAGCCACCTTCCCAGGCTGCGGCAGCGCCGGCGTCCTGCTTGAGGAGCGCGCGGCCCATGTCCTGCACGGCGGAAAACTGGCTGAGATTTGTGTGGTCGTAGTCGCGCAGGCCGCGTGGTTCGTCATAGACGATGTGCTTGAGGCTGGTCAGGTCCTCCATCGACAGGAGCTTGTCGACCTGTTCCTGATCCTCGACGATGGCGAAGCGCACCTCGGCATGGCTGAGGACATAGACCATCTCTTCGGCGACAGAGTCCGCGTAAACCGGCACCGGGATTGCCCCCAGCGCCTGCGCGGCAACCATCGACCAGTAAAGATGCGGCCTGTTGGCGCCGACGATGGCGACCTTGTCACCCGCAGCGAGCCCCAGCTGTTTCAGCCCAAGAGAAAAGGCGCGCGTCTCTTCAAGGACTGCGGCCCAGGTCCAGCTTTGCCAGATGCCGAAATCCTTTTCCCGCATTGCGGTCCGCTCCCCGAGATCCCGTGCATTGCGCAGGAGAATCTTCGGGAAGGTGTCCACGTCGCCTCCCGCGACGTTGGCCAGCCTTGCCATAGCGTGTTCCACCCTTTGATTGCGCCCCGTTGGTCGAGGTCGCGCTTATGACGTCATGGAACGACGGCTCCTCCCCGCTGTACACCCCCCTTTTCGAGGGAGAGCCTGTTGCGGGCCGCTTCCTGACGCAAGTCAGACGCTAGGCCAGGCAGATTTCGCCAGTATGTGCAGATTATGACGAAATGTTTCGTTTACCCTGTCTTTCTGTTGCAGGGCAACATCATGGCGACGGTTCGAATGCGGCAACATCGGGCAGTCCGCCGCTTGGGTGACTGGCGCATTGGGTGACTGGCGCATCGAACGCGCCTTGCCTAAAGTCGGAGAATGAGCGAGCCCTCGTCCCAGCAAGCCCTGATTGATCTGATGCAGGCGGCCCTTGACCATGTCAGCCAGGGCTTCTCCGTGTTTGACGTCAACCTGCGGCTGGCGGCCTGGAATCGCGGCCTTTGGGAAATGCTCGATTTCCCGCAATCGCTGGCGCAGCGCGGCACGCACCTCGAAGAATTTCTGCGGGTGAACGCCGAACGCGGTGAGTACGGCCCCGGAGACATCGAGGGAAAAATCCAGCGCCGGCTGGAGCGGGCGGCGAAATTCGAACCGCATTACTTCGAGCGGATGCGACCCAACGGCCAGATCATCGCCGTCAGCGGCACACCGCTGCCGCAGGGGGGCTTCGTCACCACCTACACAGACATCACTGCCGAGCGGCGACGCCAGGAGAAGCTGGAACGCACGGTGGAGGAGCGCACGCGGGCGCTGCGCCAGAGCGAGGACTGGCTGCGGCTGGTCACCGACAACGTACCGGCGCTGATTGCCTATGTCGGCTCAGGCCCCGTGTTCCGCTTTGCCAACCGACGCTACGCTGACTGGTTCGGGCAGTCCGTCGCCTCGATCACCGGACGGTCGCCGGCGGAGGTTCTCGGACCGGAGCTCTATGCCGAGATCCGCCCCTATATCGAATGGGCCTTCGAGGGCAACGCGGTGTCCTATGAATACAGCCGCGCCAAGCCGGACGGCGAGCTGGCCTACATGCGGTCAACCCTGATCCCGGACATGACAACGGACGGGCGGACGCTGGGCATCTTCGTCCTGTCGCTGGATGCCAGCGACCAGAAGCGCTCGGAAGCTGCGCTGGTGCAATCGCAGCGCATGGATGCAGTCGGTCAGCTGACCGGCGGACTGGCGCATGACTTCAACAATCTCCTCGCCATCCTGATGGGCAACCTGCTCAGCCTGAAACGCAAGGGGCAAGCCGTGTCGGCCGAGGATGTGGAGGCGCATCTGGCGCCCATGCTGCAGGCCGCGCAACGCGGCGCCGACTTGACACGCCGCCTGCTGGCCTTCAGCCGCGGCAAGGCCCAGGATCTCGTCGAGACGTCGCTGAACACTGTGCTTGCGAACACAGCGACCTTGCTGGCCGGGTCCCTACCTGCCGGCATTCGCCTGAGCTTCGCGCCTTGCCTTGAAACACTGACGGCGCGGCTTGATCCTTCGCAGCTTGAAACGGCGCTGGTGAACCTTGTCTTCAATGCCCGAGACGCCCTGCCCGATGGCGGCGACATCGGCGTCAGCCTGACACCACAGGTGCTGACCCCGAAACACGCTGCCAGCGCAGGCGTGACACCGGGCACCTATGCCCGCATCGTGGTGCGTGACAGCGGCCTCGGCATGGATGACACCACACGCATGCGCGTGTTCGAGCCGTTCTTCACGACCAAGCCCTTCGGGACCGGCTCGGGCCTGGGCCTCTCCATGGTCTATGGGCTGGCGAAACAGGCGCGAGGCTCGGTGCGGATCGAATCGGCGCCCGGCGAAGGAACATCAGTGATCCTGCTGTTGCCGGCGCGCCTGGACAAGGTTGAAGTGTTCGCACGGCAGGCCGATGCGCAAGGCCCCCTGCCCCTCGGCGCGGGGGAACTGGTGCTGCTGGTGGAGGACGACCCTGCCGTTGCCGAAACCGTCGCACGGCAGATCGAGGATCTCGGCTACACTGCGCTCACCGCCGAAGGAGCCGCAGATGCCCTCGACCTGGCGCGGGACGTGAGCGAGATCCGCGCCATGCTGAGCGACATCGTTATGCCCGGTCAGATGAACGGACTGGCGCTGGCTCGGGCGGTGCGGGCAACACGGCCGGACATCGGCATCGCCCTGATGACCGGTTATGCCGACACCGGTGAAGCGGGGGGAGAGACCGCCTTTCCGGTCATTGCCAAACCCTTCGACAGCCGGCGGCTGGCGGAAACCCTGAAAGCCATCGTGACCCCATGAGCCAGTCCCCCGCGAGCGGAGCCCCCATGGTCGCCCCCCCCATGATCGGCCTAGTCTATGTCGTCGATGACGAGGCAGCGATCTGTGCGCTTCTTTCCGACACGCTGGCACAGTTCGGTTTCCGGACCGAGAGCTTTGCCCGCGCCGACGACATGTTGAAAGCGCTGGACCGGCAGGTGCCGGAGGCCTGCCTGATCGATCTCGGCCTGCCCGACATGGAAGGC
Source organism: Pannonibacter sp. (assembly GCF_051860505.1). Classification (NCBI taxonomy): domain Bacteria; kingdom Pseudomonadati; phylum Pseudomonadota; class Alphaproteobacteria; order Hyphomicrobiales; family Stappiaceae; genus Pannonibacter; species Pannonibacter sp. The sequence continues at coordinate 127,002 of NZ_JBHYDX010000001.1, read as the reverse complement.
ATGGTGCTGATCAACGAGATCCGCCGCCGGACTTTCGTGCCGATCCTGGTCCTGTCCGCCCGCAGCCATTCCTCCGACCGGGTGATGGGGCTGGAACTGGGGGCGGATGACTATGTCGTCAAGCCATTCGACCCGCGCGAGGTCGTCGCCCGGCTGCGCTCGGTGCTGCGCCGCGCTGCAGACAGGCCAAAGCCTGCAGATGCCGTGCGCGTGGCCCGGTTTTCCGGTCATGTCTTCGACCCGTCCTCGCACCGCTTGGTCAGCCCGGATGGCGAGGAAAGCTTTCTGTCCACCGGCGAGGCGACGCTTCTGGAGGCGCTGCTCAAGGCGCCCAAACGGGTGCTGTCGCGAGATTACCTGCTGGAGCACGGCGGCCGGGACGAAAGCCTCGACCGCTCCATCGACGTACGGGTGTCGCGCCTGCGCAAGAAGCTTTCCGGCGAAGGCGGCACCCCGCTGATTCGCACCATCTATGGCTCTGGCTACATGCTGACGTCTGCCGTGGACTGGAGCTGAGGCCGCTCAGCCGTAGATCGCCTTCGGCAGCCAGGTGGCGAGCGCGGGGAAAAACCACAGGATCGTCAGCATGGCGAGCTGCATCAGGACGAAGGGGATCACGCCCCGGTAGATGTCCGAGCTTCTGACTTCCGGCGGCGCCACGCCGCGCAGATAGAACAGGGCGAAACCGAAAGGCGGCGTCAGGAAGGATGTCTGCAGGTTCACAGCCATCATCACGCCGAGCCAGGCCGGATGCATCGGCGAACCATCGGGCATGGGCAGTTGCAGCAGGACAGGGGCAACCAGCGGAACCACGATGAAGACGATCTCGAGGAAGTCGAGAAAGAAGCCCATCACGAACATCACCAGCATGACCACCAGGATCGCACCGACGGCACCGCCCGGCAGGTCCTTCAGCAGCGAATGGACCAACTCGTCGCCGCCCAGATCCCGAAACACCAGCGAGAAGAACGTCGCGCCGATCATGATGGTGAAGACCATCGCGGTGATCTGCGTCGAGGACCGCAGCACATCCGTCAAGATGCCGCCGCGCCTGACCCTGAAGAGGCACACCACGAGGGCGGCCGCCCCGGCGAGGGTCAAGGCAGCTGCAGCTGTGATCGCGACCCAGTCCGCTGCCGGGATTTCGAGCCGGGCGACACGGAGGTCGAACAAGCGCGACAGGACAAGCGCTGCCAGCAGGCACAGCGCCGCCACATAGACCGGCCAGGGGCGGAGAACGTCCGCCCGCTGCGCCGCCAGCAGCGCGGCGCCGATTGCGCCGACGGCCGCAGCTTCCGTCGGGGTGGCAACGCCGCCAAGGATCGAGCCAAGCACGGCCACGATCAGCACCAACGGCGGCACCAGCACCCGGACGACATCCGACAGCGACACCCGCTCACCCTCGGCCATTTTCATCGGCGGCGCATCCTGCGGGCGGAGGAAAGCAACCGCCAGCTGGTAGAGGATATAGAGGCCGACGAGGCCAAGCCCAGGAAACAGGGCGGCGGCAAACAGATCGCCGACGGAAAACGGATCCGGTGACCAGTTGCCAAGCGACCGCTGCGCCGTCTGATAGGCGTTGGAGAGCTGGTCGGCCAGAAACACGAGAACGATGGATGGCGGAATGATCTGGCCGAGCGTGCCGGAAGCGGCAATGGAGCCGGTAGCCAGGCGCGGATTGTAGCCGTTGCGCAGCATCACCGGCAGGGACAGGAGCCCCATCGTCACCACCGTCGCACCGACGATGCCCGTTGACGCCGCCAGCAGGCCGCCGACGAGAAAGACGGAGAGCCCGAGGCCGCCGGGCATCTTGCCGAACAGCTTGGCCATGGTTTCCAGCAGATCCTCGGCGACGCGCGAGCGTTCCAGCATCACGCCCATGAAGACGAACAACGGCACGGCCAGCAGCGTCTCGTTGGTCATGATGCCGAAGATGCGCAGCGGAATTGCCCCGAGCGACAGGGACGCGCCGGCGAACGAGCCGAGCAGGGCAAAGATCAGCGCGACACCGGCCAGGGTGAAGGCAACCGGGAAACCGGCCATCAGGCAGACGACCGCTGCGGCAAACATCAGCACGTCGAGAAAGGCAACGAGTTCCATCGGGACGGGCTCAGCTCTTGTGCGAGGGGAAGGAGGCGAGCGCTTCGCGGTTGCCCGTCAGCGCGGCAAGGCAGCGCAGCAGGAGCGCAATCCCCTGCAGCGCCAGCAGCCCGGCATAGAGGAGGATCGCGGCCTTCAGCACATAGAGCGCCGGCAGGCCGGATGTCTCGCGCGACCCTTCGCCGATCATCCAGGACATCTGCACGAAGGGCCAGGAATACCAGAGGATCACGGCACACATGGGCAGGAGAAACAGGATCGCCCCGGCCAGATCGACGAGCGCCTTCGTCCGCGGCGCAGCATCCCGGTAGAAGATATCGACCCGGACATGGCCATCAAGCGCCAGCGCATAGCCAGCGGACATGAGGAACAGGAAGCCGAACATATAGACAATGGCTTCCTGCACCCAGATCGAGCCGGTGCCGAAGACATAGCGCAGGATCACCACGGCAAACTGCACCAGCACGATGGCCAGCATCAGCCAGGATATGGACTGGCCAACGGCCCGATTGAGGCCCGACAGGGCACGTGCGACCCTCAGCATGAATGGCGTTCCTTCGGTCAAACGACAGGCGGCGGGGAGACCATCAGTCCCGCCCGCCGCCGTCAGGTCAAGTGCCCCGCATCAGAAGTTCAGAGAAACATCCCGATGGTTGGACAGACAAGGCGCCAGAGCCAGGGCCACCTCACGCGGAAGACGTGGCAGCTGGCGCAGGCCGATCGTGCCGTTTGTCACGGCCTGGTAGGCGGTGATCTGCGGCAGCAGCTCGTCAAAGCCGCGCTGACGCCAGACCAGATCTTCCTTCAGCTCGGCAATGGACTTGTCGAGTTCGGCGACGGCCGCCTGGGCATCCGGCGCGCTGGAGCGCATGATCTTGCGCGCCTCGTTGAGGCCCTTGCGGATCTCTGCCGTGCCTTCAAGAGCCGAAATATCACTGCGCAGCAGGTCGATCTGTTCAAGAACTTCAGCAAGCGGCTTGGACAGGATTGCATCCTGCAACGCCGTAAACCTTGCCTCCATCTCCTGAAGCGCCGGAGCGGCCTGCAGCACGCCCGTCACCTTCGTGACAGGTTCCGCCGCATTGTCCGCCAGGCGCCGATAGGCCAAACGCGCCTTGTTTTCCGCCTCCTGGCTCTTGGCAAAGTCCGTGTGAAGCGCATCCCAGGACGCAGGGATACGAGCCCGCAGCGCATCCAGAGTGGCCTGCAGTTCGCGGATCTCTTCTTTGGCTTCCTCTCCCCGTTCGGCGGAATAGATGCCGGTCGGCCCGGCGCGGGAGACAACCACTTCGAGTTCATCGATTTCCGCTTCGATCTTGCGGGCATCGCGTTCAATGGCACGCACCTGGATCAGCAACGGACGATAGCTGACCGCGGCCGCTTCGACCGCTGCGACTGCTGCGTCGATCTCGGCCATCTGCTGGATCACCTTTTCCGAGTTCTGCAGACCAGACTGAAGTTCCTTCTGCAGATCAGCCGGAAGATAGCCGACATCTACGCTCTGCATACGGCTGATCGCACCGGCAATCTCCGTCCCACGCTGGCGGAACTGCTGGCTGGTGTAAGTCTCGATGCAGTACTGCAGGCGTGGGTTCTTCGGCGGCGGTGCGGTTTCCGAGAGAAGGGAAGACCGGTTCGGCAGATAGTTGACGATCTGCGGATTGAACCCGACAATCAGCAGGGCAAGCAACTGAATGGCAATGAAAGCCAACACACCCTTGTAGATCTGGAGCGTCTTCACCACGGCCGGTGCAACACCGCGCAAGTAGAACAGCGCAAAGCCGAAGGGCGGGGTCAGGAAGGACGTCTGCAGGTTGAGGCCGAACATCACGCCAAGCCATACAGCCGTGACATTCGCAGACGGGTCAGCCAGCAGGATCGGCGCGACGATCGGCACCACCACCACGGCAATCTCGATGAAATCGAGGAAGAAGCCGAGGATGAAAACGACCAGCATGACCATGAAGAACTGGGCCCAGAACCCACCAGGGAGCCCTTGCAGGAAGTCCTTGACCAGATCCTCGCCGCCAAAGGCGCGGAAAGCGGACGTCAGCATGGCGGCGCCGATCAGGATGATGAACACCAGGCAGGAGCCCTTGGCGGTCTCGATCATCACCTCACGCAGCGTGTTGTCCGTCACCATCGTACGCCAGCCACTCCAGACAATGGCAAAGGCAAGCGTCAACACGGCGATGGCACCAAGGATCACGCCGGTGAAATCGCCACCGGACATCACGCGCTTGATGTTTGTGTCGTAGAAACTGACGGCAACCGCAATGCCCAGCAGCGCCAGAATGGCAATAATCGCTGGGGTGTAGACGCCCTTTCCCTTGCCGTCCTGCAACCGGTAGCCGGCCATGATCATGGCACCGATAGCCCCGACGGCACCCGCCTGGTTCACGGTTGCGACACCAGCCATGATCGAACCGAGCACCAGAACGATCAGGGCAAGCGGCGGAACAAGCGTGATGAAAACCTGGAACAGGAACTGCCGGTCCATCTTGCCCTGGCCCCGCACAGCCGGAGCGGCCTTGGGGTTGATGAGCGCAAAGCCGAGCATGAACAACACATACAGCCCGACCAGAAGAAGGCCGGGCAGAATCGCGCCAAGGAACAATTCGCCCGCGCTGGTCGAGGCGATGGCAAGATCCGAAGGCATCTGACCGGCGCCATTGGCTTCCCGATACAGCGCCTGCCGGATATTGCCCGCCTGATCGACGCTGGACGACAACTGATCCGCCAGAATGATCAGTACGATGGACGGCGGAATGATCTGGCCGAGGGTGCCGGAAGCGGCAATCGTCCCCGTGGCCAGCGGCACAGAGTAATTGTTGCGCATCATGGCCGGCAGCGAGATGAGGCCCATGGCCACAACCGTGGCGCCGACGATGCCGGTGGTGGCCGCCAGCAAGGCACCCACGAGGATAACCGAAATGCCCAGACCACCCGGAACCGGCCCGAACAGGCGGGCCATGGTGATCAGAAGGTCTTCGGCGATCTTCGACCGCTGCAGCATGATGCCCATGAAGATGAACAGGGGAATGGCGATGAGCGTATCTCGCTCCGCCTCCCAGTAGATGCCGCGGAAGTTGGTCACACCGGCGCTGAGCCACTGGCTCGGGCCGCCGTGGGCGAAATAGGCATCCGTGTTGCCGGCGAACAGATAGCCTGCGCCCGCGGCAAGGCCGATGGCAATGATCGCCGATCCGGGCAAGGCAAAGGCAACCGGGAAGCCGGAGCCGAGTGCTGCAGCCATCAGGACGATCAGCAGAAGAAGGAAAAACAGTTCCATGGGTGCAAATCCTGCTGGGTCAGTGCTTGATGGAGCCGGACAGGTCACGGCCACCGGGCTCGCCGCGCATGTCCGCGACGGCGGCAAACAGATAACTGACGAACTGGATCATCATGGTTACGGCAAAGACGCCGAGGAAGCCCGCCATCAGATACTTCACATACAGGCCAAAGCCGGCCTGGGTGGTTTCATAGGCAAGCATCGGGCTGTTGATGATCGACTGCTTTGACCCGAGACCGAAGTAGAGAATGGTCCAGCAGAACACCATGCCGAAGGCGATGGCACCGAAGGCATTGGCAAAGCCCTTGGCGCTCTGCCCGAAGCTGGCATAAAGCACGTCGACGCGCACATGGCCTTCCTCAAGCAGGGTATAGGCCGAGGCGAACAGGAACAGCGCCGCATACCAGAACCGCACTAGATCCGACAGAAACGCCTGTTCATAGGAGAACACGAAGCGTCCGAGCACGATCAGAAGCTGCGACACAACGACCAGCAGCGCCAGCCAGAAGAACCCCAAGGTGCGGGTCACAGCGGCCAGCAGGATCGACGCGGCAATCAGCGGCATGTGGACATAGGCACCGCGAAACTGCGGCCGCCCGAGATCGGATGTCAGCTGACTGCCAATCAACGCCTCGAGCATCCCCTCGACACGGAGGAAGGAAATCGTTGTATCAACAACGCCGACAATAACCACTGACCAGAATGCCCAACGGATTAAAAAGGCATTGAAGTTGCTGATCCGCTCGCTGTCAGGACGCAGCCCCGGCGCGCCGGGGCGGAGCACATAGGCAACAGCCAGAAGCCCCAGCAGGGCATAAAGACCGAGTTGCATCTGCGCTGCCACCGACCCAGTTCCGGGCCCAGGAAAACCCAGCCAGTAGGTGAGATAATTGTTGATCAGGAAGGCGGCCATGACCGCCAGATTGATCCAACCGAACAGCCGGATGGCTACAACACCACCAGTTCGGGCTTCCAGCGCACGCGCATCATCAGCTGCGGCGCCTTGAACCGGATTCAAGGACGTCATCGTCGAGCGCCTCGTCTATTCACCGTTACAACCAAGAAGGGGACGGGGGTTTCCCCCGTCCCCGGTCAGATCAAACGCCGTTGCAGCGCATCAGACCTTGATGCCCAGCACGCGGTTGCGCTGGACGGTGTAGCCGGTGTCGGCGAGAAGCATCCAGCGGCCGACTTCCGAACGCGCCTTGACGAAGCTTTCGTGGGTGCGCTTGGCAAGGTCGGAATGCTGGATGGTTTCCTCGAACACGGCAGCCGAGGCATCACCGAACGCGTCATAGACCTCGTCGGAGAACTGCTTCAGCACCACGCCATGCTCGTTGATGAGCTTGTCGAGATACGCACCGTTGAAGCCGTTGGCTTCAGCCATGGAGAAAGCGTTTTCTTCATTGCAGGCGGCTTCGATGATCATCTGGTCGATCTTCGACAGCTTGGAGAACCAGGCCTTGTTGCAGCCCAGCGCCAGCATCGAGCCCGGCTCATGCATGCCCGGATAGTAGTAGTACTTGGCAGCTTCGTAGAACTTCATGAAGTAGTCGTTCCACGGACCGACCCACTCAGTGGCATCGACGGCGCCAGACACCAGGTTTTCGTAGATCTGGCCGCCCGGCAGAGCCACCGGAGACGCGCCCAGCTTGGCCATGACGTCGCCGCCAAGGCCCGGGATACGCATCTTCAGACCCTTAAGGTCGTCAGCGGTCTCGATTTCCTTGTTGAACCAGCCGCCCATCTGCACGCCGGTGTTGCCAGCGTTGAAGTTCTTGAGGCCGAAGCCGTCAGCCAGCTCGTCCCAGAGCTGCTGGCCGCCACCAACCTTGATCCAGGCATCGATCTCGGCGTAGGTCAGGCCGAACGGAACGGCGGTGAAATACGACCAGGCCGGGTGTTTGCCCTTCCAGTAGTAGTCGGCGCCGATATAGGCCTGTGCATTGCCCGAGGCCACTTCGTCGAAAGCGTCAAAGGCGCCAACACGTTCGCCAGCAGCGAAATACTGGACCTTGATGCGGCCTTCGGTCAGGGTTTCGATGCGCGCTGCAAGACGCTGAGCGGAAACGCCGAGACCCGGCATGTCACGCGGCCAGGTCGAGACGATCACCATGTCGGTGGTCGACTGCGCGATGGCCGGAGCTGCGAGAGCAGTCGCAGCGACGGCACCACCAGCGCCAAGGCCAGCAGTCTTGATAAACGAACGACGATCCATGCTTTATCCTCCCAGATATGGACCTTGATACATCGGGGCCAACAGTTGCACCGATCAGCACTTGTGTCTAGGTGATCATTGGATGGAGGCGCTAGTCGTGTTTCTGCGCAGTCTCTCAGTAGTAGTACGGAAGCCGCGCAAAATTTGCTGCGTTAGACGCCTCAACATCGCAAGGAACGGCAAGGGAAAGAGGGCAAGACGTGCCATTCAAGACAAAACTGTTCCTGATCACGGTCCTGCCACTGGTGGCCGTGTCGCTGCTGATCGGCGGCATCACTTTTCTGCAAGCCTCGCGCCTGATCGAGGAGCAGACACGCGCGGTCGAACAACGGATCCTTGCCTCCAAGCGTCAGGAAATCCAGAACATCGTCGAGCTGGTGCTGACCTCGATAAAGGGCCAGATCGACCAGGAACCGGAGGGCCGAGAGGCCGCGCAGGCCGAGGTCAAGCGCATGCTGACCGAGATCAGCTTCGGTGACGATGGCTATTTCTTCGTCTACAGCCGCGACGGAACCAACCTGGTGCATCCGAAGCTGCCGCATCTGATCGGCAAGAAATGGTGGGACCTGCAGGACCCGGAAGGCGACTATGTCATCCGCAACCTGATGGCCGCAGCAGAAGCAGGCGGCGCCTTCCACCGCTATGTCTGGAACAAGCCGAGCGCCAGCGGCGACGCGGAAAAGCTCGGCTATGCGGTGATGCTGGAAAAATGGGGCTGGATGCTGGGCACAGGCGTCTATATCGACGATATCGCCAGCGAAGTGGCGATGGTGCGGGCCGATTTTACCGCGAATGTGCGCCAGACCCTGCTTGTGATCTTTCTCATCACCATGATCGCAATCCTGCTCAGCCTCACGGCCGTGGCGACCGTCAGTTTCTCCGAACAGAAATTCGCCGACAGCAAGCTGAAGGACCTCACCAACCGCATCGTCGACGTGCAGGAACAGGAGCGCAAGCGCGTCTCGAGCGAACTGCATGACAGCATCTCGCAGCTGCTTGTTTCCGTGCGTTATGGCATCGAGATGATCCACTCCCGCGCCGGATCCCAGGTGCCGCTGCAGCAACAGGCGGAACGCTGTCTGCGCATCCTCGATGATGCGATTTCCGAAGTGCGGCGGATCTCGAAGGACCTGCGGCCAAGTGTCCTGGACGACATGGGCCTGTCGGCCGCCCTCGTCAGCCTTGCCAAGGATTTTGAGGCGCAATCCGGCATCAAGGTGCGGATTTCGGCCGACCGGTGCCGCAGGCGGCTCAGCGACAAGGCCAAGACGGCGCTCTACCGGGTGGTGCAGGAGGCCTTGACCAATGTCGCCCGCCACGCCCGCGCCGAGGAAGTGAGCATCAACCTGAAAGCCGGCATCGAGACCCTGTCGCTGACGATCGAGGACGATGGCGTCGGGATTCTCCTGCCCGTCAACGCCGGCGGCGGCCTCGGCATCCGCAACATGCTGGAGCGGATTGAAGCCCATGGGGGCACGATGACGATGTCGCGCATGCCGCTGCGCGGAACCTTGATCCGGGTGTCGATGCCACTCGGACCCGCAGAGGACATCCTGGCCGAAACGGCGGCCTGAGACGGGACACTGACAATGACACACCGCGATCCAAACCGACCCGTCCGCCTGCTGCTGGCAGATGACCATGAACTCGTACGCGCCGGAATAAGGGCAAGGCTGGAAGGCGTCGCACCGCTGGAAATCGTCGGCGAGGCCACCGACGGCCGCCAGGCACTGCAGATGGCGGAAGCCCTGAAGCCCGATATCCTGCTGATGGACATCTCCATGCCGGAAATGAACGGCCTGCAGGCCACGGCAGAAATTCGCCGCCGGTTTCCGCAGATCAGCGTGCTGATCCTGTCGATCTACGACAACCCGGAATATGTGCGCGGCGTGATGCAGGCCGGCGCGCGGGGCTATCTGCTGAAGGACATTTCGGCCAAGGAAATGATCAACGCGATCCTCGCCGTCGCCAATGGCGGGTATTATTTCTCGTCCCGCGTCGGTCCAAGCCTGATGGAAAGCCGGCAGCCGGCAGCCCCGGCCAGCGATCCCTATGGCCTCACGGAACGCGAGCGGGAAGTCCTGCAGGGGGTGGCGCGCGGCCAGACCAACAAGGAAATCGCCCAGGCGCTCGGGATCAGCGTGCGCACGGTAGAATCGCACCGCCTCAACATCCGCGACAAGGCCGGCAGCGGCAACGCCGCCCATCTCTACCGCATCGCGCAGGAACTGCAGCTGGTCTGACGGTGTTGACATAAGTTTGTATCGTGGCATGATACAGACGCGGTGGGCAGCGGCCTGCCGTCTTCGGATGACCCTTCGGCAACATGCGGGACCGACGTGATCCAGGGATACCGGGACAGGCTGACCGAAAGCATCGCCCTGGGTAAAGTTGGGAAGGGGTTTCCGCCGGATCTGGTTCTTCGAACGCAAAAACTGCTAGCGGCACTCAATGCCGCGACACAAGTGGACGACCTGCGGCTGCCGCCTGGCAACCGGCTGCATAAACTGACGGGCGATCGACAAGGACAATACTCGCTGTCGATCAACGATCAGTGGCGGATCTGTTTTATCTGGACCGACGCTGGCCCGGATCTTGTCGAAGTGTGTGACTATCATTGACCTCAGGACCTGAAAGCATGCGAATTGCAGCTCCAGCCTTTCATCCCGGCGTCTTGCTGAAGGATCTCTACCTCGATCCGGCTGGATTGAGCGCGGGAAAGCTCGCTCGCCTGCTCAATCTTCCGCGCACCCGGATAGAACGGCTGCTCAAAGGCGAAACGGCAATGACCGTGGATACTGCGATGCGGCTGGCCCGCTTCTTCGAGACCTCGCCGCAGTACTGGCTCAACATGCAGACAGATTACGATTTGCAGCAGTTTGCCACCAACCAGCAAGGCCCCATCGACATCCAGACTACCTATGCTGAACTGACAGCGGCGACTGCTGCCTGAATCCGGCCTTCCCTGCCCCCTTGGCGGCAGCACCGGTTCGTGGCAGGGTCGCATGTCATCCGCCGTTGAGTGCCGCGTCACCTGCAAGAGCCTTGCCGTCCCATGTTGAAATCCGTTGTTCTCGTCACCGCCGACGTCAAGCCGATTGACGGCTATCGCTGGCACGCCGCGCCTTCCACTTATCTCGAAGCGGCGCTGAACGGCGCCAACGCCATCCCGCTGATCCTGCCGTCGCTGGGCGGCGCCATCGATCTGGATGCGGTGCTGGACCGGGTCGACGGGGTGCTGGCAACCGGCTCGCGCTCCAACGTCAACCCGGATCTCTATGGCGGCGAGGCCAGTGAGGCCAACGGGCCCTATGACCCGGACCGGGACGCCACCTCGCTGCCCTTGCTGCGCCGGGCCCTGGAACGTGGCATTCCCGTGCTCGCCATCTGCCGTGGCATGCAGGAGCTGAACGTGGCGCTTGGCGGCACGCTTCTGACCGAAATCCAGGAGCTGGAAGGCCGCAAGGACCACCGCGCCCCGGTGTCCGAACGCCAGGAAGAACGCTTCGCCATTTCCCATCCGATCGACGTGCGCGCCGGGGGCCAGTTGCATGGCGCGGTCGGCGATACGACGATCGAGGTCAATTCACTGCATCGCCAGGCCCTTGGCGAACTGGGCCGCAAGCTGACGGTCGAGGCCGTTGCCGAAGACGGCACCATCGAAGCGGTGTCCGTAGAAGGCGCAAAGTCTTTTGCGCTCGGAACCCAGTGGCATCCCGAATACTGGGTTGCCTGCGATCAGCCGTCGCAGAAGATCTTCGCGGCCTTCGGCGCCGACGTTGCCCGGTATCGCGACCAGAAGCTGGGTTAAAGCCGGCGCGACAGGCCTCACGCCCAGCCCAGGTTGGCGATCAAGAGGGTGCCGCCGATCACGAAAACCATCAGCGCCGCCAGGATCTCGATGCCGCGGTGGATCCGGTCCGGCCAGACGCCTTCGCTGCCGGCGAGACGGGCGGCGAGCCCCTTGGCACCGACAGCCAGAAGCGCCAGCAGGGCGACCGTGATGCCGGTGCCCAGCGCCATGGCAAGGGTCGAGGCAATGCCGGCCAGCACCATGCCCTGCGACAGGGCAAAGACCAGAACGATCAGCGCACCCGAACAGGGCCTGAGACCGATGGCGAGAATGATGGAAGCCGCCCGCGCCGGGGTCAGCGGTTCGGCCAGCATCGCCGGGCTGGGAGCATGAACATGGCCGCAGGCATCGCAGGAGCCATCCACCCCGGCAACATGCACATGATCTGTGGCCGCAGCTGCCCGGCGCTCTACCAGATACGGCCGGATCGCCTTGGCATAGACCAGCCAGATACCGAGGCCGGTAACCAGCGCATAGGACAGCGTCTCGAAGCTCTTCACCGTCTCCTGCAGCGCCAGCGAGGTAAAGTTGAAGATCCACGCCGCCCCGCCGACCAGCAGGATCGCGGTCAAGGCCTGGGCGAAGGCTGAAACGAAGGACAGGATAACCCCCTTGCGCAGGGTGTCGCCGCTCGCCAGCACGTAGGAGGAGATAATCGCCTTGCCGTGGCCGGGACCGGCTGCGTGGAAGATGCCATACAGGAATGATATCCCGGCCAGCAGCCAGGCTGCCTCCGGATTGGTGCGGAACGCCCGCAGGGCTGCGACGAGCTTCTGGTAGAACTCGCTCTGCATCAGGGCGATATGACCAAAGAAGCTGGACAGCAGCGACACGGAGCCACCCGGCGAAGCGGGGCTGGCTGGCGTCTCGACGCCGACGGCAAGCCCCGACGAAGCTGACCCTGTGTCCGCCGGCTGCCGGTTGAGTGGGGTCACCGGTGGGAACGGGGCCGACGGGGCGGCAGCAACGACATCGCCGCAGGTAACAATCATCTGGTTGACGAGCTGCGCGGCGGCCTGTTCCAACTCCGGCGGCAGGTCGCGCTGCTCGGGACCAATCGCGGCGAGGGCCGCGGCCGTCTGGGCGTCCAGCGATGGTGGATCCCGGCGCTCGACCCGGCAGTTGCCTGGCCCTCCCGTCACCCCCAAGGCTCCATCCGCACGGGAAAACCGGAAATCGACGTAGTAGGTCGGGTCATAGACATCGAGCGTGATCGCGGCATCAAGATCGCTCGGATCCTTCAGCGGCAGGACGAAATGCAGCTCCAGCAGCCGTGCGGTCTCGGGCATCTGGGTCCCGAGGCGGAGGCTGTCCTGCCGGATCGCCTCGATATCTTCCGGCTTCATCGCCCAGTAGTCATCGAGCGGGACATCGACCACCTCAAGCCAGTAGGTCTGCGGCATGGTGAAGTCGAGTTCGAGCCGGCCATTGTCGCCGAAGGTGAAGTAGCCGAACTCCTCCATGCTCTCGATATTGACCTTGGCCAGTTCCGCCAGCTCGTCGCGGCTGAAACGGCCATCGCCATCCGCATCAAAGCCCTGGATGGCGAAGGCCGAATAGGCATCGTCGAAGCGGAAGACATGCTCGACAGCCGCAGCCTTGCCGGAGGCATCGATGACAAGCTTCGACCGGGCTTCGACGAAAATATGCGGATGCGCCGAAAGCGGCGTTGCCGACAGTCCCAGCAGAAGAGCCAGAACAACGGCGGTACAGATCCGGAAACCGCAGGTTCTCAGGACCAGGCGCGAGGCAGACATGTTCCGAAAGGCGAAGACGGAGAAAGCACGCATCGAGGAACCGGCTCAAGCTCTGGGGATCAGGGACGTTCGCAGACAGACCTGGGTGATTCTGCCACACTGGCATGATGCCAGAAGGCGGCAGGAACATGGCTGTGACAAATGCGTTCCGCAACGCAACAGGAAGCAACGCAGCTTTCTGCCCTAAACTGCGATTAAGAGGGAAAAATTTCCCGATAATCCGAAAATTTTCGGAAGATTGATCACCTATTTCCCTTCGAAACCGGCAATTTTCGGCACGCATTTCCCCTCTGGACGCGAGAGTGCCGATGAATGCCGTAACCCGTCCCGCTGCCCTTGTTGCCGGCGCGGCCTTTGACCATCCCGAATTCGACGCCCATGAACAGGTGGTGTTCGCCCATGACCGGGACACCGGCCTGAAGGCAATCCTGTGCGTTCATGACACGCGCCTCGGACCTGCACTCGGCGGCTGCCGCGTCTGGCCTTATGCCAGCGCGGGCGAAGCCCTGACCGATGCCCTGCGGTTGTCGCGCGGGATGACCTACAAGAACGCCCTCGCGGGCCTGGATCTGGGTGGCGGCAAGGCGGTGATCATTGCCGATCCGCGCCGGGACAAGACCGCTGACCTGATGCGCGCCTTTGGCCGGCACGTGGAGCGGATGAACGGCTCCTACATCACCGCCGAGGACGTGGGCGTGTCCCCGGCTGACATGGAAGCCGTCGCAGACTGCACCGATCATGTGCGTGGCACGGCCCGCACGGGGCTTGGCGACCCGTCGCCCTATACTGCACTCGGCGTCTTCGCTGGCATCCGCGCCGCGCTGGCCCATGTCTTCGGCAGCGACGATCTGGCCGGCCGCACTGTCTCGGTCCAGGGCCTCGGCCATGTCGGCTTCGATCTGGCCAGCCAGTTGCACGCCGCAGGCGCCCGGTTGATCGTATCGGACATTCATGCTCCGGCGGTGGATCGTGCCGTGGCGGCCTTTGACGCAATCGCAGTCGACCCAGGCGAAGCGCATGCGGTGGAAGCGGATGTCTTCGCCCCTTGCGCACTCGGCGCCGGGCTTAACGCCACCACCATTCCGGCCATCCGCGCGGCGATCGTTGCAGGCGCTGCCAACAACCAGCTGGCAACGCCGTCCGATGGCGAAGCCCTGAAAGCCCGTGGCATTCTCTATGCCCCGGACTACGCGATCAACGCCGGCGGCGTCATCTCCATCGCCCTCGCCCGTCCGGGCGGTGATGACCTGCTGGTGCGGGACAAGACCCTGGCTATCGGCGCAACATTGACCCGCATCTTCGAACGCGCCAGAGACGAGAACGTGACCCCGGAGCGCATCGCCGACCGGATGGCAGAAGAACGTCTCGCCGCAGCCGGTCGCTGATCTGATCTCCTCCCGCTTGCCGGACGGCTGGCGGGAGGGGGACGCTCAGAGATCGCGATTGCCGCCAGAGTCTGCAAAGAGGGCCGGCAAATCGCGTGCGCCATGCAGAATACGTTCGATACGCAGTCGATTTGGCAGGACCCTATAGGCGACCAAATAAAGCCCGAAAGGTTTCAGGCGCAAACCAGGCGAAATATCGCTCCGCTCCGCAGCGCGAAAAGGAAAATCTGTCAAGCTTCGGCAAAGGGCCTCAACCTGATCGACAAACTGCAAAGCACGTGCAGGGTTGTCCAAAGCGATCTGATCGGCAATTTGCTCGAGGTCACCCGCAGCTGCAGGCGAAAACTCCAGATTCAAGACTGCGGTCCGCTGCCGGAGCTCGCATATTTCCTTTTGAGACGGGTGAAGACCTCGTCGGCAGGAATGCCTGATCCGCTGGCAATGCCATCCTGAATTGCGCTGCGCAGCAGCTCCCGCTCGGCAAGCAAGGTGAGACCTGCAAGCAACGCATCGTCTGCCGTTGCATAGCGGCCCGTCGCAAGCAATCTGCTCAGTAGCGCTTCAATGGCCTTGCCATTGTGAACCTGTGCCGTCACGTCGCACCTCTCTGCACTGTAGCCTACACGCCATGCTGCCGGTTGTCAGCCTCAGCACATTTCGCCGGCCTTCCGGCGCTCACCGAACCAGGCGGCGAGGAAGTCGACGAAGGAGCGCACCTTGCCGGAGAGGTGGCGGCGGTGGGGATAGACCGCATAGATCGCGGGGCCGTCGTGATCAAAGCCCTCCAGCACGGGGACCAGGCGGCCATCCTTGAGGTCCTGGTGCACGAACATGCGCGGCGTTCGCAGGAAACCGAGATCGCAGATCGCGGCATCACGGGCGGCAGACGCACTGTTGACCTCGATGCGTCCGCGCACGGGCACGGCGAAACGGCTGCCGTTCTCGGCGAAATGCCAGTTGGTCTTGTGACGGTAGTTCGTGTCGACGATGCAGGGCTTGCCGGCCAGGTCACTCGGGTGCTGTGGCTGGCCATAGCGCTCGAGCACCGCCGGAGTGGCGCAGACCACCGTGCTGAAGGGCGCGACTTTGCGGGCGATGAGGCTCGAATCCTCCAGATCCGTGACGCGGATCGCGACGTCGAAGCCTTCTTCCACCAGATCGACGAAGCGGTCATCGAGGCGCAGATCAATGGTGATCTCGGGCTCGGCGACCAGAAACTCCATGATTGCCCGGTTGATGAGGCCATCGCCCATCGAGCGTGGCGCAGACACACGCAGGCGGCCCCGCGCCTCATGATGGGTGGATTGGACCGAGGCCTGCAGGTCGTCAATGCGCTGCAGGATATCGGAGGCTTCCTTGTAGTACGCCTCGCCAACCTCGGTCAGCGAGATCTGGCGTGTGGTGCGGTTGAGGAGCCGCACGCCCAGTTCGTCCTCCAACTCGCCGATGTATTTTGAGACAAGCGCCTTCGAGCGGCCCATTTCCCGGGCTGCGGCGGAAAAGCCGTTGCTGTCCACCACCTGGATGAAGCAGCGCATGCGCGTGATGGCGTCCATTGCCTCGTCTCCCTTGCCCGTTCAGGTCGTCTTCAGGCCGTCGCCGCGCCGCCGTCCGCGCGCGGGTCGTGTGCGCCTTCCAGCCCGCCCCGCGCGTTGCGGATGATCATGCCCGCATGGCCCATCGTATCGGAATAATCCTCGCCAAGCACCACCACCTCGTGGCCGGCGCGCTCCAGCTGGCGAATGAGATCGGGATCGAACCGCGCTTCCAGACGCAGCGCCGTCGTTGCATCGCCCCAGGTGCGACCGAGCAGCCAGCGCGGGGCATCGATCGCTTCGCCCACCGGCATACCGTTGAGAATGGCGCGGGTGAAGATGGCGGCCTGGGTCTGCGGCTGCCCCTCCCCGCCCATGGTGCCATAGGTGACCAGACGGCCGTCGGACAGGCGAGCCATTGCCGGGTTGAGCGTGTGGAACGGCAGGCGTCCAGGCTCCAGGGCATTGAGTGCTTCCGGGTGCAGCGAGAAGCTGGCACCGCGATTCTGCCAGAGGATACCGGACTTCGGCAGCAGGCACCCGGAGCCGAATTCCCAATAGACCGACTGGATGAAGGAGACGGCGCAGCCCCGGGCATCGACGGCGCCCATCCAGATCGTGTCGCCGAGCGCCGACTTGACCGGCCAGCCCAGCGCCTCGGACATGGAGATCCGCGCCGCCTCCGCCCCAAGCCAGTCCGGGTCCAGAAAGCGTGACGGAGGTTCCGGCAGGCGGTCTGGATCGGTGACCACGCGATCCCGAACCAGGAAAGCCCGCTTCGTCGCCTCGACGAGGCCATGCAACATCGGGAAGCCCTCGCGGGCCGGAACGTTGAGCCGGTCGTAGAGGCCGAGGATCAACAGCGAGGCGAGCCCCTGCGTCGGTGGCGGGGCGTTGAAGATCGTGCCGGCACGGGTCTGCAGCTTCAGGGCATGGCGGATGCGGGCTTCATAACGCTCCAGATCGGCCTTGGTGACCGGGGCACCGATGCGTTCCAGATCATCAGCAATCGAGGCGCCAACGTCGCCGCGATAGAAGTCGTCAAAGCCGGCAATGGCGAGATGATCCAGCGTGTCGGCCAGCCGCTCCTGGCGGATCACGTCACCGGCCTCCGGCGCCTTGCCGTCCTTCAGGAACACGGAGGCAAAGCCCGGCTGGGTTTCGAGTTCGGTCAGCTTTTCCGCCGTCAGATGCGCCTGGCTTCTCGAGACGGCAATACCGTCCTTGGCGTGGGCGATGGCTGCCTGCATCAGCTCGCGGCGCGGCATGCGGCCACCGAGGCTGGCGGCGGCCTCATAGGCTTTCTGCCAGCCGCCGACCGTGCCGGCAACCGTGAGCGCGGCAAGCGGACCGCGCGTTGGCACCGTGCCGTGGCCGGCACGGTTGTAGGCTGCAATCGTTGCCCCGGATCCTGCCGGACCGCAGGCCTCGATCACCTTGGGGTCCTGCCCAGGGGCAGCAATGAGCCAGAAGCCGTCGCCGCCGATGCCGTTCATGTGCGGGTAGACAACCGCAATGGTCGCCGCAGCGGCGATCATCGCCTCGACTGCCGACCCGCCATCAGCGAGAATGTCCGCCCCGGCCCGTGCCGCTGCCATATGCGGGGCAACGACCATGCCTCCGGATGAGGTTATGGTGTCCATCTGCTTCTCCCGTCAGAAATGAATATTTGGCGCCAGTGCGTCAATGCGGACGTGGCACCAGAACGCGCCAGAGACCGCGCAGGAAGGCGCCGATCAGGCGCAGAAGGCCAACGCCGGCCAACCCGCCAAGAAGGGCCGTGACAATGCCTTCCGCCGTTGCCGGCACTGCCGGTTCGAAGTCCTCATAGGTGCCCCGGACCACATCCGGGTCGGCGGATGTCAGGAAGAGAACGAGCCGCCCGAACTCGTCGGACTGCGCAAAGGCATCACGTTGGGCGCGCATGTTGGCCAGCTTTTCGCGCATTTCCTCGAGCGAGCGCCCCTGGGCGGCCACGAGCGGATCGCTGCTGCCTTTCAGACGGGCCAGCGCCCCATCGACATCCAGCCCGTTGCGGGCCGCATCCTCGGCCGTGACCGCCATGACCTGCTGCAGGGCATCGATGGCCCCGCCGAGGCGCTGGCGATATTGCTGCGCAAACTCGGGCAACTGCGAGGAGGTCACACCCGCCAGAATGCCGACGGCAAGCGCAATGGGTCTGGCGAGCATGGCGGTCTCCTCACTCCAGCGCGATGACGCCAGCTTCCCCGTCCTCGGTGCCAAAGGCAAGCCGCAAACCGTCCCGGTCCCAGGCCAGCGTCGACACCGGTGCCTTGCCCGGACGGCGCATCAGCACCTCGGCATTGTCGGCAAAGCGGCACAGCAGGATCATGCCGTCCTGATAGCCGACGGCAACGACCTCTTCCTTGGGATGGCAGGCGACCATGCTGACCAGCATGTCGGAACGGGTTCCGAGCTGCAGCGGAGACTGCCCCATCGGGCCGGTCTTGCCGGAGAAGGGCCAGACAATCGCGGCATTGGCGCCGGACGTGGCAAGAAACTTGCCCTTGGCCGACCAGCTGAACGACTTCACCTTGCCGGGATAACCTGTCATGCGCATGTCCTGGCCATCCGACAGCCGCCAGCCATGCAGGGCGTTTTCCTGCATGGTGGTGACGACAAACTTGCCATCCGGCGAGACAGTGATGGCATGATGCGCCCCGGGCCAGTCGAGCTGCTGCGGCGCGCCTTGCGTGTTGACCCACCACAGGGTCACCCCGTCGTAGCGGGCCACGGCCAGGCGCAGGCCCTTGGGCGCGAAGGCAAGGCCACCGACGGCGCGGGCATGAGCAAATTCCTTCTCCGTGCTATCCGCCAGCCGGACATAAGCCGTGCGGCCGCTGGCGAAGGCGACAGCCCCGGAAGGACCGCAGGCAACCAGGTCGATCCACTTGCGCGGACGTTCAGACAGGACCGAGACGGACCCGTCCACCTTGACCTCGACCACGCGGCCATCATCGCCGCCAGTGACCAGACCCGAGCCGTCCGGGCGTTCGTCCGCCGCCAGCAGGCCGCCGGAATGGGCGGGAACGTGTATCTGGGTCCCAGCAAGAAACACGACCTCGCCGCCGCCGAGGGCGAAATAGGGCGTGTCCTTGAGAAAGCCGGCCCGGACAACGAAGCCCGAGACGTCAGCCGCAGCAAGCGTCGTCACGTCGAATTCTCCCGTCAGACCGCGCAGGCGGCGAAGCCCTGCTTCAAGGCGTCGAAGTCCAGCTCTCGGCCGATGAAGACCAGGCGGCTTTCATGCGGCTCGCCTTCCTTCCAGTCGCGCTGGTGATCGCCCTCGACGATCATGTGCACACCCTGCAGCACGTAGCGCTGCGCGTCATCCTTGAAGGCCAGGATGCCCTTGAGACGCAGGATCTTGGCGCCGTCTTCCTGGGTCACGCGGTTGATCCAGGGGAAGAAGGTGTCCGGATCCAGTTCGCCGGCGCGCAGAGAAATGCTGCGGACAGAATGCGGATCGTCATGGTGGTGGTGATGGTCGTGGTCGCAGTCCGGGCCGCAGACGTGATCATGGTTGTGATCATGTTCGTGATCATGTTCATGCGCGTGATGCCCGTGATCGTGGTCATGGTGGTGATGATGGTCATGCGTGCAGTCGGGGCCGCAGGCATGGTCGTGATCATGGTGGTGGTGATCGTGCGCGTGGTCGTGGTCATGATGGTGGTCGTGACCATGACCGGTGTTGAGAAACTGAGGATCAAGCGACAGGATGCGGTCGAGGTCAAAGGCGCCGCGATCCAGCACCTTGGCGATGTCGATGGCGCAGCGCTCGGTGCGGTGACGCACGGCATAAGGGTTGATCTTGTGGATCCGGGCCTCGACGGCGGCGAGTTCCTCCGGCGACACGAGGTCGGTCTTGTTGAGGAGGATCACGTCGGCAAAGGCGATCTGGTCCTCGGCCTCGCGGGTATCTGCGAGGCGCTGCAGCACGTGGCGGGCATCGACGACGGCGACCACCGCATCGAGGCGCGAGGCGGCGCGCACGTCGTCATCCATGAAGAAGGTCTGGGCCACCGGGGCCGGATCGGCAACGCCGGTGGTCTCGACGATGATGGCATCGAAGCTGCCACGGCGCTTCATCAGGTTCTGCACGGTGCGGATCAGGTCGCCGCGCACGGTGCAGCAGATGCAGCCGTTGTTCATCTCAAAGATTTCCTCGTCGGACTCGACGAGCAGATCATTGTCGATGCCGATCTCGCCAAATTCATTGACGATGACGGCGTAGCGCTGGCCATGATTTTCGGAGAGGATCCGGTTGAGCAGTGTGGTCTTTCCGGCACCGAGATAGCCGGTCAGCACGGTGACCGGGATCTGCTTGGTTGGTTCGGGTGCGGCAGTGGTCATGAGCGCAAGGTCCTGTCAGTGGGGGCGACGCCGGCGGAGGGTCCGGTTCGATTCGCACCGCGATAGGTCGGGTCGGATTGGAACGCAATATAGGATGTTGTGCGGGCAAGTTCACGCCTTTCGCATCAATCCCATCGAGCCTTTGAAAAAACACACCAGCCGGGCCAAGCTTTGGCCATCCGGCGGCGTCTTAAGGACAGATCCCCCGGACGGAGACACTCCGGAAACACTGTGGACGCCTGATGGATGCCGTAACCAGCGATGAAGACCTTGCCCTTAGGGCCGGACAGGGCGACCGCGAGGCCTTTCGCCTGTTGGCGGAGCGTCACTATGACCGGCTGTACCGCCTGGCCTGGCGGTTCTGCGGTGCCAAGGCCGAGGCGGAGGACCTGACGCAGGACATCCTCACCACCCTGCCCGCACGGCTGAAAAGCTTTCGGGGCGAGGCCCGTTTCACCACCTGGCTGTACCGGCTGGCCCTGAATGCGGCGGCAGACCGGCGACGCGGGCAATCCCGCTCCCTCGCCCGGGACGCGGACTACGCGCGCAGCCAGGCCGGCACACAGGCGGAGGCCAATGCGGCTGCAGCAGCCCATGCCTGGCTGATGGCAGCACTGGACGAAATCGGCGATCCGCTGCGGGCGACCGCGCTGCTGGTGCTGGGCGAGAACATGACACACGCAGAAGCGGCAGAGGTGCTGGCGGTGTCGCAGGGCACGATCTCCTGGCGATTGTCGGACCTGCGGCAGAAACTGAAAGCCCTGAAGGAGCGCGATCATGCGTGATGAACTGGACGAGGCCAGACAGGCGCTTGAGACGACGCCACCGGCCGCCGACCCGGCAGCGAGGGCACGTGCACTTGGCGCAGCGATGGCCGCCTTTGATCAGCAGCAGAAAATTTCACAGGCCAGCCAAGAAGCGGCAGCGCCACGGCGTCAGACAAGTTGGGGCAGGAACTGGACAGACCAACTTGGAAGGATGCTTGGCATGACCACAGAACCGAATGCACCGCGCCGCAGATCCATATGGCCGGGCGTTGCCGGCGCAGGCGTTGGCCTCGCCGCGATTGCCCTGACGGTGCAGCTTGCGCCCTGGCAGGAGACCTTGCGCGACACCTCTGGCGATGCGGAGATGCCGCAGGCGAGCGAAAAGACAGAATTGGCAAAGAATGCAACCCAGCCCCTGGTGGCGCAGGACAGGGCGAGGCTGGCCGAGGAGGCTCCAGCTGCTGTGGCCGACGCCCTGCCGCAACCGGCACCGATTGCCCCGGCGCTGATGCCGGCTCCCGGTGGGACAATGGCCCCGATGGCCATGCCGAGTGCCGCCAAGATGAGCAAGCCGGCCGTAGCGGTGCCGGGCGTTGCCTCCGCGGACCAGGGCCGCGACCGGTTTCCGAAGGCCGATGACAATCCGGTCAAACGGGTGGCCGATAATCCAGTCTCGACCTTTTCAGCCGATGTAGACACGGTCTCCTATGGCGTGATGCGCGCGGCGCTGATGGACGGGGTTCTGCCCCTGCCCCATGCCATCCGGACCGAGGAACTGATCAATTATTTCAGCTATGACTATCCGGTGCCGGCGAAGGACGCAGCCCCCTTTGCCACCAGCCTGTCGATCGCACCGACGCCCTGGAACAAGGACACGCGGCTGTTGCGCATCGGGCTGAAGACGGCCGTGCCGGATCGCGGCGCGATGCCGCCGGCGCATCTGGTGTTCCTGATCGACACGTCCGGGTCGATGAATGCACCCGACAAGCTGCCGCTCCTGAAGAACGCTTTCCGACTGCTGCTGACGACGCTGAAGCCGGAGGACACGGTGGCGATTGTCGCCTATGCCGGCAGCGCGGGAACGGTGCTGGAGCCGACACAGGCCAAAGAGGGAGCGAAGATCCTAGCCGCGCTGGAGCGTCTGGACGCCGGCGGTTCCACGGCGGGCGGCGAAGGCCTGCGCCAGGCCTATGCGCTGGCGGAAGCCGGCAAGACGGACGGCAGCGTCAGCCGGGTAATCCTGGCGACCGACGGCGACTTCAACGTCGGCTTCACCGAAGTCGCCGATCTGAAGGCCTTCGTCGAACGGCAGCGGGCGAGCGGCGTGACCCTGTCGGTGCTGGGCTTTGGCCAGGGCAACTACAATGACGAGCTGATGCAGGCGCTGGCGCAGAACGGCAATGGCAATGCCGCCTATATCGACAGCCTGACTGAGGCCCGCAAGGTGCTGGTGGAGGAAGTCGGCGCGACCCTCTTTACGGTGGCAAGCGACGTCAAACTGCAGGTCGAATTCAACCCGGCCGAAGTGAAGGACTACCGGCTGATCGGCTATGAAACCCGCGCCCTGCGCCAGGAGGACTTCAGCAACGACAAGGTGGATGCCGGGGATATCGGGGCCGGTCACACGGTGACGGCGCTGTATGAATTCACGCCCGCGAGCGTGACCGGTGGCCTGACCGAGCCCCTGCGCTATCAGGTGACGCCGCCTGCAGCGCCGGCCGGTTCCTCGGATGAGCTGGCGTTCCTGCGTATCCGCTACAAGACGCCCGGTGAAAACGAGAGCAAGCTGATCGAGCAGCCGGTGACGCAGGCGGTGGCCGTTGACAGCTTCGAGGCGGCCGATGCGGATTTCCGCTTTGCCACTGCGGTTGCGGCCTTCGGCGACATTCTGAAGGGTGGCCGCTTCACGAAGGACTACACGCTGGACGACGTGGTGGCCCTGGCCCGCACCGCAAGGGGCGAGGACAGCGCCGGCCACCGGGCGGCTTTCATCGGCCTAGTCGATCTCGCCAAGACCGCAAGGCCCTTGGCACCATTGCCGCAGTAGGCGCGGCCCTTATGCCCCGAGGCGGCGGCCGTGGCGGACGCCGGGGGGTGGGGAGGAGTCGCGGATCTTGACGTCCGGCTCGATCAGGTGACGAGTGACGGGCACGTCCTCGCCGCCGATCTGTCGCAGGATGAGCGAGGCCGCCATCGAGCCGATACGGTCCGGATGGCTGGCAACGGTGGTGAGCGATGGGGTCCGCGCGGCAGCCCCATCGACATCGTCATAGCCGGTGACGGCCATGCCCGGCCCGGGCTCGACACCGGCCCAGCGCAGGGCTGGCATCATGCCAAGCGCAACCATGTCGTTGAAGCACATGACCGCCGACGGACGCTCCGGCGCAGCCAAGAGGCGCGGCACCACGGATTGGCCGTCGGTCTGGTTCATCAGCTCGGGAATGTCCAGTTGGGAGTCCGGATCGATGCCGGCCGTTGCCAGCGCCCGACGCCAGCCGGCGTTGCGGTCGCGGCCTGTCGAGGTCTCGCGCCGCCCGCCCGCCATGGCGATGCGGCGATGGCCCTGGCGGATCAGATGCTGGGTGACGAGAAAGGCTCCGGTCTCATCGTCACCGCGCACGCTCGGAGCGGCAGCGCCCTCGACATCTCGGCAGATGAGGGTCACCGAGATGCCCTGGTCGATCAGCCGGTTGATCTCTTCCGGCGTGGTGCCGACCGAGGCGCAGAGAATGAGCCCATCGGCACGGTGCTGCAGCAGCGTGTCGATGAACACGCGCTGACGCTCGACATTGTCGCGGTGATTGCAGATGAAGACCATCTGCCCCTGACGCTCGAGTTCATCTTCCAGGGTGGAAAAGATCTCGGCGAAATAGGGGTTCATGATGTCATGCACGGCAACGCCGACGATCTGCGTGCGCGAGGTGCGCAGCGAGGCGGCGGAGCGGTTGTAGATGTAGCCCACCTGCCGGGCCATGTCCTTGACCTTGTCGCGGGTGGTCTTGGCAACAAGCGGAGAATCGCGCAGGGCGAGCGAAACAGTGGCGGTGGAAATGCCAAGCCGCTCGGCAATGTCGCCCAGCGTCAGGCGGCGGCCGCGCGGTTCATCGGGGTGAACCCCTGAACCAGAACCCGGATTGTCGCTCATGCGCGCCACCTCAAACGTTACCCATGCGGGCCTCGTGCTGGCTCAGCTAGCCGCCAGCCTGTGATTCCCGCAAGGTGAAAGTGTGCCGCGCGATTGTTGCCGGTGCAACCGATGCCGAAGCCTCAGCGCTGCGGCGCTGTGTCGTCATACTCCTCGCGCAGGTTGACGACGACACGGCGGTTCATGCGAGAACACTCGGCCGGATCGCAGTCGGTCTCCGGCCGCTCGATGCCATAGCCCTTGATCCAGATCCGCTTGGGGTCGACACCCTGGGCAAGGATGACATCATAGACGGCCTTGGCCCGGCGCTCGGACAGGCGCTTGTTGGCCGCTTCCCCGCCCGGTTCATCCGCATGGCCCTGGATCTTGGCCAGCCAGCGCGGATTGGTCTTGAGCCACATCGCCTGGCGCAGGACGGTCTCACGGCCCTTGTCGTCGAGATCGGCGACGCCTTCGGCAAAGTAGATCCGCCGGCCGACGTCGAGCATGAACTCTTCCTCGGTTCCCGGCGCAAAGCCGGCCGCCTGCGATGGCGTCTGCGGCTTTTCGGCGTCACTCAGGACCTGACAGCCCGTCAACAGCGCCGCGGCGATCACAAGCGACAGCACCCCGCCGGAACAGGCCTTCGAAACTGCCCCCAAAACGTGTTCTGCCCGCATGTTCCCCCCGAAGCGCAAGCCTGAAATCTGGCGCCATTTGGCAAGGGGAACGCTGCGGCGTCAACCACCCGGGCCGCCGTTCACTTAAGTCTTCTTCACCACCTGCTCCCGGTAAAGGATGTAGAGGCCCGAGGCAACGACGACGCTGGCGCCGATGATGGTGGCGCTGCCGGGAATGTCGCCAAACACGAGAAAGCCAAGACCAATCATCCAGATGATCTGCAGATAGGTGAAGGGTGCCAGAAGCGGTGCGGGGGCGCGCCGGTGCGCGGCGATGAAGATCCAGTGCCCAAGCCCGCCCCAGACACCGGTGGACAGCAGCAGCACCCAGTGGAACAGGTCCGGCGGACTGACCCAGACGGCGAGCCCGGGTCCGGTCATCGCAATGGACGAGATCACGGCCGGGATGACCAGCATGCCGATGGTGGAATTGGTGGAGGTGAGCATGCGCGTCATCAGCGCATAGAGCGCGTAGCACAGCATCGAGGCGACAGAATAGATCACCGCCCAGTGCATTGCCCCGCTGCCCGGCTGAACGATGATCAACACACCGATGAAGCCGACAAAGATCGCCGCCCAGCGCCGGATGCCGGCCCATTCACCCAGCAGCGGCCCGGCGAGCGCGGTGACGACAATGGGACCTGCAAAGAAGATCGACATGGTTTCGGCCAGTTGCAGATGCTGCACGGCGAGGAAGTTGAACGAGGTGGTGCCAAGCATGGTCAGGCCGCGAACGAACTGCAGCCACGGACGGTCGGTGCGGAAAATCTCAGGATGCGCCCACATGCGGAACATGAAGAAGGCAATCACCAGATGGCTGACAAAGCGCATCCAAACGATCTGCAGTGGCGGCAAATGGGTATAGGTCGTCAGATACTTGGCTGTGGCGTCCAGGATGGAAAAGCACAGGCAGGTCGCAAGGATCATGCCGATGGCGATGAGCTGCGAACGCTTTTCCGCCGCCGCCTCGCTGTCCTTCGACGGGAGGGGCGTGATGGGCTCGGTCATTGTCTTGGGTCCGCTGGCGGGAGGGCCGATCAGCCGGCGACGCACGTGCGCCGCCAGACCCTTACACTAGACCGCTCATCGCGCCGCTGAAAGATCATGCAGGACGAAAGCGGTACGGCATTCCCCCGGATGACGACACGTTGCGGCGATGCCAATCCAGCGTGCGTCGGGAGCCTCAGGCTTCGACGGCGAGCGGGACGACGGTTGCGACGGGCGCGTCCTCGTCGAGATCATCGACATCCGTGTCATTGTCGAGTTCCGGATCGATCTCGGTGGTCAGCGACAGGTTCTTCTCGATCTGGCGCAGCAACTTGCGCAGCTTCTTGCGGTCCTTGTCATCGAGACCGGCAATCGCTTCCTTCTCGAGACGCTTCCAGGCCTTGTCGACGGACAGGACGCGGGTGCGGCCTTCATCGGTCAGGAACACGCGGGCGAGACGGCCATCGGTCTCGGATACCTGGCGGCGGACAAGACCCTGGGCCGAAAGCCGGGTCACCATCTTGGTCACGGTGGGTGGCTGCACGCCGAGGGCAAGGGCCAGCTGGCTCATCGTGCGGCCATCTCCATCCGACAGCACCTTCAGCACCAGTTCCTGCCCCGGATGCAGGCCAATGCGCATCAAATGACCGCCTGAGCGAGCCCGCTGGGCCTTGGCCGCCTGCAGCAGACGGAAAGTCACGCTCTTCTTGTAACTGAATGCCATCGTCGATCACTCCACTGCCGGTTGGCGAAGCCTAGCTTGCGACCACACGGGATCCCAGCCCCGCACGATTCGTCGCGAGACTAGCCGCGTTCCTTAACCGTCAAATGACAGCGGCGTGGCAAAGCTTCAAAACCGGGCAAGTTTCCTGCGAACCTTTTCAAGGTACTGCGCCCGACTGGCCGGTGTCGAGCTGTCCATCCGGTAGTGAGCCAGATAAAGGGTCTTGCAGCGCGGGGCACACAGGACGCGCATGCCGCGCAGCAGTGTCTTGCGTCCCGGTTCCCCCATCAGCTTGGACACCCACCAAGTGGCACCGCAAGTGGTGATGACCGCGATCTTGCGGATATTCTGCATTTTTGGGCGCATGCCGGTCGTCTCGGTCGGCATCTCGAAGGTGACATGCGGCACCCAGACCCGGTCGAGCCAGCCCTTCAGCATGGCCGGCAGGCCGAACCACCAGGTCGGATAGACAAAGGCGATCATCTCGCACCACAGGATCGCCTCGACGTGGCGCTCGACCGGGCGCACATTGCCGCCCTCGTCGTGATAACCGCGTCGCTCCTCAGCGCCCATGGCAGGCTGGAAATTCTCGCCGTAAAGGTCAAGGACCCGGAGTTCATGCCCGGACGACACAAGCGTCGAGAGCACGGTTTCCTTTACGGCGGCGTTGAAACTTTCCGGGCAGGGATGGCAATAGACAACCAGCACCCGCATGTTCAGAAGACCTCCATTGTCTTGCGGACTTTCATGAGAAAGGCGGCGCGGACCGCATCGGTGGCCCGGTTCATGTCGTAAAGCGCGAGATAGCGCGTGCGTGCAAGGGGATGGATGACGGCCCGCAGGACGCGGGTGCCGAGCTTGCGCGGCGGATCACCGACAAGGAAAGCCCTCAGCCGCGAGCCGCCATAGGTGGTGACGATGGCCAGCTTGCGGATATTGGCGAGCGCCGGCACGACCTTGCCGTTTTCCATCCGGAAGGACACGCCGGGCAGGAACACCCGGTCAAAGAAGCCCTTGAGGATGGCGGGATAACCGAAGTTCCAGACCGGATGCACGAGGACCAGCGCTTCGGCGGCCAGCAGCCGCTGCACATAAGGCGCAACGCTGGCCCGGTTGTGTTCCAGGTCGTGGTAACCGAGCCGTTCTTCCCGCGTCAGGCGCGGATCGAAGCCTTCGGCGTAAAGATCGCAGTCATCCACCTCATGTCCGGCATGCTCCAGCGCCCCGCGCACCTCGGAACGCAGGGCAGCGGCGAAACTGGTCTCGACCGGATGGGCATAGAGCAGGAGCACTTTCATCGGACCACTCCAGACGGGATCATTCTCGACGCGGCCTTGCGGGGAGCAAGCCAGGGCTGCGGCCAGCCGTCAGGGACGGCCCGGACCCGGCGGGACCCAGGGCGGCCATCTAACAAAGCCGGACCGGAGATCAGGCCGGGGTAAGGCCTGAGAACAGGAACACCTTGCCAGAGGTGAAATCGTAGGACGGATCTTCCCACGCGATCATCTTGCCCGGGTTGAGCAGCCCCTTGGGATCGGCCTCGCGCTTGAAGGCGAGCTGCACCGCATCCGTCTGCTTCATGCCGCCTTCTTCCAGCGTGTAGCGATGCGGGTTGAAGATCGGGCAGCCTGCCTCCTCATGCAGGCGGATGATCTCGTCGAGCCTTGCTTCCGTGCTGTAGCGCACGACCGGCAAACCGAAGCAGGTGATCTTGCCATCAAAGCGCACGAACTCCAGATGGCCGGGGACCTCGTCGCCGAAGAGTTCGGTCATCTTGCGGACTTTGGCGACCTGGTCCGGATAGGGATAGAGAACCTGCAGATAGGTGATCGTCGGATCGACGCGCAGGCCGCGCAGGGTGGTGTGGTTCCAGGCGAGTTCATAGGCCGGCGGCAGGGTCTTCAGCGTCGCCTCGTCCGCCTCGTCCGAGCGGTAGAGGATCGAGGCGCGGCCATGCGAGGCCGTGAAGGTGGCGAAGGCATCCATGGCAAAAGGCGCGACCATGATCACTACGACCGACTGGTCCTTGCGGATGAACTTCTGGTGCCGAAGGAAATAGTCATACGGCAGCGGCGCGGCGATGGGGGCAAGTTCCTTTAAGAGAATGCCATCCTGATTGGCCAGCGCATCGGCATAGACGACGCCGTCCATGAAGGCGTCGAAGCCGACGATGACATCGACCCAGTCATAGGCGGAGGTCAGCGGCATCTCGACCTCGGTGATGACGCCATTGGTGCCATAGGCGTGCATGACCTTGGACAGGTCCGCGCCCTTGAGATGCAGCACCCGCGGTTCGGCTTCCATGGTGATGACCTTGAGGCTCAGCACATTGCCGAGATCCCTGAGCCCGCCCCAGGAAATGGAGCCGACGCCGCCGGATCCGCCAGCGATGAAGCCGCCGATGGTCGCAGTACGATAGGTCGAGGGATGCAGGCGCAGCTCCTGGCCGGAATGGGCACGGGTTTCCTCGTCAATCTTCGAGATGATCGCCCCGGCCTCGGCCACGACAACGCCGGGGCGAACCGACAGGATGCGGTTCATTTCAGCGAGGTTGAGGATGACGCCGCCCGACAGGGGCATGGCCTGGCCATAGTTGCCGGTGCCAGCCCCGCGCGTCGTGACGGGGATGTCGAGGGCGTAGCAGGCCTTCAGCACCCGGATGACCTCGGCCTCGGACCTTGGCGTCACGATGAGGTCGCCGGTGACGTGATCGAGCTGCTGTTTCAGCACCGGCGAGTACCAGAAGAAGTCGCGGCTCTTCTGCTTGACGATCTGCGGATTGTCCTCGATGGCAAGGCCGGCCAGCTGGGACTTCAGGGTGTCGATAGCGCTCATCAGGCAACTCCTGCCACTGCTTTGGCCAGGGCTTTGGCCAGGGCTTTGGGACGCGCCGCAAGGACGGCGTCCAGTTCACGGTAATCGGGCAAGGTCCGGTCGATGGAACGGCCGGAGCGGATGATGGTGCGCGGGCCGGATGGGCGGGCCAGCAACTCGCTCCAGTTGCGGGCTCGGAACAGCATCAGATTGGCGGGAGCGCCCTCCCTGAGGCAGCCCTGCTCCGGCCGGCCGAGCAACTCGGCCGGGGTGGTGCTGACAGTGCGGATCCAGTCGCCGACCGGATGATCCAGCTGCAGGATGCGGGTTGCCTGGGTGTAGACCTCGACCAGATCGAGATCACCATAGGCGTAGAAGGGATCGCGCGTGTTGTCGGACGAGACGGCAACGGCAATGCCGCGCGCCTTCATCTCGTGCAGCAGCGTCACCCCGCGCCAACGCGGCGTGCGACCGGCCTGCCGGTCCTGCAGATACATGTTGCACATGGGCAGCGAAACGATGCCGAGCCCGGCCCTTGCGACCAGATCCAGCGTGCGGTCGATTTCTTCCGGCTGCTGGCGGGCGAGCGAGCAGCAGTGGCCAACGACGATCCGGCCCTCGAAGCCATTGCGAATGGCGGCCTCGGCTATGTGATGCAGGGTGCGGGCATTGCAGTCGCCGGTCTCGTCGGCGTGGAAATCAAGATCGAGGCCGCGATCCGAGGCGGCGACCATCATCGCGTCAAGATGCTCGTCAAGGCGCGGGATCATGTAGGTGACGGCGCCCAGCACGCCCCGCGCGGCAGCAACCCGGTCGGCAATGGCGGTCAGGAACCCGTCATCCGCGTCCAGGCGATCGATGCCGAAGAGGCAGGCGGCCTGCAACTCGATCCGCTCGCGCCAGTCGGCGCGCACGTCCTCGAACACGGGCCAGGAGATGCTCTCCTGCGGCGGCAGGCTGTCAAGGTGGGTGCGGATCAGCGACGTGCCATGGGCAAAGGCGCAGCGGAGCGAGAACTCCATGCGGGCGCGCACATCCTCCGCCGTCCAGTTGGCGGTCCGGTCTGCGCCGACAGCGGTCAGCGCGCCCATGAAGGTGCCATCCGGATTGGGCCGGCGCGGGCTGATGTGGCCCTTGTCGAGATGGGTGTGCATGTCGACCAGCGTCGGCAGCACCAGCCCCTCGTCAAGGTCATAGCTGTAGTCGCCGCAAACCGGCGGACGGCTGCCGGACGGAGTGATCGAGAGGATGGTGCCGGCTTCGATCTCGATGTCGACCAGCACCAGGGCCGAGGGATCGGATCCGGCAACGGCCTGCGGCAACAGCACGGCCGGAACGCGGGCACGGCTGAGGCAGGCAGTGCCGCGAATGGGAACGGACAGGACTTCACGCATGGATCAGTTCTCCCGGCGGATGGCACTTTCATGCCACCGGCGCAACAGAAGATGGGACACCGCGCTGGTGAGGGCGAAAATCAGCACACCTGTCAGGGACAGGAGCAGGAGCGCGGCAAAGAGGCGGGGAATGTTGAGGCGGAACTGGGATTCCAGCAACCGGTAGGCGAGCCCGGAGTTTGCGCCCGCTGAGCCGGCGGCAAACTCGGCCACCACGGCGGCAATGAGGGCAAGACCACCGGCGATCTTCAGGCCAGCGAGAAAATACGGCAAGGCGGCCGGCAGCTTGAGATAGCGCAGGGTCTGCCAGCGGCTGGCGCCATACATCTCGAACAGGTTGAGGAGATTGTGGTCCGTCGACTTCAACCCCTGCGTCGTGTTGGACAGGACAGGAAAGAAGGCGACGATGAAGGCGCAGATGAGAACGGCAACCTGAGTGGTCGGCGCATAGATGACGATCAGCGGCGCGATGGCCACGATCGGCGTCACCTGCAGGATGACCGCATAGGGATAGATCGCCAGTTCGACCCAGCGCGACTGGGTCATGAGGATGGCGAGACCGACACCGCCGGCCAGCGCCAGCCCAAGGGCCATGAAAGTGATCTTCAGCGTTACCAGAAGGGCAGAGGACAACGTCGCCCAGTCATTGACCAGCGACTGGGCAACTCGCGACGGGCTGGGCAGGATGTAATGCGGGACGTCGTAAGCCACCACATACCAGGCCCACAGGAGGACCAGCAGCCCCAGCATCACCACCGGAATGATCAAGCGCATCAGCCGGTCACCGGCCTCCTCGGCGCGTGGCATCAAGGGCGGGGTATCCATGTGCGCGGCCTGGGATCCAGCGCCCCCCGTCGCAGCCCCCTTCACGGGTCCGTTTGCAGGGTCAAGTGCGGTCATAGGTGCTCTCCCCCGTCCATGGCCGCATGCAGGGCGGCAGAGGTGTGGCGGCAATGCTCGTTGTAGACTGGTGAGGTACGGAAGGCCTCGTCGCGCGGATAGGGCGCGTCAATCGCAAGGTCACTGACCACCCGGCCCGGGCGGGCGGCCATGACCACGATGCGGCTGGAGAGATAGACGCTCTCGTAAACGGAGTGGGTGACGAAGAGCACCGTCCAGCCGAAGCGCTGCCACAGACGCAGAAGGTCGTTGTTGAGCTTGAAGCGGGTGATTTCGTCGAGGGCTGCAAAGGGCTCGTCCATCAGGAGAAGCTTCGGCCGGGTCACGAGCGCGCGGGCGATGGAGACGCGCATTTTCATGCCGCCGGACAGTTCGCGCGGATAGGCATCGCGGAACTGGTCGAGACCGACCATCGACAGGGCCTCCATCACCGGCTCGTCGGCAGCCTTGCGCGGCAGGCCCTTGAGGCGCAGGGGCAGCCAGACATTCTCGAAGGCCGTGGCCCAGGGCATCAGCGTCGGCTCCTGGAAGACGAAGCTGATCTCCGGTTCGGGCTTACCGGCCGCATTGTGCTCCGAGGTGGGCCAGTCAAGGCTTCCCGAGGACGGCTCCCCCAGCCCGGCGACGATGCGCAGCGCCGTCGACTTGCCGCAGCCGGAGGGCCCCAGAAGGCTGATGAACTCGCCCTGCCCGACATCAAGGGTCATGTCCTTGAGGGCAATGGTGCCATTGGAAAAGGTCTTGGAAACGCCGTTGAGGCGGACAAGCGGACGGGACGAGGCAGGCACCCGCCCGGCGAAAGCCAGGCTGGCGGTTTCAGGCACTGCGGACATGGGACGCACGGGCTCCGTTCAACCAAAAGCAGGGAGGCGGTCGCTGGCCGACGGGACGAATCCCCCGCCGGCCCGACATCATCTCACTTCTTCAGGTTCATGCCGACGCCCTTGCAGACGAACTCGGTCGTGTAGATCTGCTTGATGTCGATGCCTTCCTTGACGACTCCGGACTTGACCATGGCGTCATAGAAGGCCTGCTGCTTGGCATCCGTCATGCAGCCAATGCCCTTGTCCAAAGCCTCGCCGGATTCCACGAGGCCGAACGACTTCATGGTCGCGATCGAGAACGCGATCTGGTCATCGGTCATTTCAGGATTGTCGGCCTTGATCAGGGCGTTGGCTGCCGTGTTGTCGCCGTAGAGATAATTGTACCAGCCTTCGATGGTGGCATCGACGAAGCGCTGGGTGAGATCCTTGTTGGCCTCGACAAAGTCCTTCCGGCCCTCGATCAGGGTGGAATAGGTCTCGAACCCGGCGTCGGCGAGCAGGAACAGCTTCGGCTTGAAGCCGCCTTCCGTCTCGATGGCGAAAGGTTCGGAGGTGATGTAACCCTGCTGCGCCGACTGCTTGTCGACCAGGAACGGACCCGGATTGAACTGGTAGGGCTTGTACTGCTCGTCCTTGAAGCCGGGATAGGCCGACTTCATCCACTGGAAATAGGAGGCAAAGCCGTCCGCACCCATGAAGATCGTCGGCAGCTTGGCCAGATCCTCGAAGGTCTCGATGCCGGTGTCGGGATGGGCGATGAGGACCTGCGGATCCTTCTGGAAGATCGCGGCGACTTCCAGCACCGGAATGTCTTCCGCCAGCGCGCTGAGCGGCTGCAGCATGTTGCCGGCCATGTAGAACTGGATCTTGCCGGCCAGCAGCAGCGCCCGGTTGGCTGCCTGCGGCCCGCCCTGCAGGATCTCGACCTTGAGGCCGTATTTTTCATAGGTGCCGTCGGCAACCGCCTGATAGTAGCCGCCGTGCTCAGCCTGGGCGAGCCAGTTGGTGCCGAACTTCACTTCGTCAAGAGCAAGAGCGCTGGTGCTGAGGCCAGCAGTGAAAGCCAGGCCCATGGCAAGGCCTGCAAGAGAAGTCACTTTACGCATGTTGTCTTCCGCCTCCGTGTGCTTTTGTCAAAGCTCTGCCGCTGTGCCTCCTCAGGCCCTGGGAGCGGTTCAGGCAATCACGCTGAACACGTTCTGCAAGGCCTGTGCCACGTTCAAGCTGCGTTGCCTCACCGGCAACTGCGCATATGCAGCGCCGACTTCTGGCCAAAATTGCTGGGCTCCCCCATGGTCAACTGTGCATAATTTCCAGTCATATGCCACTCACTTCAGCATGCATACGCCTTGCGCAGATCGACATCCGTTTCTAGCCTTCGAACCAGTTTCCTTCCATCTGCCTGCAACGCAAGGCATTTATGGCTCCGCGCCGCAACCTATCGAGACCGAGGCCGTTAAATGACCCGCGCCGTGACGCCGACAACAATCCGCCCACCCTTTGCCCGCTACAGCCACGCCGTGGAAGTGCCGGCCGGACACAGGCTGGTGTTCTGCTCCGGCCAGCTCGGCATTGGACCCGATGACGTGATCCCACAGGGCGTCGAGGCCCAGACCCGGCTGTGCTTCGGCAACATTGGCCACATCCTTCAGGCAGCCGGCATGACGCTGGCCGACATCGTGCGGATCAACGCCTATGTCACGGCGCGCGAACACATGGCCGGCTACATGAAGACCCGCGACGAATTCACCGCCCTGCCCCCACCCGCCTCGACGCTGATGATCGTCGGCGGCTTCACGCGTGAGGAGTTTGTCGTGGAGGTGGAGGTCATTGCGGCAAAGGCGGACTGAGGTCTGCGAGGCTCGGCCCATGTTCAACGAAAATAATTTTTGTTGAACACGTCCCGAAATGCTATGTTCAACAAAATTTTCATTCGTTGAACATGAGCGCCATGCAACGGCATTCCCCTGTCAGCCACGCCGCCTATCACGACCTGCTTCGATCGCTGCTCGATGAATCAGTGGCCGGGATGCGTGGCACGCCGACGCGGGTCACCCGCAAGGGCAAGACCTACTGGTACGACACCTACCGGGTCGGCACCGACGTGCGCAAACGCTACATTGGCGAAGACAGCGAGGACCTGCAGGCCCGCATTGACCGTCACCAAGCCCTCAAAGACGAGACAGAGGCCCGCAAAAAGGAACGCTCCCGGCTGATCCGGCTGCTGCGCGCAGAAGGCTTTCTCGGCTCCGACGGCGCCACCGGCAGCCTCCTCGCGGCCATGGCGACCGCCGGGGTGTTCCGCCTTGGCGGCACTGTGATCGGTACCCATGCCTTCCGTCTCTATGAAGGAGAACTGGGCATCCGCTACCGTTTTGACCAGACGGCGATGACGCAGGACATGGATATCGCCAGCTTCGAGCAACTGTCGCTTTCTCTCTCGCAAGAGGAGCAGGTCTCTCCACCAATCCAGGACGTGCTGTCGGACTTCACCTTTGATCCGGTGCCAAGCCTCGACCCGGGCCGGGTGTGGCGCTGGCGGCAAACCCGAAACGACACGCTGGTGGAGTTTCTCACCCCCTCGTTCCGTGCCGAGGAGGACCTTCGCCCACTGGAGGCTCTCGGTGTCAGCGCGCAGTCCCTGCATTTCCTGAACTACCTGATCGCAGCCCCCATCCCGGCGGCCGTTCTCTATCGTTCGGGCGTGCTGGTGCAGATCCCCCGGCCGGAGCGCTTTGCCATCCACAAACTGATCGTTGCAGACCGTCGCCGCGAGGGACCGGGCAGCCTCAAGGCGCGCAAGGACCGGCTACAGGCGGCATTTCTGATCGACGCGCTGGCAGAAGACCGGCCCGATGATCTGGCACAGGCCTGGGAAGACGCACGGCAGAACGGGCCAAAATGGCGCGAGCGGCTCGACAGAAGCCTGGAGGTTGTGCCAGAAATCCGGTCACGTATCCTTGCTTGCCTGTAAAGGCGCAAAGCAGGCATCGCCTCGAAAGAGCAGAGGATGCCCCCAGGAAGCCCTGTGCGGAACTCGGGCGGTGAAGTTGAACACCGCTATCAAAGCCTGCAGGTCCAGATCACGTCTCGATCAAAAGGACCGGATTAATCATGCGCTTGTGGATCAAGGACCCGATCGCCATCCTCAGTGAGGGCGCGGAACGGGGGATTGTCGTCGAGGACGGCGTCATCACCGAACTGGTGGGGCGCGGCCGCACGCCTATGCTACCGGTGGACGGCACCTTCAACGCCGGACGGCATGTCATCGTGCCCGGCCTCGTCAACACGCATCATCACTTCTACCAGACCCTGACCCGGGCCCACCCTGAGGCGATCAACAAGGAACTGTTTCCCTGGCTGCAGGCGCTCTATCCGATCTGGGCGCGGGCCGTGACGCCGAAGACCTTTCGCCTCGCCACCCGCCTTGCCCTGACGGAGCTGATGATGTCCGGCTGCACCACCGCCGCCGACCACCATTATCTCTATCCGGGCGGGCTGGAAGCGGCGATGGACATCCAGGCCGAGGAGGCCGAGCGGGTGGGCCTGCGCATGACGTTGACGCGCGGGTCCATGAACCTCAGCCAGAAGGACGGCGGCCTGCCGCCCGACAGCGTGGTGCAGGAGACGGACACGATCCTGGCCGACTGCGAAAGGGTGCTGGCGAAATACCATGACCGGTCGAAGGGCGCGAAGCTGCAGGTGGCGCTGTCGCCCTGCTCGCCCTTCTCGGTCACGCGCGAGCTGATGAAGGAAAGCGCCGCTCTGGCCGAGCGGCATGACTGCCGCCTGCACACGCATCTGGGCGAGACCCACGACGAGAACGCCTATTGCGAGGCGAAGTTCAACTGCCGCCCGGTGGATTACCTCGAGGACTGCGGCTGGCTGACCAGCCGGACCTGGCTGGCGCATGGCATCCATTTCAACGACGACGAGGTGCGCCGGCTTGGTCATGCCTGCGTCGGCGTCTGCCATTGCCCGACCTCCAACATGGTGCTGGCGTCGGGCCAGTGCCGGACGAAGGAGCTGGAGGCGGCCGGATCGCCGGTGGGCCTCGGCGTCGACGGCTCGGCCTCCAACGACAATTCCAACCTGATGGAAGGGCTGCGCCACGCGCTGATGATCAACCGGCTGACCTATGGCGCGGCCTCGGTGACGCATCTGGATGCCTATCGCTGGGCCACGGAAGGCTCGGCCCGGTGTCTCGGCCGGGACGACATCGGCGCGATCGCGATCGGCAAGATGGCGGATCTGGCCTTCTTCACCCTCGACGAGCTGCGCTTCTCCGGTGCGGGAGACCCGCTCGCGGCGCTGATCCTGTGCGGCGCGCACCGGGCCGACCGGGTGATGGTGGGCGGGGCGTGGACCGTGACCGACGGCGAACCGGTCCATATCGACACAGGCCGCCTGCGCCACGAGCATGGCGAGGCCGCGAGGCGGTTCCTCCACAGCCTCTAGGTGCCGATCCTCAGAGCACCCGCCGTTCCTGCCGCCGGCCGAGAACGGCAAAGACGGCGATGAGGAACGACAGCACGGCGATCAACACAAACGAGGCCCGCAGCGACGACGCTTCGGCAATGAAACCGATCAGCGGCGGGCCGAACAGGAAGGCGCCATAGCCGAGCGTCGAGACGGCGGCCAGCGCCTCGCCCGGCGACATGTCCGGATCAGCAGCGGCGCGGGAGAAGGCGATGGGGAAGATCACCGCATTGCCGAGCCCCATGATGCCGCAGCCGAGCCAGATCACATAAGGGTCGCTGCCGAGCACGAAGATCATGGCGCCGATGCCGGCGGTAATGCCGCTGGCGATGGCGGTGTTCATCTGGCCGAAGCGGGCGATGATGGTATCGCCGGCAAAGCGCATGCCGACCATGGCAACCGAAAAGACCGAAAAGCCGATGGCCGCCATCGACGGCTCGATGCCCAGTTCCTGGATCTGGTAGAGCGCGGCCCAGTCGACGGCAGACCCTTCGCTGACCGCGGCACAAAAGGCCATGCCGCCGATGAAGATCAGCCCGCCGCGCGGCAGGGCCACCAGCGGCGGACGTCTGCCTGAGGTTTCACGCGTTTCGGACGTCCAGGGCACTCGCAAGAAAATGAGGCAGATAACCGAGAGGACCGCGAGCACGACCCAGACATGGGTAGACACGCTCCAGCCCAGCGAAATCGTGAGACCGCCGAAGCCGGCGCCAACGCCCGCCCCCAGGCTGTACAGGCCATGGAACGAGGACATGATCGGCTTGGCCATGGCCTTTTCCACCTCGGCGGCCCAGGCGTTCATGGCCACGTCCGATGCGCCGATGATGGCACCGAAGGCGGCCAGGATCGGCGCGATCACCCAGACGGATCCGGCGAGCGGCACGAGCGCAAAGAAGACGAAGCACAGTGCAACGCCGATCCGCGCCCCGGTCACACCGCCGAAACGGTCGATGGCCCGGCCGGACAGGGGAAACGACAGGATACCGCCAACCGCCATGATCAAGAGCAGCACCCCGAAGCCGGCCTCTGAAAGGCCGAGATAGGACTTGATGTCCGGAATGCGCGAGGCCCACGTGCCAACCAGGCTGCCGACAGCAAAGAACACGATGGCCACGGCGAGCCGGGCGCGGGCGAGATGGGACATGGCGGGAATCCGGATGAGCGCAGAAGGAAGGCAAAACACGTATCGATGCTAATTGCGGCCACCGGGTGACAAACTCAAGCACCAGATGGCAAAAACAACCGGCGCCAGTTGATCTCAGGCGAAGAATCCCGAGACGCCTTGTGCCGTCTCCTCCCGGCTGAAGCGCTCCAATGCACGCTGATAGGCATTGGCTGTCTCCTTAGAGCGACGCTCGTCCGCCCGGGAGGCAATGGGGCTTTCGGAGGAGCCGGATCCTTCTGTGTCACGATCAGACGGACCTGCCGGGTTCGACCTGTCGGCAGGACCGGTCACCGCCGATGTCTGTCCGGCCTCCGCCGCTCCCTCCTCCTCGCCGCGCAGCTCGGCAGCGGCTTCGGCGCGGGCCTGCGCCTGGGCTTCCTGCAATTGCGAACGGGCGAGCTGTGCCACCCGCAAATCCTGTGAGGACGGCTCGGCCGGGGCGAGCGCGGCACGGATGACGATCTGCATCTTCCGGACCGTGGCTTCCGGCTCGCTTTCAGGCGAAGTATCGATCTGGACCTCGCCGCCAATGGCATAGCGACCGCCATCCGGCCCTTGCTGGAATGTATAGCTGGGCGCACTGGCATAAGGGCCACCGACCCGGGCATGCGCCTGCTCATGCGCCCGCACCTCGCGGTCGCGCTGCTTCAGTTTCTCGACCTGTTCTTCCTCTTCCTCTGTGAGCCCGTCCTGATCCGGATCTTCCTCGCTGGACGCGCCCGTCACCGGTTCGCTGTCACCGGAAGATGCAGCCGCAGATGCATCCGCTGTTGCATCCTGTGGCTGCGCTTGAGCTTGCGCAGCTGCTTGTCCCGCATCTGTACCGCCGGGCGACGGATTGGACGGCGGGCGGGGCGACTGCCCGGGTTTGCGGTTGTCTTTCGGCTGCAGCGCTTCGCCATCCTGCAATACCTGCAGGGCCACGGCAGAAAAGGTGGCCACAGCGCCGGTGCGTTCGGCCTGACGCGGGGCGGCGGCGGCGCTCTGGCGGGCGGACACGACTGTCCCGTCCCGGTCACGCGGATCAGCCGTGAGCGGGCCTTGCTGGGACTGGTAGCCTCCACGCGGGGTGGCCCCAGCCGACAGGGCGGCAAGAGCGGTCACCATAGGCAAGACGATGCCTGAGGGGCATTTCCAAGCCGTTAACGGCCATTAACGCCTTTGATCAGTTTTGCGTGAGCCACCGGGACAGGCCGTATCGCCACAAGAACGGGCATGACGGCAGGGGAACAGGCGGCTAATCTCGGCGGACCTTCCGATTGCTCCAGCGAGGCCTTTCATGACCGCCCTGCCGCGCCGCTTCTGGCACGAGATGACCACGACCGACTTCTCCGGCTCAAACACCAGCGGCTGGATTGCCGTGCTGCCGGTGGCGGCGATCGAGCAGCACGGGCCGCATCTGCCGGTCTGGACAGACACGGCAATCGCCAAGGGGCAAATCCGCCGCACCGTTGAGCTGCTGCCTGACGACCTGCCGGTGACGTTCCTGCCGGTGCAGCAGATCGGCAAGTCGAACGAGCATATTTCCTCGCCCGGCACGCTGACCATCTCCTGGGAGACGCTGACGCGGGCCTGGATCGACATCGGCGAGAGCGTCGCCCGCGCCGGCATCCGCAAGCTGGTCCTGATCAACTCCCACGGTGGCAACGTGCCGATCATCGACATCGTGGCGCGGGAGCTGCGCAACAGCCACGACATGCTGGTGACAGCCACCGCCTGGTCGCGTTTCGGCCAGCCGGAGGGCGTGTTCCCGGCCGAAGAATTCACCTATGGCATCCACGGCGGTGACATCGAGACCTCGATCATGCTGCATCTGCATCCGGAGTTGGTGCGCATGGACAAGGCCATCGACTTCCCCTCGGCGCAGCAGGACTTCATCAAGGAGTTTAAATATCTGCGCGGCCACGGTCAGCAGCAGTTCGGCTGGAAGGCGCAAGACCTCAACCCAGCCGGTGCCGTGGGCAACGCCGCCCGTGCCACGGCAGAAAAGGGCAAGGCCTCGCTGGACCATGCCGCTGAGGGCTTTGTGGAGCTGCTGAAGGATGTGCATGCCTTCGACATGTCCCGGCTATGGACGCCTGGTCAGTAGGCTGGACTGAGTTTCGTTCCGAAGGTCATCCCCGCCCCCGTGCGGGTGCGGAGGGGCGAGGAAAAGACGCCAAACTCTAGCAGCCGTCATGCCATGACTTGATCATGGCATCCACGCCCTTGCCTCCCGATGCGGGTGACGAAGGACTTCGGGACCGGCGTTGCCAGTCATAATGGGTGCCACCGGACAGGAGAGGTCACGGCATGGATGCCATGGTCGAGCCATGGCATGACGAAGATATCAAGGGATCACCAGGCGGTGGGCACAAGGGTGAGGATGACCGGTTCGCCAAAGGGCAACCCGGGCCAGAGGCACCAGACCAGAGCCACAAGTGCGAGCGGCACCAGAAACACCGCCGCCCCTTCCGTGATTTCCGCAGGCTGTGACCGGGCCAGTCCCTGGATGATCAGGAGATTGAGCCCGGAGGGCGGCAGCACCAGCGCAGCCTGCAGCAGCAGTACGAAATAGACCGCGAGCCACACCGGATCGAGACCCAACACGAGCGCGGCCGGCAACAGGACAGGCAGAACCACCAGCAACAGGCCGAGCCCGTCGAGCAGGAACGCCAGCACGATGACCAGCAGGCTGAGCAGGACGATGAAGACGGCGACCCCAGGCAGCCCCGTTGCCAAATCCACCAGCGCGCCGGGAAAACCGGTGACCGACAGGCCGAGCAGCAGGGCCTTTGCGCCCGCTGCAATAGCCAGCAGCGACGCCGCGCCGACAGCACTCTCAAAGGCGGTGTCTGCCAACTGGCGCAACGGCAAACGGCGATAGACGCCGCAAATGACGAGAACCGCCAG
Source organism: Pannonibacter sp. (assembly GCF_051860505.1). Taxonomy (NCBI): domain Bacteria; kingdom Pseudomonadati; phylum Pseudomonadota; class Alphaproteobacteria; order Hyphomicrobiales; family Stappiaceae; genus Pannonibacter; species Pannonibacter sp. Next base: position 85,738 of record NZ_JBHYDX010000001.1, on the reverse strand, counting down.
CGTCGCCGCAATCGCCGCCAGTTGCGCGGCTGCCAGATCGGCAAAGAAAGCAAAGCTGACGAGGACGCCAAGCAGTAGCAGCAAGGGAACGCCGCCAATCAGGGCTTCCCGGCGTCGGGGGGCTGGCATCTTCTTGTGACGCCGGCCGAACCGCGCGCCGAGGACACATGCCATGATCAGAAGCAGGACCGACAGCAACAAGCCGGGATAGACCCCGGCGATGAGGAGATCACCCACCGGCTGATCCATCACCAGCCCAAGCATCATCAGCGGCATGGATGGCGGCAGCAGCAGGGTCAACGTGCCACTGCCGGCCATCAGTCCGAGAACAAGCCAACGTGGGTAGCCGGCAGCAAGGAGGCCAGGCATGGCAAGCGCAGCCAAAGCTGCGGTGGCTGCAACGCCAGAGGTGGTCACGAAGCCGAGGAGAACGCTGGCAGCAACCGCAGCGACCAGCAAGCCGCCGGGCCAATGCCCGACCAGGGCCTGGCTGAACCGCAGCAAGGTATCCGCCGCCGCCCCCTTCACCATCACATGCGAGAAAAACAGGAACAGCGGAATGGCGAGCACATCCTGCCGGTCAAGTGTTGCCAGTATCACCGCCGGAATGCCGCCAACCGGGGCACCGGAGAGAAGCATCAAGGCAAGCCCGACAGCCAGCAACCCGAGCGCGGCGGGCATGCGCATCAAGAGCAGGGAGACGAGAAGGAAAAGACCGCCGAGGCCGGTCATAGCATCGGCTGTCATCGTGGCGCCTTGCGTCTGGCATCAGGTCTGGTGGCGAGGGGACGCGGCGCCATATCCGTGATCGCCTGCAGGCACACCAGGAGAAATCCGGTCGGCAGCGCCAGCGCGGCAAGGATCGACCAGCCACCATCGTCAAAGGCAGGCAGCAATTGCACCAAGCCGAGCCCCGTGACAAACAGCGCAACGACGACGACAAGCGACTGGATCAACCGGGGGCCAGGCTTCAACATGCGCCGTCGCTCCGCCCCGCGCCCGGCGGACTCATTGAAATGCTGCGGGCTCCAGTTGCGCCTCGCACTGTAGAGGAAGGCAAGCGGAAGCAGGGCCCCCCAGAGCCCGAGCAGCTGCGCGGCGTCTCCCGCGTGCGGCAAGGCACGGTGCGCTATAAAACCGGACAGACCATCAAAGGCAAGCAACAGACCGGCTGCGGAAAACAAGATCACCGCCAGCCACGCCGCGCCAACGGACAGACGGTTCACGAAGTCGGGCAGGCTCGGCATGCTTACTCCCGCTCCGGGAACAAAGCGTGCCGCCGGACCGCTCCGGCGCCTCTCCCCAGGCTCTGGCGCACTGTGTCAAAGGCGGCATGTCGGGTCAACCATCGCGCGAACCGGAAAGACACGCGAAGCCCTTGCAAGCTCAGGCAGGCTGGTCTGATATGCCAGCCTTGCCACCAATGCCTGAAGGACATGCCCATGAGCCGCCCCGACATTCTCGTCCCCGCCCCGATGCGCGACATGATTCTCGGCGGGCTGGAGCCGCATTTCACCCTGCACAAGCTGTACGAGGCTGCCGACCGGGAGGCCATGCTGCGTGATGTGGCAGAGCGAATCCGCGGCATCGCCATTTCGTTCCGGCCGATCGACAAGGCTCTGGTGGACAGGCTGCCGAAGCTGGAGATCGTCGCCAATTTCGGCGTCGGCTACGACAATGTGGATGCGGCCTACTGCGGCACGAAGGGCATCATCGTCACCAACACGCCGGACGTGCTGACGGACGAAGTGGCCGATACGGCGATTGCGCTGATGATCATGACCATCCGCGAACTGCCGGCCGCCGAACGCTGGCTGCGGCAGGGCAAGTGGGTGAGCCAGGGCGCCTTTCCCCTGACACGCGGCACCTTGCGCGGCCGCACGCTGGGCATTCTCGGCCTTGGCCGCATCGGCAAGGCCATTGCCGAACGGGCCGAAGCCTTCGGCATGGCGGTCCACTACCACGGCCGCAACCGGCAGGACGGCGTCGGCTATACCTATCACCCCAGCCTCGTCAGCCTGGCCGAAGCCGTCGACACCTTGATGCTGGTCGCCCCCGGCGGCGAGGAAACGCGCCATATGGTGGGCGAGCGGGTGCTGGAAGCTCTTGGACCTCAGGGTGTCGTGATCAACATCGGCCGGGGATCGGTGGTGAACGAAACGGCGCTTGCCGAAGCGCTGCGCAAGGGGACGATCCTGGCGGCCGGGCTCGACGTGTTCGAGAACGAGCCGCATGTGCCGCAGGCGCTGCTGGACCTGCCGAACGCCGTGCTTCTGCCGCATGTGGGCTCGGCCTCCGAGGCAACACGCAACGCGATGGGGCAGCTGGTTGTCGACAACCTGACCGGCTGGTTCCACCACCGCACCGTTCTGACCCCTGTCGCCGAGACACCAGTCAGCTGAAACGTCCGATCCCGCTGCGGAATATTCACGCAAGCTTCAGGCAAGCCCTACAAAGCCTAAGTGGGTTGCAACCGGCCCGGAGCTCGCCTTTTTGTCGCAAGCGGGCTCCCTACAGCCGCAAGACCTGCAAAGGAGGCTTGCCATGCGTTCCGTTTCCGCCGCAACCAAGGACCTGCGCCGTCAGCCGCGCCAGCGCACCCGCCTCAGGGCCGGACGGCTGGCCGATGCCGACAACAGGTTCCTGTGCGACTGCGGCATCTATGATGTGTCGGCGGGCGGCGCGCGGCTGACTGTCCCGGAGGGGATCACCCTGCCCGAGGAGCTGGTGCTCTATGACGAGCTCGACAACACGGTGGCGCTGGCAACGATCCGGTGGCGCGCCGGCACCCGGGTCGGCATCGCCTATGACGTGCAGCCGGCCAAGCTGAAGTACTTCTCATCACCGAAGCTGCGCGCTTTGTCGCAGCGTTACTATGCGCTGGTCGACTGACCCGTGACTTGACTTGCGCCCACTCCTGCCCCCAAGTCGGAACAGAGCAAGGACCCTAGGCCGGATCCGGCCTGCGACGTGAAGAGGCGCATCGATGTTCAAGCGAATTGCAGCGGCCGTGCTGACGATTGTCCTGGCGTTTCCCGCCGCAGCAGAGGAGTTGCAGATGAAGGACCTGATCATAGGCACCGGCGAGGAGGCCGATGTCGGCATGACCGTGAGCGTGCATTACACGGGATGGCTGATGGACGGCACCAAGTTCGATTCCAGCCTCGACCGGGGCCAGCCCTTCAGCTTCACCCTGGGCGAGCGCCGGGTGATCGCAGGCTGGGAACAGGGCGTGGTCGGCATGAAGGTCGGCGGCAAGCGCGAGCTGATCATTCCGCCGGAGCTGGCCTATGGCGAGCGCGGCGCGGGCGGCGTCATTCCGCCGAATGCCACGCTGAAGTTCGAAGTCGAGCTGCTGAGCGTGAAGAGCAAGAGCTTTTCCGAACTCACCAACGACAAGCTGAAGGAACGGATGGCCGCAGGCGCCACCGTGATCGACATCCGCACGCCGCAGGAATGGACCGAAACCGGCGTCATCGCCGGCGTCAACCTGGTCACCTTCTTCGACCCGGCCGGTCAGGTGAACCCGAACTTCGGCCCGGAACTGCAGAAGCTGGTCGATGATCCGTCGAAGGAACTGATCCTGATCTGCCGCTCTGGCAACCGCAGCTCGGTGCTGGCCAAGTATCTGGTCGACAACATCGGCTTCAGCAACCTCGGCCATGTCACCGCCGGCATGAACGGCTGGATCTCCGCCGGTGGCCCGGTGGAAGCCCCGAAGATGCCGGAAAACTGCTGGCTCTGCTGAGCGGGCGTTTGTGAACATGGAAAAGCCGGCGCATGCGCCGGCTTTTTTTGTATTTGGCAGCCTCGCGGTGGCTCTTCAGCGGCAAAGACCTAAACCCGGACGTCATCCCCGCACGAGGCGGGGATGACCGCTGAGGGATAGGCCAGCACTCAAGAAAAAAGCCGGCGCATGCGCCGGCTTTTTTTTGTTTCAAGGCACCAAGACCAGACGTCTCAGAGGACGCTGCTGAGCTTCATGGCGACGCCCATGGCGCCGGCGACCTTGATCTTGCCGGACATGAACGCCATCGTCGGGTTCAGGTCGCCGGCCAGAAGCTCGGCCAGGTTGTCGGCGGAAATGGTGATGGTGCAATCAGCATCTGAATCGTCATTGGTGACGGTCGTGCCCTGCATGACGATCACACCGGCGTCGCCAAGGTCGAACTTCACGCTCTCGTCAATGCCGCCACCGGCGACCTTGCCACGCACCGCTTCCGTCAGTTGTTCCAGCGTCATGTCTCATCTCCCGAATGCCCGGCGCCTCTCGCCGGTTTGCACGGACCCAAGCATACCCTTTACGTAATCGTCAAGCGCGCTTTGCCTGTTGGCGACAGTTTAGCGGGGAAGTGTAAGAACGGGATTACCAACCGGTGCCATGCCCCGGCGCGCCACATGTGGGCGCGCCGGGGAAAAAGACATCAATGGTTGTTGCGCGGCAGTCCCTTGCTGTGGGCGACGTCCTGGTAGGCAACGGCCGGCTTCAGCACCATGCCCTTGTCGAACTGCTCGACCATGCCGCGCTGGATTTCCTGCCAGGGCGTCTGGCTGGGCGCATAGGGGAAGCCCCCCTTGGCCACCAGATCGGCCTTGCGGCGGGCCAGTTCCTCATCGGACACCAGCATGTTGGCCGTGCCCCGGCCCAGATCGATGCGCACCCGGTCGCCGGTCTGGATCAAGGCCAGACCGCCCATGGCGGCAGCCTCTGGCGCGGCGTTGAGGATCGACGGGGACCCGGACGTGCCGGACTGGCGGCCATCGCCAATGCAGGGCAGCGCCGTGATGCCGCGTTTGATGAGGGCCGCCGGCGGCTGCATGTTCACCACTTCCGCCCCGCCCGGATAGCCGATCGGGCCCGTGCCCCGGATGAAGAGCATGCAGTGCTCGTCGATCTCGAGCGCCGGATCGTCGATGCGGTGGTGGTAGTCCTCCGGACCCTCGAACACGATGGCGCGGCCCTCGAAAGCCTCCGGATCGTCCGGGTTGGAGAGATAGCGGTCGCGGAATTCCTTCGAGATCACGCTCGTCTTCATGATGGCGCTGTCGAAGAGATTGCCCGAGAGATTGATGAAGCCCGCTTTCTCCTTCATCGGATTGTCGAAGCTGCGGATGACATCCGGCAGATCGGTCGTGACGTGGCCGCAGTTGTCGCCGATGGACTTGCCGTTGACGGTAACGGCATCGGGATGTGGCAGCTTGCCGTTGCGCATCAGCTCGGCAACGACGGCCGGCACGCCGCCTGCGTGGTGATAGTCCTCGCCGAGATAGGCGCCGGCCGGCTGCAGGTTGACGAGCAGCGGCACATCGAGACCCACGGCCTGCCAGTCATCATTGGTCAGTGCCACGCCGAGGTGCGCGGCGATGGCGTTGAGGTGGATCGGGGCGTTGGTGGAGCCGCCGATGGCCGAGTTGACGACGATGGCGTTCTCGAAGGCCTTGCGGGTCATGATGTCGGAGGGCTTCAGGTCCTCCCAGACCATGTCGACGATGCGCCGGCCGGTCTCGTAGGCAATCTGGCCGCGCTCCCGGTAGGGCGCGGGAATGGCGGCCGAGCCGGGCAGCTGCATGCCGAGCGCCTCGGCGAGCGAGTTCATCGTCGTGGCCGTGCCCATGGTGTTGCAATAGCCGACCGAGGGCGCGGAGGAGGCGACCAGATCCATAAAGCCATTGTAGTCGATCTCGCCGGCAGCGAGCTGCTGGCGCGCCTTCCAGACGATGGTGCCGGAGCCGGTGCGCTCGCCCTTGTGCCAGCCATTAAGCATCGGACCGACGGACAGGGCAATGGCCGGGATGTTGACGGTTGCCGCTGCCATCAGGCAGGCCGGGGTGGTCTTGTCACAGCCGATAGTCAGCACGACGCCGTCGATCGGATAGCCGTAGAGCAGCTCGACGAGGCCGAGATAGGCAAGGTTACGGTCAAGCGTGGCGGTGGGCCGCTTGCCGGTCTCCTGGATCGGATGCACCGGAAATTCGAAGCAGATGCCACCGGCCGCGACGATGCCCTCGCGCACGCGCTTGGCCAGTTCCAGATGATGCCGGTTGCATGGGGAGAGATCCGAGCCGGTTTGGGCGATGCCGATGATCGGCTTGCCGGATTGCAGCTCCTCGCGGGTGATGCCGAAATTGAGGTAGCGCTCGATGTAGAGCGCGGTCATGCCCGGATCGGACGGATTGTCGAACCAGGCTGGAGCGCAGGGGGCGGCGCTTGCTCTCGGTCATTTCAGTCTCTCCCTCAGAATTTGCCCGAGGCGTCAGGCCGGGCGGTCGTGTCGGATGATCAGGTCAGGGACGGCCGCGCCGTCCCGCGTTGCAGGGCGATGGCGATGTCGCGCTCGCCGAGATCGAGGATATGGCCGGAGGCCCTGCGGGCGGCCGTGCTGTCGCGCAGGCGCAGGGCTTCGACCAAGGCGCCATGGGCCTCGATGGCTTCACCGGGAAGATCCGCCACCGCGTTGGAGGCATGCAGCGACAGGCGCATGGCGGTCTCGATGATGCCGGCCAGTTGCAGGAACACCTGGTTGCGGCTCGCCTTCAGGAGGGCAACATGGAAGGCAACATCGGCTTCGGTGAAGCGCTCGAGGTCACCGCCGGAGTCACGCATCGCAGCAAAGGCATGCTCGACATCGGCAATGTCCTGCAGCGTTGCCCGCTGCGCTGCGAGATCGGCGGCTGCGGGCTCGATGGCCCGGCGGGCTTCGAGGACATTGGTCAGAAGGCCGAAATCGAGGATCTGCGCGCCGATCCAGTCCAGTACCTCGGCATCCAGAATGTTCCAGCTTTCCCGGGCGCAGACCTGTGTGCCGACGCGCGAGCGGGTCACGACAATTCCCTTGGATTCCAGGGTCTTGAGCGCCTCGCGGATCACCGTGCGGCTGACGCCGTAGCGCAGGCACAGGTCATTCTCGGTTGGCAGCGTGGCACCGGGGGGAAATGCGCCGCCGCAGATGTCAGCGGCCAGCGCGCGCGTGACCATCTTGCGCACGCGCGGACGGCGGGTCGGCGTCTGATCGTCATCGATCTCGGCAGCGGCGGGGCGGGAACTGGGCAGCACGAGGCGTCTGATCCTGTTGATCTGAATAGATCATACAGAAACAGTCATTCATCATACAAATGAAATCTCATGCGCTGAGGGAGCGGGCACGGCGTCCCGGCTCCGTCAGCGCTTGCCCGGCTTCCAGCGGCGCAGCAGGCTGGCGTTGGTCACCACGGAGACAGAGCTGAGCGCCATGGCAGCCCCGGCCAGCGCGGGCGACAGAAGCCCCATAGCCGCCAGAGGAATGCCGATGACGTTGTAGGCGAAGGCCCAGAACAGGTTCTGCCGGATCTTGGCGAAGGTCGCCCGCGACACGGCAATGGCTTCGGCCACCATCAGCGGATCAGACCGCATCAACGTGATGCCTGCGGCCTCCATGGCAACATCCGCGCCGGACCCCATGGCAATGCCGATGTCGGCCGCCGCCAGCGCCGGGGCATCGTTGAGCCCGTCGCCGACCATGGCAACGGCACCGCCAGCGGACTGGCGCAGGCTGGCAATCGCCTCCGCCTTGCCCTCCGGACGCACGCTGGCGCGCACGTCGTCCAGCCCGATGCGCGAGGCAACAGACCGGGCGACCGCTTCCGTGTCGCCGGTGACCATGGCGGTGCGGATGCCCTGGGTTTTCAATGCTTCGAGTGCCCCGCGCGCTGTCGGGCGGATCTCGTCGGCCATGGCGATGACACCAACGGCGCGGCCATCCAGCGCGACGATGACGCTGGTCTTGCCATCGGCCTCGAAATTGCGGCGCAGGGAGTCTGCCGTGAAGCGGTCGATCTTCAGCTGGTCCATCAGCGCCTCGTTGCCGATGGCGAGCGCATGGCCGCCAATGACAGCAACAAGCCCCTGCCCCGGTACGGCCTCGAATTCCTTCGGCGCGGCCAGCGGCAGGTTGCGCGCCCGGGCCGCATTGACCATGGCATGGGCGAGCGGATGTTCACTGGCAAGCTGGGCCGAGGCGGCAACCGACAGGAGCCGGTCGGTGTCCTTGTCGAAGGCAACCACATCCGTGACGACAGGGCGGCCTTCCGTCAGCGTTCCGGTCTTGTCGAAGGCGACGACCTTTAGCCGGTGCGCCACTTCCAGGGCCTCGATGTCGCGGATGAGAATGCCGGCCCGGGCAGCAGCGCCGGTGCCTGCGACAAGCGCCGTCGGCGTGGCAAGGCCGAGCGCACAGGGGCAAGCGATGACCAGCACGGCAACCGCCGTGGACAGGGCCGCATCAAAGTCTGCGGCGAGGAACCACCAGGCGGCGAAGGTCAGGGCGGCGAGGACCAGCACGACCGGGACGAAGATGGCGGAGACCTGATCGACCAGCTTCTGCACCGGTGCGCGCGAGGCCTGCGCCCCTTCGACAAGGCGAATGATGCGGGCGAGCGTCGTGTCCTCGCCAAGCGCGCCGACATCGACCTGCAAGGCACCGGAGCCATTAACGGTACCGGCGGTGACCCAGTCACCGCTCTGGCGGGTGACCGGCAGGCTTTCCCCGGTGATCAGCGCTTCGTCCAGCTCGCTGGTGCCGCTGAGGATCGTGCCATCCACCGGCACCCGCTCGCCCGGACGAACGAGAACGCGGTCGCCCAGTCGGATTTCGCTGAGCGGAACCGTTTCAACGTCGTCCCCGACCATCCGGTTGGCGGTGTCGGGCCGGAGGGCAGCCAGCGCGCGGACAGCGGCGGACGTCGACCGCTTGGCGCGGGCCTCCAGCAGCTTACCAAGGAGAACCAGCGTCAGGATGACGGCCGATGCCTCGAAATAGAGATGCCCTGCCCCACCGGGAACGAACACCCGGTAAAGGCTGTAGCCAAAGGCGGCGGAGGTGCCGAGGGCAACCAGCACGTCCATGTTCGCCCCGCCCGACGCCAGGGCCTTCACCGCGCCGCGATAGAACCGCGCGCCGACGAAGATCTGCACCGGCGTCGCCAGCAGCAGCTGTGTCATCGGTGACGGCATCCAGTGAATGCCAAAGGGCATCAGCACCATGGGCACGACAAGCGGCAGGGTGAGCAGAACGGCCATCACCAGCAGCAGACCGGTGCGCCGCTCGTCAGCCCGCTGACCGGCTTCCGCCTTATCACGCTCCTGCCTTGCGTTGACGCCCGGCTCATCGTGCAGGCGCGCCTGGAAGCCGGCCTGTTCGACCAACGCAATGAAGGGCGCAGGTGACATCTTTCGGCGCAGGGTCACGGTGGCGCGCTCGAGCGCGAAGTTCACATTGGCATCGCTGACGCCTTCGGCTGACGCCAGCGTGCGCTGGAGACGCGCGGCGCAGCCGCCGCAGGTCATGCCGGTGATGTCGAGCGTTACGGTCGGGGCGGTCGCGGCGCGGTGCGGAGCCATGGTCGGGATCCTAGCTGACGAGAGGCATCTGGTGGGGGCGGAGGCGAACCGGCGAAGCAGTTCAGCCTTTCCTGATTGGCCCCAGATAGGGCTTCCAGTCACTGGAAGGTCAAGCCCCTTCCGCACTGCACGACATTTTGGCGCGGAAGCCGCTGTTTTGCCGCCAATTTGTGCAGCGCACCCCTTCCAAACATGCTGCAATGCGGTATTCTGACTTTGCGGAATTTAAGTTGACCCGATGTATTAAGGGGTCAGGCAGATGTTTAGATCATTACACCGGGCGTCGTAAGCGAGGGGAGAGACGGGGGCGTCTCTCCCCTTTTCTTTTTTCCAACTTATACCTTGCGTTCGACCGGATCTTCAGGTGAGGCGAGCAGTGCCATTGACGGCGTCATGGCAAGCAAATGCCGCGTATAGGGATTGGCCGGAGCAGTGAAGACTTGATTTCCCCCCTGCCCAACTGACCTGCTTGAGGGGCTCGCGGGTGGCCCGCGCAGTGAGGCGGTTGCGCTACCTCAGTTTCGGATTGAGCGCGTCGCGCAGGAAGTCGCCCAGGAGATTGACCGCCAGAACCAGCATCGCCAGCGCCGCCCCAGGGAAAAGGGCGATCCACCATTCGCCGCCATACAGAAAGTCATTGCCGGAGGCGATCAGCGTGCCGAGCGAGGGCTGGGTGGGCGGCATGCCGACCCCCAGGAATGACAAGGTCGCTTCGGTGACAATGGCAACGGCCAGATTGATCGTTGCGATGACCAGAACCGGACCCAGTACATTCGGCAGGATATGGCGCATCAGGATCAGATGCGCGGGCAGGCCCATGATGCGGGCGGACAGAACATAGTCCTTGTTCCGCTCCACCATGGTGGCACCGCGCACGGTCCGGGCATATTGCACCCAGAAGGAGAGCGCGAGGGCGGACACGAGGATCCAGAAGGCGAAGACCTCCCGGTCCAGCCGCCCGAACAGGCCGTTGGCGGCGCCATCGATGAGCAGGGCGATCAGGATGGCCGGGAAGGTCAGCTGCACATCGGCGATGCGCATCAGAACCGCGTCGATCCGATCACCGAGATAGCCGGCAACCAGTCCAAGGCTGATGCCGATACAGGCGGCCGCCAGCACCGCCGTAATGCCGACGCCGAGGGAGATGCGCAGACCGTAGAGGATGGCCGAGAGAATATCGCGGCCCTGATCATCGGTGCCCAGAAGAAAGCGCGGGTCACCACCCTCCATCCAGATCGGCGGCAGGCGGGAATCGAGGATGCTGATTTCGGCAAGGTCGAAGGGATCCTGCGGCGCGATCAGAGGGGCCAGCAAAGCCCCGAGCACGAACAGAAACACAAGCACGGCCGCTGCGATGGCAACGGGGGAGCGGCGAAAATCATAGCACAGATCGCTCTCAAGAAGCCGTGTCAGCCAGGCGCGCGCCGCGGGCATGTTCATCGCCCCCTCCTCATGCGCTGGCCCGCAGGCGCGGATCGATCAGGAAATACAGGATGTCGACGATGAAATTGATCGTGACGAACAACAGCCCAGTCAGCATCAGATAGGCGGCCATGACCGGGATATCGACATTCTGCACCGCCTGCAAAAACAGCAGCCCCATGCCCGGCCACTGGAATACTGTTTCGGTAATGGTGGCGAAGGCGATGATCGAGCCCAGTTGCAGCCCGGTGATGGTGACAACAGGAACGAGCGTGTTCTTGAGCGCGTGACGGAAGTACACGAGGCGGTCCGGCAGGCCGCGCGCGCGGGCAAAGCGGATGAAGTCGGCCCGCACCACCTCAAGTATCTCGGCCCGGACCAACCGCATGATCAATGTCATCTGGTAGAGCGCCAGCGTGATGGCCGGCAAGACGAGGGCCTTCAGCCCCGACACGGTGAGAAACCCGGTCGTCCACCATCCGCCAAGATCCACCACATCGCCGCGCCCGAAGCTGGGCAGCCATTGCAGGCTGACCGCAAAGATGTAGATCAGCAGCATGCCGAGGAAGAAAGTCGGCAGCGAAATACCGACCAGCGACAGCGACAGGAACAGCCGCGCCAGAACCGTCTCTCGCCGGAGACCCGCGTAGACACCCATGGGAACACCCACCACCAGGGCAAGCAGCGCTGATGTGAAGGCCAGTTCCAGCGTCGCCGGAATGCGCTTGGCAAAGAGATCGGCGACCGGCTGGCGAAACTGGTAGGACGTGCCGAAATCGAACCGCGCGGCATTGCCGAGGAACCGGACAAACTGCAGCGGCATCGGGTCGTTAAGGCCCAGTTGCTCGCGCAGGGCCTCGCGTTGCTCGGTCGAGGTCTCGACTCCGACCATCTGGTTGACCGGGTCACCCACGTGCTGGAACAGGGAGAAGGCGATGAGTGCCACGACCAGCAACACCGCAACCGCCTGCATGAACCGTCTGAAGGCGAAACCGATCATGTCCTGCCGTTTCCCTGGCTGGGAGCGCTGCAGCCGATGAGACCGCCGGCCGCCCTGGTTCAGTTCTTGGTCACGGAGCGGAACATCAGTGTGTCATCAGCCCGCTGGGCAAGGGCAATCCGATTGGAGACACCCCAGGCAAGACCCGGCTGATGCAGCGGAATATGCGACACGTCCGCATGATGCAGCTGAAAGGCCTCCAGGATCAGGGCGTCACGCCGGGCCGGATCAATCTCTGCCATGATCGCCTTGACCAACGCGTCCGACTTCGGATTGCAGTAGCCGCCAATGTTGAACGCCCCGCCCTTGCCGGCATCGTCCCGGCAGGTGGTGAGGTTTTCGAGGACATTCCAGCTGTCGAGCGAGCCCGGCGTCCAGCCGAGCAGGAAGAACGAGGTCTCGAAGCCGCCTGACGGCAGGATCCGGGCGAAATACTTCGCCTTCGGCTGGGCATTCACGCTGGTCTTGACGCCGACCTTGGTGAGCATCTGCGCGACGGCCTGACAGATCGCCTCGTCATTGACATAGCGATCATTGGGGCAGTCCATCACCAGTTCGAAGCCATCCGGATAGCCAGCCTCTGCCAGCAGGGCCTTTGCTGCCGCCGGATCATGGGGCCAGCGCTCGATTTCGCCGGCGCGGCTGAACAGATAGGGCGAAATCAGAAGCGCGGTCGGCGTCGACATGCCACGCATGATCTTGGTCCGGATCGCCTCGATGTCGATGGCCTGATACAGCGCCTTGCGCACGCGAACGTCCTGGAAGGGATTCTTTCCCTTGACGCTGGAGAACAGCAATTCCGGCCGCCGCTGATCCATACCCAGATACATCGTGCGCAGTTCCGGGCCGATCAGGGCCCGCGTCCCGGCGTTGTCCTCGACACGCTTGATGTCCTGGACCGGCACCGGATAGATCAGGTCCAGTTCCCCGGACAGAAGCGCCGCAACCCGCGTCGCATCAGATGCGATGGGCGTGAATTCGACCCTCGTGAGATTGTGCAAGGGGACGTCCCACCAGTCAGCGTTGGGCTCGAACACGGTCCTGACGCCTGGCTCGTGGCTGGTGATGCGGAAGGGCCCTGTGCCATTGGCATGGAGCGCGGCATGATTGGCGCTGGTGTCGGACGCGGACGTGACCTTCACGGCGTCATTGGCCTCGGTCCACTCCTTGTCCATGATGAACCAGGTTTCCCACTCGGCGTGGAGGATCGGATTGGCGGTGTCGAGCCGGAAATCCACCGTATAAGGATCGACGGCCTCGACCGTCGCACTGGCATCAATGCGCTTGGTGAGGTCGGAGCCGGCAGAGCGAACGCGCTCGACCGAAAACAGGACATCATCGGCATTGAAGTCACTGCCATTGTGGAACTTGACGCCCTTGCGCAGATGGAAGCGCCAATGGGTCGGGGACAGAATTTCCCAACGCTCGGCCAGGGCCGGCTCCAGCTGGAGCTGGGCATTGCGGCGGACCAGCCCCTCATAAACATTGGCGAGCGTCGCGAGCGTGAAGCTCTCATTGAGACTGTAGGGGTCCAGTTGGTTCAGTGACCCCTGATAGGAGAACTTCAATGTCTCGGCTCGCCCGGCTTCAAGAAGTCCCACGCCCCATACCCCTGCGGCCAGACCTGCCGCCAGCAGAACCTGTTGCAGTTTCATCTTTCGCATCCCCTTGCCCAAGATCCGAACCGTCCGCAGATCGTCCGCCTTCGGTAAAACCTTTGCCGGATAGACCGGCACATTGTTTTATATTTGCAGAGGGGGAGTCTCGCCGTCCAGAGCTAAATTTTTGTGTTTCTTGATATATTCGCAATACTGCATCCAGCGGCACCTGCGCAGATCCGACCTTGCTGGGCCAAGGGTCAGGCAGCGGCGGCGCGCTCGAGGGCCGCCAGAATAGGGGCGGTGCTGGCCGGACAAGCCACGTCGAGCGGAGCCAGACGGCCCCGGATCGGCACCTGCAGCAAGGGCATGAACGGATCAAGCCCCGCTCCTGATGCCTTGAGGACATCCAGCGAAATCGCCGCCAGCGCATTCTGCTCCTTGGCAACGCCTTCGAGCCGGCTGGCGACATTGACCACGTCGCCCAGCGCCGTCAGGCCCGAGGCAACGCCATTGCGTCCATCCAGGCCAATGCGCCCGAGAATAGCGGAGCCGCCGTGCAGGCCAACGGCGATGCGCAAGGGTGCGGACAGTTGTGCCGCCAGATCCCTGTTGACCCGCTTCAGTTCCTCGGCGAGGTCGACAATGGCAGCCAGCGCAGAGCGCGACCCGGCCGCCATGCCGCTTTCAACACCGAAGAGCGCCATGATTCCATCCCCCATGACCTTGTCGATCATGCCGTCATGCTTGCGGATGACCCGTACGACGCTGTCGACATACCGGTTGAGGATGAACACGACATCGAAAGGCAACCGCCCCTCGCTGAGGGCGGTGAAGCCGCGCAAGTCGACGAACATGACCACGACCGGCTGCTCCGTGCCCCAGCGGTAGCGATCCTGCAGGCCTTCCCGCGGGAAGGCAGCGCCACCATTCAGCAACGGCCGGACAACCAGATCGGTGGCGGGCCGCACCTGGCAGGCAAGACGGACGTTCTTACCGGCATGGATCCGCTGCAGCACCTGCTGTTCCGTCAGGCCAGGTTGCGGCAGATCGCCCCCACCGGAAACGATGAGGGTGCGGCAAGTGGAACAGCGCGCCCGGCCGCCGCAAACCGACATGTGCGGCACACCCTTCATGCGGCTGATTTCAAGGAGTGTCGGGCCGGGCCGCGCGCGGACGGATTTCTCGCCCAGATAATGCACCGTGATCGGCCGCTTGCCGAGAGTGCCGAACTGGCGCAGCAGCGAGACAGCAATGGCCAGCAGCAGCAGCGAAAAGAACGCGATGCGCCCGGCATCGGCCAGCACCTGCAACTCGGCCGTCTGTTCGGCCGTGACCTTGAGCTGAAACTGGCCTTCCAGCACCAGGCGGCGTGCCGCGTTGATCCAGCCCGTCAGTGCCAGGATCGGAACCGCCACGGCAAACGTCAGCAACGTCCCACGCCAGTTCGGATACCAAGGCTTCAACCTGAGCCAGAAATGCAGGCCGAAGCAGCCATGCAGCCAGACGATCACCAGCAGGAAGCTCTGCGTCAGGCCGGATCCGGGCCAGAGCACCGAAAGTTCGTGCTGGTAATCGAGAAACGAATGATAGCGGGCCACGGCCCCGCGGGTCATCGCGATATGCCGGATCAGGAGATACGGAATGGCAAGACCGAGAAGGATCTGAAGCGCTTCCCAGGCCGGCATCTTGAACGTGCGCCGCATCGCGATCCGGTAGAGGGCAAAACCGACATGCAGCAGCAAGGCGCCGTAAAGAAGGATGGTTCCCGGCCATGACCACCAGACCACAATCCTGAGATCCTGCGCCCGTTGCGCCCATTCGAGGGAAATATTGCCAAGGGCATGATTGAGAAAATGCGTTGAGGCAAACACAAACAGGACAAGCCCGGAATAAAGCCGGAGCTGCTGGGTAACCGGCCCCTTCCCAGGTGGTGTGCGCGTGTCCTGCCGGGCCATGACCTTATCCCCTCCTGCCGGAGCGGATCGAACCGCACCGCATGTTTACGTATGCCGCCGCAACCTCTGTCCTGCAAGCCCGTCCAGCCCGTCCGGCAGGATGGCTGTCGCCATCGGCATCAACAGGGGTGGATTTTACCGGCTGGCTGGCGCATCTAGGGCCCATGAGCAGAGGCGGCAAACGCGAGGGTGGAATGATCGTTTACGGCATCAGGAACTGCGACACGGTGAAAAAGGCCCGGGCTTTTCTGGAAGCGGCGGGGCTTGCCTATACCTTCCATGATTACAAGAAGGATGGCGCCGACGCAGCCACGCTGCAGGGCTTCATCGAAACCTTCGGCTGGGACCAGGTGGTCAACCGCAAGGGGACAACATGGCGCAAGTTTCCGGAGGAGGACCAGGCTGCGGTGAAGGATGCCGCCAGCGCGCTGGCCCTGATGCTGGACCAGCCCTCGGTGATCAAGCGGCCAATCGTGGTTGCCAAGGGCCGGACGCTGCTCGGCTTCGACCCGGTTTCGTGGGAACTCGCCATCGAAATGGGCGAACTGGCCTGAATAGCCTGAACCTGCTGCCGCAGGCGCCGCTTGCCGCCTACCAGGTGCGGCGCGGGCCGGTGTCGATGTGGTAGTGGCCGAAGGCATAGCGCTTGTAACCGCCCACTTCCGGTTGCGCTTTCAGGAAGGCGAGGATCGCGCCGGGATCGCCGCGCACGGTGAAATCGACCGCCTTGCAATCGAGGTGGTAGGAGTTGCTGGCGCCGCCCTTCCACCAGTTTTCCAACCACCAGCGTTTGGTCGAGTGCACCGTCACCCGGCCATAGCGATCAGCGACCCGGTTGAGCACCTTCTTCAGGCTGCGCGGCACGCACCATTCGGTGTCGTTATAGGTGATCTTGTCGGACGACGACGTCATCCAGCCAAGCCCCGTCACGCCGGACAGCGAGCCGCAGCCGCTGAGCAGAAGCAGGGCCGAAAGCAGGAAGCCCGAGATGACAACAGGCCGCAAACGCACGGCGGACCCCTTTCATGGGCGCTGGAAACCAGCCCCAAGGGTCGGTGAACTTGTTTAAGATTGTCATGAGAAACAAGGTTAACTGGTAACCTCGGCCTCTATCACTTGCCCCGGCGCGGGCGCTCGCCGACATAAGTCGCGCGTGGCCTGATCTGCTCGGGAACCGCTATCTGCTCCAGCGCATGACCAATCCACCCGACAATTCGACCGGCACAGAACAGGATCTTCGCGGCATCCGGCGGCAGGCCGAGCGCACGTACGACAAGTGCGAGGGCAAAGTCGATGTTGGGCGCCGCGCCGAACAATTCCGCCGCCCGGGCGATCAAGGCAGGCGCCAATTCCAGAACAGGATTGTCCGGCAGGGCCCGACGTGCGCGCGCCAGGAGACAGGTCGCGCGCGGATCCTCGCCACGGTAGACCATATGTCCGAAGCCGGGGAGCGGATCCCCGCGTTGAAGCCGCTGCTGCAGCACCGGGGCAATATCCACCGGATCGCGGATCTCGGCCAGCCAGGCCGCGACCCGATCGGACGCGGCCCCATGACGCGGGCCACTGAATGCCCCAACGCCCGACAGCAGCGCCGCATGCAGCGGCGCGCGGGTGGACGCGGCACAGCGCACGGCAAACGCGCTGGTGTTGAGCTCATGATCCGCCGACAGGATCAGCGCCGCCCGGACCAGATCTGCGCCGGCCTCGGTCGCTACACCAAAGGCTAGCGCCAGCTGACGATGCAGCGGTTCCGCAGACGGAACCGGCAGCCCCGCGAGTGCGGCGACACCGATCCTGAGCAGAGCGGCGCCCTTGACCGGCAGCAACGCCGGAGCCCGGGTGTAGGCGGCGGGATCAATCAAGGGATACGCCGCAAGCGCCAGCATCAATCGCTCCAGCGGTGCGCAGCCGTCGGGTGGAACCGGCAAGGCGGGCGGCGGCGGTGTGGCAAAGGGATCGCTGTCGCACGCCCACAGCAGCCCGGCGACGGCCTCGAGCGTGAAACTCTCCGCCAGATCCAGCGCTGAATGGCCCCGGTACCACGGTCCATCTTCGGCGATCAGCGTCAGGCGCGTCTCAAGGACAGCGCCGCCGGTCAGAGACGTTGTCGCAACCGGCTCAGGCCGGTCGCGCTGCGCCGCAAGTCCCCGGATGTCGGAGGCATCATACCGCTTCTGCTTGCCGGGACCGGGAACAGACCGGATCAGGCCACGGCTGACATAGGCATAGAGCGTGGCGGGCTGCACGCCGAGTTCGGCCGCAGCCTCACGCGCGGAAAGATAGAGCGGAGTTGTCACACATTGATTGTATCTATCAATATTGACGATATCAACGCCGGGACGCGAAGCTTGGCCGGATTGCCAGACACAGGAGCGTCCCATGACCGTCAGTTTCCCTCCCAGCACCGCCACGCGTGCCATCCTTGCCCCAGGCCTCGAGGGCATTGTTGCCGCCGACACGATCCTGAGCGAAGTCGACGGCGCCAATGGCCGTTTGATCCTGCGGGGGAGGCACATCGAGGACCTTGCCGGTCATCTGACTTTCGAGGCAGCCTTGGAGTTTTTCTGGCAAGGGCTGCTGCCAATGCCGCAGACCCGGCCCCTTGCCGACGCCCTCGCCGACGCCCTCGCCGCCGCCCGCCTGCAGGCCTTTGCCTCCGCCGTCCCGGTGATGCGGGCAGCCGGACCCGGGCTCGGCATCTACGAGCGGATGCGACTGGGGCTCGCTGCCCTGTGCCGCGAAGAGGCCGCAGAAGATGCCTTCGCAATCACCGGCGCCCTGCCCGTGCTGCTGGCTGCCGCCGCGCGGATCGGGAGAGGCGAAGCCCCGATTGCCCCAAGCCCGACGGCCGCAAGCGCGGAAGACCTGCTGACCATGCTGACAGGCACGGCACCGACCGCACGCGCGGTGGCTGCAATCGACCGCTACCTTGTCACCATCCTCGACCACGGCTTCAACGCCTCGACCTTCACCGCAAGGGTGATCGCCTCGACGGGTGCGGACATGGGATCGGCGGTGCTGGGGGCCATGGGGGCGCTGAAAGGCCCGCTGCATGGCGGCGCGCCGGGCCCGGTGCTCGATATGCTCGATGCCATCGGCACCCCTGAGCGGGCGGAACCCTGGATCACCGACGCCCTTGCAAGAGGTGAAAGGCTGATGGGCTTCGGCCATCGGATCTACCGGCAGCGGGATCCGCGCGCGGATGTGCTGAAAGCGGGACTGGCGACGCTTGAAGCCGCCGACGGCCGCCTGGCGCTGGCCGAGGGGGTGGAACGGGAGGCGGTGGCAGCCCTGGCCCGGCACAAGCCGGACCGGCCGCTCAACACCAACGTCGAGTTCTACACGGCCGTGCTGCTGGAAGCGGCAGGCATCGACCGCGGTCTGTTCACGCCGCTTTTCGCCACGGGTCGTGTTGCCGGCTGGTGCGCCCATGTCGCCGAACAGCGGGCGACCGGCCGTTTGATCCGCCCCGGCTCCCGCTATGTCGGCCCCATGCCGGCAGCGTGAGCATGTCCCGTAAAACAAAGGCCGGCTCACAGGGGCCGGCCTCAGACTGCTGATAAACCCTCTATCGTCATCCCGGGCGCAGCGGAGCGGAGACCCGGGACCGGAGGGCCAAGGTCTCTCCTAGGGTAACTCATTGAAAGATAGAGGTCGCGGCTCTCCGGTCCCGGCTCGGCGCTTCGCTTGGCCGGGATGACTTCGGTGAGGTCGAGGTTTGTCATCAAGCTCAGGCCGGCTCTCGCGAGCCGGCCTGTTTCGTGTCTGGTGCGGGTGCCTACTTGTTCAGGATCAGTTCCGGGCCCATCAGCGTGTAAGGCAGCCAGGTCGACAGGGCCGGGACATAGGTCACCAGGATCAGGAACAGGAACAGGATCGCCACGAAGGGCATGGACGCCCGCACCACCTGGATCAGGCTCATCCCCGTTATGCCGGACGTGACGAACAGATTGAGGCCGATCGGCGGCGTGATCATGCCGATTTCCATGTTCACGACCATCATGATGCCCAGGTGAATCGGATCGACACCGAGCGCCATGCCAATCGGGAACACCACCGGAGCCACGATCAGCAGCAAGCCTGACGGCTCCATGAACTGACCGCCGATCAGCAGGATGATGTTGACGGCAATCAGGAAGGTGAACCAGTTGAACCCGGCATCCACCATCACATCGGTCAGGATCTGCGGGATACGCTCGGATGTCAGCACATGCGCGAAGAGCAGGGCGTTGACGATGATGAACATCAGCATGATCGTCGTCCGACCGGCGTCAACCAGCACCTTGCGTGTCTCGGCGTGGAAGAAACCAGGCACGAAGTTTGCTATCGTGAGCCACAGGTTGCGCACGATGGCAGTTCCGATCGACTCTCCGTCCTTGCGCATGGGCACGCCCTTGAGCGGCCCCATGTCGCGGTAGATGAAAACCGCGATGAAAAACGCATAGACGGCGGCGACAGCGGCAGCTTCCGTCGGCGTGAAGACGCCGCCGTAGATGCCGCCCAGGATGATGCCGATGAGCAGCAGTCCGAAGCCGGCCTCACCACCTGCCGACAGAATTTCCTTCACACCGGCAAAGGTCTGCTTCGGCATGCCCTTGATCCGGGCATTGACGTAGATCGCGGCCATCAGCATGAGGCCTGCAACCAGGCCCGGAATGACGCCGGCCAGGAACATGCGCCCGACCGAGACATCCGTTGCGGCCGCGTAGACGACCATGACGATCGACGGCGGAATGAGAATTCCGAGTGTGCCGGCATTGGCAATGACGCCGGCGGCGAACTCCTTCGTGTAGCCAACCTCGCGCATGCCGGCGATGGCAATCGTGCCGATGGCAACCACGGTCGCCGGCGACGAGCCGGACAGGGCGGCAAACAGCATGCAGGAAAACACGGCCGCAATGGCCATGCCGCCGCGCATATGGCCGACGCAGGCAATGGCAAAGCGGATGATGCGCCGCGCCACACCGCCCGTCGACATGAAGCCAGACGCGAGAATGAAGAACGGAATGGCCAGCAACGTGTAGTTCTGCGAGGCCGTGAACAGCTGCAGGGCAACCGACGACACGGAGTCGTTCGAGAACAGCGCGATGGTGAGCACGCTGGACAGGCCCAGCGAAATGGCAATCGGCACTCCGAGAAACAGGAGCCCGAGCACCATGATAAAGAGAATGGCAGCTTCCATGGTGGTGACCCTCAGTCCTTCAGGACGTCCTTGTTCTCGGCAACGAGTTCTTCGGCTTCATGCGAAGCGATCATGATCTCGCGTTGGCCCGTGATGATCTGCCAGGCTGCCTGGAAACAGCGGAAGGCAAGCAGGGCAAGACCAATCGGCAGGATCAGATAGGCAATCCAGCGCTGCACGCGCTCCTTGGTGCCGAAGGTCTCCTGGATGATTTCGGGGTAGCGCAGGTCATCAAGACCAATGCCGACCTTGTACATCTTCGACCAGTAGTCGATGGCGCCACCACGGGCATTGATGCCGAAAAACTGCAGCCAGTCCGCAGACAGGAGAATCACCGCATAGGCCGCACCGCACAGCGCACCGAACACGGCGAGCGTGCGGAAGACCGGCTTCGGAAACAGCCGGATAATGGCATCAACGCCCAGATGCGATCCGATCTTCACCCCGTAGCTCATGCCGAACAGGATCAGCCAAGCGAAGAGGATGCGGGTGAACTCCAGAGCGCCGGTCCAGCCGGAGTTGAAGCCATATCGGGCAACCACCTGTGTGAAGGTGACAATGGTCATCGCCGCCATGAGAAAGGCGATCACCCCCTCCTCGAAGCGGGTAACCAGGGAATCGAAACGTTGCATGGACGTGCCCCCAGGATAAAACATCCCCGCCCCGGCGGCGCGATGCCACCGGGTGACCGGAGGGGCAAACCCCTCCGGTGCGCGAGACTGTCGACTTGTGTGCTTAGCTGCCGCTGTTGGCGGAAACGGCGGCGTTGATCAGATCAGCACCGATATCGCCTTCGAACTTGGTCCACACCGGCTTCATCGCCTCGACCCAGGCCTGGCGCTGCTCCGGTGTCAGTTCACGCAAAACGGTCCCGGCCGCCTTGATGCGCTCGCGGTTCTCGGACTCGATCCGGGCAACACTGGCGTTGGCTTCGACCGTGACTTCATCGACGATCTTCAGGAACTGTTCCTTGACGTCCGGCTGCAGGCTGTTCAGCCACTCATCCGAAGTAACCAGCAGATAGGCCAGGAGCTGGTGGTTGGTCTCGGTGATGCCGTCCTGCACTTCGAAGAACTTCTGGGTGTAGATGTTGGACCAGGTGTTCTCCTGCCCATCGACAACACCGGTCTGCAACGCGCCATAAACTTCCTTGAACGCTAGCTTTTGGGCATTGCCGCCCATGGCCGAGATCATGGCTTCGGCCACATCCGAGGTCTGGATGCGGAACTTGAGACCATTTGCATCGGAGGGCAACTGCAACGGCTTCTTGGCGGAGAACTGCTTCAGGCCGGCGTTCCAGTAGCCAAGGCCGAGAAACCCGACATCGGTCATGGAGGTCAGCAGGCCCTTGCCGGCATCACTGACAAAGAACCGGTCCACCGAAGCAGAATCCTTGAACAGGAACGGCAGGTCGAACAGGCGGTACTTCAGTGTGTAGGCCTCGAACTTCGCCAGCGACGGCGCTGCGAGCTGCACGTCACCAAGCAGCAGGGCCTCCATCACCTTGTCGTCGTCGAACAGCTGGGAGTTCGGGAACACCTGCATGCAGGCCTTGCCGTTCATCTCCTCGTTGATCCGCTTGGCCAGAACTTCAGCGGCCTCGCCCTTGGGATGACCGGCGGCGGCCACCACGTGGCTGAACTTGATGACCACTTCACCCGGCTGGCAGTCGTCCGCCAGCGCCGGAGTGGCAAGCATCACCGTGGCCGCAGCAGCAGCCAGCAACATCTTCTTCATGGGTGTCCTCCCAGACAAATCTTCAGGGCCGGAGCTTCGCGTCCGGCACTCGCCCTTTTGCAATGCCCATGCCAACTCGATGGACGCACCGCAAGATACTGAAATCAATAAATTATTCCCTCACCTTCCAAACACCCCTCGCCCCACCGGCAAACCCATGTGTCGAACCCGACACATGGATCACGTTGCAAATGGGTCGAACTCGACACATCAGATCAGGCCGCGTCCCTCAGGCTTCGCTCTCGTAGTCCTTGCCAAGGCCGTATTTGCGCATCTTCTCGTAGAGCGCCTTGCGCGACAGGCCGAGCGTTTCATAGGTGCCCTTGATGCTGCCGGACTGGCGCGCCAGCTCGGCCAGGATCAGCGACTTCTCATAAGCCGCCACGCGCGAAAACAGACTGTCAGCCCGGGGCGTGCCGCCCTCGTCGAAGCCTTCAAGCCCAAGGACGAAGCGGTCGGCGACATTGCGCAATTCGCGCACATTGCCCGGCCACTCCCGGCTCATCAGCTCGGCCATGTAGTCCGGCGGCATATCGGGGATCTCGCGTCGGTAGCGAGCCCGGGCCTCGCGGGCCAGATGGAAGAACAACAGCGGAATGTCCTCCCGCCGGTCGCGCAGCGAGGGCAGCGACAAGGTCACCACATTGAGCCGGTAGACCAGATCCTTGCGGAACCGACCTTCGGCTGCGGCCTTGGCGAGATCCTCCTTGGTGGCCGCGACGAAGCGGACGTCGAGCGGGATCACCCTGTTGGAGCCGAGGCGCTCGATGGTTCGGGTTTCAATCACCCGCAACAGCTTGACCTGCAGGTCCAGCGGCATGGATTCGATCTCGTCGAGAAACACCGTGCCGCCATGGGCATGCTCGAGCTTGCCGATGCGTTGGCCGCTGGCCCCGGTGAAGGCGCCCTTCTCGTGCCCGAACAATTCGGACTCGATGATATCAGCCGGCAGTGCACCGCAATTCAGGGCAACGAAAGGCCGTTCGCGCCGCGGACCATGCTCATGCAAGGCCCGCGCGACGACCTCCTTGCCGGCCCCGGTTTCGCCCAGGATCAGCACATCGGCATCGGTCGGGGCCAACGCGAGCACCTGCCGGCGCAGCCTCTCCATGACCGGTGCGCGGCCCACAAGCCGGCTGTCGAGATCGGAACTGTCGGCCAGGCGTTCGCGCAGAATGCGGTTTTCGAGCACCAGGCGCCGCTTCTCCAGTGCCCGCTCGATAACAGCGGCCAGATGGCTGACCGCAAAGGGTTTCTCGAGGAAGTCATAGGCTCCGCTGCGCATCGCCTCGACTGCCAGCGGAACATCGCCATGCCCGGTGATCAGCACGACGGGAAGCGCCGGATCGATCTCCAGCGCCCGGCGCATCAGATCGAACCCGTCCATCTTCGGCATGCGGATATCGGTAACGAGCACGCCATAGGCATCCCGCCCGAGGCTTTCCGGAACGTGCTCGGGATCATCGAAAGTGATGACGTGATGCCCGGCCAGTTCCAGGCCCTGGGCCAGGCCGGACCTGAGATCCTCCTCATCATCCACCAGATAGACCGTTGCCTGATCCATGTCTTACTCCGCCGCCCGGTTAACTGGTTCTGCGAGCGGCAAGCGCATGCGGAAGCAGGCGCCGCCTTCCGCCCTGTTGGAGGCAACAAGACTGCCGGAAAAATCGTGAACGATCTTGTAGGCGATGGAAAGGCCGAGGCCCAGCCCCTCCCCGACCGGTTTGGTCGTGAAGAAGGGATCGAAGATCTGGTCCATGACCGCCTCAGGGATGCCCGGACCATTGTCGAGCACGTCGAGCACGACCGCATCGTCGATCCTCAGGCGGATCTCGACTTCAGGGTCCGGCCGGCCCTCGACGGCGTCGAGCGCATTGCTCAACAGGTTCACAACCACCTGCTCCAGCCGGATGCGCCCACCGGCGACACGCACATCATGATCCGGCCGCGTGACCCGCAGCGGCACGCCGTTGCGCTTGGCTTGCGGCATGACCAGAAGCAGGGCTTCTTCCACGACCTGGGTCAGCGAAACAATCTGCACCTCCGTGCCGGCGCGGCGGGTAAACCCTTTCAAGGTGCGGGCGATTTCGGCCATCCGATGAACCATGGCCGTGATGCGGGCGAGATTGTCCTGCGCCCTGTCTGCCTGCCCCCGCGCTATCAGCATGCCGGCATTTTCCGCGTGAGTGGAAATGACGGCCAGCGGCTGGTTGAACTCATGACTGAGCGCTGCCGACATCTGCCCGAGTGTCGCCAGCTTCGCCGCCTGGACGAGCCCTGCCTGGGTCCGGCGCAGGTCCTCTTCCGCCTGCTGGCGCTCCTGCACCTCGTCTGCCAGGAGCCCATTGGCGCGGGTCAACTGCCGGGTGCGGCTCTGGACCCTTCGTTCCAGCCAGAGCGCCGCCGCCCGGTTGCTGCGCAGGCGACGTGCCATCGCATCCTGCCGTTCGAACACGGACCACACCACACCACCGGCGATAATGGACACCAGAAAGGCGATCAGCATGGCATTGGCGGTCTGGGTTTCCGCCTCGGCCGTATCTGCGAGCAGATAGACGCGCCAGCCGAGGATCGGCAGATCCTCGCCGAGGGCAACATAGGGACGCCCGATGCCGGTGCCGGGACCACGGACAAGCAGGTATTCCCCAGCCAGCCCGCCCGGTTCGAGACCAAAGAGGAACGAGGCACCGCGCCGGTCATCCCTTGGCTGGTAGGACAGGCCGCGCCAACCGGCAACATTCGAGGCTACGATCCGCCCCTCCGCATCCACCGCAATCAGCGCATCCAGACTGAGCGCCCAGGCCCGTTCGATATCTTCGAGACTGACCCTGACCGCGACCGCGCCAACAAGGCCTGTTTCGCCGCGCACGCCGGAAGCGAAAATATAGCTGCCGGCATTCCTGTCCTGTCCGCCCAGAACTTCACGGCCGAGTTGACCCGACATCGCGGCCGAGAAGGCATGACGGATATCCGGCGGCGCGGGAGTGGGGAGCCCGTCTGGCGGCGGACTGACAGCGACCGGTTGGCCGTCGGCATCAAGAAACCAGACCTCACGCGCGCTGGACATGGCTGCGGCAATGGCTGCGATCCGGTCTCCCTCCGCGCGGCTGCCGGTTTCGATGATGCGGGCGATGTCAGGCCGGCGGGCTAAGAGCGGGGTCATCAGCCGGTACTTGTCCAGCAAACTCTCCAGCGCTCCAGCCTGAACGGCAAGCGCCGCCTCCTTGCGCAGCTTGAGATCCCCCAGAAACACGCGCAGGCTGGCAACACCGGTCAGCCAGACGACAAGAAACGCCACCAGACAAAGTCCGGCGACAATGGCAATCCGTTGGCGCGGCCCCCGGCGCCGTCTCATGAAACGCTGCGTCATGCGCTGACACTAGAGCAGATTCGCGCCAGATCGAAGCGGTCTGCTGAGCCGCCTCAGTTGGACAAGCCGCGCCGGCGATCCTCGCGGATCATCGCCGCACCCTTGTCGGCAATCATGACGGTCGGGGCGTTGGTGTTGCCCGAGGTGATCAGCGGCATCACCGACGCGTCGACCACGCGCAGGCCGGAGACGCCCCGGACCCGCAACCGCTCGTCCACCACGGCCCGGTCATCGATGCCCATGCGGCAGGTGCTGGTCGGGTGGAAAATGGTGGTGCCGATGTCCCCGGCAGCCCGGGCCAGATCCTCGTCGCTCTCGAACCGCGATCCGGGCAGATACTCGGACGGGCGGTAACGCGCCATGGCCGGGGCCTGCATGATCTGGCGCGTCAGGCGAATGCTGTCCGCCGCAACCTTGCGGTCACTGCCGGCGGAGAGATAGTTGGGACGGATTTCCGGCTGGTCGGACGGATCCGGATTGACCGCGTGCACATGGCCGCGGCTGTCTGGCCGGAGATTGCAGACGCTGGCGGTGATGGCCGGGAAGGGATGCAGCGGCTCGCCGAACTTGTCGAGGGACAGCGGCTGCACATGGTATTCGATGTTGGCGGTCTCAAAGGACGGATCCGAGCGGGCAAAGACACCGAGCTGGCTCGGCGCCATCGACATCGGGCCCGAGCGAGTGAGCGCATAGCGCAGGGCAATCTTCGCCTTGCCGAACAGGGTGCCGGCCATCTGGTTGAGCGTGACGGCACCGTCGACCTTGAAGATGGTGCGCAGCTGCAGGTGATCCTGGAGGTTTTCGCCGACGTCCGGCATCTCGTGCCGGATCTCGGTGCCAATCCGCTCCAGGACGGCGGCCTTGCCGATGCCCGACAGTTCGAGGATATGCGGCGACTTCACGGCACCGGCGGCAAGAATAACCTCGCCGGCGGCACGCGCCACAGCAGGCTGGCCTCTCAGTTTCAAGGACACGCCGGTGACCTGACGTCCCTCGAGGGTCAGGGACTGGACTTCGGCGTGGGTCAGGACCTTGAGATTGGCCCGCTTCATCGCCGGGCGCAGGAACCCCTTGGCCGTGTTCCAGCGAATGCCGCGCTTCTGGTTGACCTGGAAATAGGACGCGCCGAAATTGTCACCGCGATTGAAATCATCGACCTTCGGAATGCCCGTCTCGACGCAGGCATCGCGGAAGGCGTCGAGCACCTCCCAGGACAGGCGCTGCGGCTCGACCCGAAGACCGCCGCCCTGGCCATGCAGATCGTCGTCCAGCGCGAAATGATCCTCCGACGCGCGGAAATGCGGCAGCACATCGTCCCAGCCCCAGCCCGTCAGGCCCAGCTGTCGCCAGCCGTCATAATCGCGCGCCTGGCCGCGCATGTAGATCATGCCGTTGATCGACGAGCAGCCGCCCAGCACCTTGCCGCGCGGATAGATGAGGCTGCGGCCATTAAGGCCGGATTCGGCTGCGGTCTTGAAGCACCAGTCCGTGCGCGGGTTGCCCATGCAATAGAGATAGCCGACGGGAATGTGGATCCAGTGGTAATTGTCCGGGCCGCCAGCCTCCAACAGCAGAACCTTGACATCCGGATCGGCCGACAGGCGGTTGGCCAATACACAGCCGGCCGAACCCGCGCCGACGATGATGTAATCCCACGTGCCCAGATCCTGCATGCTGCCTCCAGCCGTGCAGTGTTGTCTGCACGTTCACCAAGGAGACATCCGGCAGCGGCGGCGGTCAAGGCGCAGGCCCGCACAACGGACCTGCATTTCTTGTCACGGCAAAGAAACCCTGCCCTCAGGCGCGCACAGCCCTCGCCGCATAACAGCCCCGGCTCGCATAGTGGAAATGCAGATAGTCGACCTGCGGATCGGCAAACATGCGTTCGATCTCGTCCGTCAGGTCCTTGCCGCTGACCACATTCGCATCGACGATCCGGTGCGCTGCGTTGAAGGCGCGGACGGACAAGGCCGGCACGCGCAGGGATTCCGGAACCGTCGAGACCTCGGGGCGCAGGCTTTCGGCGTCCGCGCAGACATAGATCGCATGTGAGGCCCGGTAAGGCGTGTCATACGGCAGATGCTCGTAGTTGACGAGCAGCAGCCGCTCGCCGACCTCGGCAAAACGGAGCCCTAGACGGCAGGGATAACCCGGCTTCTTGTCGGCGATGTGGATGTCGATATTGCGGGCAGCCAATTCGGTATCGGACATCGAGAAAAGATGTCTGAAGCTGTCAGCGGCCAATGGTTCGATCTGGAATGCCATGTGTGTCTCCTGTCTGGACTGCAAGATCCGGACAGGAGAGTGGCAGCGGGCAGCGGCCGCAGCCACCCGATAGCCGAGTGGCCCAGCCTTCGCCGCAAAAAGTGGTGGTCAGACCAAAGCGGTCAGGCCAGTTCTGCTTCCTTCACCGCATTCTCGATCTCGGCAACCAGGGCCGGATCAAGATCGAGCCGGGCCGCCAGCATCTGGAGATAGGCGTGCTCGGCGCGGTGATCGGGATCGATGGCGAGACGCGAAGCGGCATAAATCTCGGCGGCGGTTTCCGGCGTGGTGGCGCTGGCGACGATCTTGTCGAGGTCCAACGGCGCACGCAGCTCGTCCATCAGGAACGCCTTGGCTTCGTTGTCGAGGCCGGCCTCATCCATCTTGCCGAAGATGCGGCGCTGTTCATCGGCATCGATGTGACCATCCGCCTTGGCCGCCGCGATCATCGCGGTAAGCAGGGTCACCGCCACCTGCTGGCTGCCGCCCGGTGCCCGTTCGGGATCGAAGGCCGTGCCACGCGGGGCTTCCAGTTCAAGCGGCGCGCGCGACCAGGGACCGGAGGTGCCCATGTCGGACGATGCGCCCGTCTGGCCAGCGTTCGGGCCTGCGTTTGGGCCAGCATTTGCGCCAGAGGCCTGACTGCCGGGCTGCTGACCGGCCTGATAGTCCTTGTAGGCCTTGTAGGCGAGGCCTGCGACCAGGGCGAGACCGCCGTAGGTCAGTGCCTTGCCGCCAATCTTGCGGCCGGTCTTGCTGCCCAGAAGAATGCCCGCAAGGCCACCAGCGGCCAGGCCGCCGGCGTTGGACGACAGGAAATCCTTGCCCTTTTGCATCAGGTCGCCGGAGCCACCTGCACCGCCCTTGCGGGGGTCAAGCTGGCCCTGTGCGGAACCGAGGAACTGGTCGAGAAGCGACTTGGCATCAAACATCGGGGCACTCCGGCTGCGGTCAGGTCAGATGACGCTGACATGGGAGCGCGGAGCGCCGGATACAAGCAACCTGCCCGAAATGTCATGCAGCAACCGCGAAGGGCTCTCAGCGGCTGCCAAGCGGCAGCTGGTTGTCATCCTTCAGCGTGTCCATGGCGATGGACGAGCGCACATGTTGCACCGCCTCATGCGGCAACAGGTCGTCGTTGATCACCCGGCTCAGCGCCTTCAGGTCCGGCACGACGATCTTCAGCATGTAGTCGACATCGCCGGTCAGCGTATGCGCCTCCTGCACCTCCGGCATGGCCTGCACCATGGCACGAAAGCGCCGGGCGTTCTCGCGACTATGCGCCCCCAGCGTGACACCGACAAAGGCGGTGACCGCGAAACCAAGCCGCTCGGTAGCCAGATCCGCCCGATAGCGGCGGATGATCCCCTCCCCTTCCAGAGACTGCCGCCGGCGCGACACCTGGCTCGCCGAGAGGCCGATCCGCTCACCGAGTTGCTGGTTGGTCAGTGCGGAATTCTCCTGCAGCGCACCAAGAAGGCGCAGATCAAAGCTGTCGAGTTCCATATTCATGCACCAAAGCGAGGTTTAAAGCACATAATGTGCGAAGCGCGTCCGACTGTCACCTTCTTTGCACACACCTTGCGCGGTGCAAAGCGCACTCTGGACCTACGTGTAAGTCCAGAGGAGGAGACACCATGGGACCCTTTCCGCACGACGCCCCCCCGGCTGTGATCAGCGACGCAAATCCAGCTGGCACCGATGGATTCGAATTTGTCGAATTCTCGCACCCGGAACCGGAAAAGCTGGACGAGCTGTTCCGCAAGATGGGCTATGTTCCGGTCGCCAAGCACAAGACCAAGAACATCACCCTCTACCGTCAGGGCGACGTCACCTATGTGCTGAATGCCGAGCCGGGCTCCTTCGGCATGCGTTTCGTCGAGGCGCATGGCCCCTGCGCTCCGGGCATGGCCTGGCGCGTTGTCGACGCGCAGAAGGCGTTTGACCATGCGGTGAAGATGGGCGCGACGCCTTATGAGGGCGACGACAAGGCACTCGACGTGCCGGCCATCATCGGCATCGGCGGCTCGCTGCTGTATTTCGTCGACACCTATGGCGACAAGGGCTCGGCCTATTCTGCCGAATTCGACTGGCTGGACGGCGCAAACCCGAAGCCGGAAGGCGTCGGCTTCTATTATCTCGACCACCTGACCCACAATGTCTATCGCGGCAACATGGACAAGTGGTGGGACTTCTACCGCAACCTGTTCGGCTTCAAGCAGATCCACTTCTTTGACATCGACGGCCGTATCACCGGTCTGGTCAGCCGTGCCATCACCTCGCCCTGCGGCAAGATCCGCATCCCGCTGAACGAGTCCAAGGACGACACCAGCCAGATCGAGGAATATCTGCGCAAGTACAAGGGCGAAGGCATCCAGCACATCGCCGTCGGCACGGATGACATCTATGGCTCGACGGACAAGCTGGCCGACAACGGCCTGAAGTTCATGCCGGGCCCGCCGGAGACCTATTACGAGCGCTCCCATGCCCGCGTGAACGGCCATGACGAGCCGCTCGACCGCATGAAGAAGCACGGCATCCTGATCGATGGCGAAGGCGTCATCGACGGCGGCATGACCAAGATCCTGCTGCAGATCTTCTCCAAGACCGTCATCGGCCCGATCTTCTTCGAGTTCATCCAGCGCAAGGGCGACGAAGGCTTCGGCGAGGGCAACTTCCGCGCCCTGTTCGAATCGATTGAGGAAGACCAGATCCGCCGCGGCGTGATCAAGGTCGACGCGGCCGAATAGGCAAGATCGGCATTGCAAGTTTTACGAGGGGCGCGGATTTTTCGCGCCCCTTTTTGCGTGCGACGGGTCGTTTCAGCACAACCTTTGCTCGGTACAGCGAATACGCCCGGAAAAACCCAGAGAAAATTAAGCCTTAGCGGAGAGGCTTGATCAGAACGCCAACGGAAGCTGAAAAGCCCGCAGATCCGCATGAAAACCACGACAGAGACAGAAGTTCTCGCCTCGCCTCTGGCAAGAACGCTGGACCTCAAGCCAGCGAAACTGGGCAACTATTCGTTTGTCGTC
Organism: Pannonibacter sp.; assembly: GCF_051860505.1. Classification (NCBI taxonomy): domain Bacteria; kingdom Pseudomonadati; phylum Pseudomonadota; class Alphaproteobacteria; order Hyphomicrobiales; family Stappiaceae; genus Pannonibacter; species Pannonibacter sp. The sequence continues at coordinate 54,795 of NZ_JBHYDX010000001.1, read as the reverse complement.
CTGCTGGTTGGCATGTTCGCTGCAATCGTTGCCGCCTTCATCTTTGTCCTGTCAGCCATCCTGATCTATGAGCGCGAGTCGGCCAAACGGGAAGCCAGTTCGGTCGAGCGTGCCTATGAAAACCACAAGCTGCGACTGCTCGAGCGGATCGAGCGCTATGCGGCCTCCAACGCCGCCTATGCGAACACCGACACGGCCTTTGACCCCGAGTGGGTGAGATCACGCTTCGGCCGTGGCCTGGCTGTGCGCGAAGGCTATGACCTGGTCGTCATCCTTGACCGGGACTTCAACGAAGCCTTCTCGTACCATCCTGAAGGCGCACCGTCGGAACTCGCTCTTGCCTCCATCCTGTCTCCGCAAGTTGCCAAGCTCACCAGCGATATCCGGCAAAACTATGTGACGGGCCTTGTGACTGCCCGCAATGGCGACACATATTTTTCAGGCAAGATGAACGATGTATCTGCGGTAACGGAAGTCCAGATCGGCGGACGCCTCGCCATTGTGACCGCCATGGCGATCATCCCGGATCCTGGCGGCATTCCGATGCGCCGGGGCGCGCCGCTCGTGCTTCTGGCCGTCAAACAGATCGATGCCCAGGCCCTGTCCGACATGTTGTCGTCGCTGTCGCTGACAAACCTGTTCCTGGAACAGACCATTCCCGCCGGCATGAACGGAACCGCGATCCGGGATGAGGATGGCGCCGCCCTCGCCTATCTGACCTGGGATCCGATGGCGCGGGCGTCACAGCTCATTCTGGCCTCTGCCCCCGTGCTTGCCATCGCGCTTTTCGTCATTCTGGGGATCGCGCTTCTGATCCTGCGCCGGAATACGGCAGCCTACCGGGAACTGGAGATGCGCAAGCGCGATGTCCTCGAGGCCGCACGGCATGATGGCCTGACCGGGCTCTTGCGCCGGGATTTCTTTCTGGCTGCGGCGGACGAACTGCTGGACAAGGCGCCCGCCAGCACCGGAACTCTGGGGGTGATCTACCTTGATATTGACGACCTGACCCAGATCAACGATGCCTTCGGGCATGTGGTCGGCGACCACCTGATCCAGCATATTGTCACCGTGATGCAGCGGACATGCCGGGGAACCGACATCATCGGACGGATGGGTGGCGATGAGTTTGTGCTGATCCTGAGCGGACGGGCATCATCCGATGCGCTGATGGACGACGTGAAGGCACTGACGGCCGCCCTCAACAGGACAGCCATGCTGGACGATCACGCCATCGAGGTTTCTTGCTCGATTGGCGTGGCGCTGCGCCCTGATCACGGCACGCGGATGCCGTCCCTGCTGCGGGCTGCGGACGTCGCCCTGCAGCGTTGCCGCGCCGGGGGACGGCGGCAGTTCAAGCTTTTTGACAGGGCTATGGACGAAGAAATGCGGGAGCGCCGCCGGCTGCGCGACGGGATGCGGCAAGCGCTGGAGCGGGACGAGTTCGACCTGTTCTATCAGCCCATCGTTGACGCACGGAATGGCAAGGTGCGCCATCTGGAGGCCTTGCTGCGCTGGCATCACCCCGAAAGGGGCCTGCTGCCACCGGGAGCCTTTCTGGATGTCGCAGAGGAAACCGGCCTCATCAATATGATCGGCAGCTGGGTCCTGCAGCGTGCGATCCGCGATGCCAGTACCTGGGACGATATCGGCGTTTCAATCAATGTCTGCGCCACGCAGGTTGGTTCCGGCACGCTGCCGCAGCAGATCGAGGCCCTGCTGGCGGAAACCGGGCTGCCTCCCTCCCGCCTGACGCTGGAAGTGACCGAGACCGTCATGATGGACCGGTCCGGCGTCATCGACGATGCAATCAGCCGGCTGTCACGGCTTGGGGTCGGGATCGCCATCGATGATTTCGGCACGGGCTACTCAAGCCTCAGCTACCTGCATCAGTATCGCTTCCACATCCTGAAGATCGACCGCAGCTTCGTTGCACGCCTCGGCACTGACCCCAAGGCACAGGCGATCATCGGTTCGCTGGTTGACCTCGCCTGCACCCTGGACATGTCCGTCGTTGCCGAGGGGGTGGAAACCGAAGAACAGAAAGTGATGCTGGCGAGCGCCGGTTGCCAGATGCTGCAGGGCTATCTGTTCAGCCGACCCAAGCCGCTGCTGGACCTTGCGAGCGAGGGATTCATTCGCCTGCGGACCGGACAGCATGCCGGGCCCGAAGTTTCGGCAGGTTCCTCGGGCGCACTGGCAGGCTGATTGGCGCAGAAACTGGGCTTTGCTGACGCGGAGCATTTGCCGAGCTCAAAAAACCGGGCCAGCGGCGTCATCCCGGCCGAGCAACGCGAGAGCCGGGACCGAAGAGTCGAGGCGTCAAAATTTCGATCAGTTATGGCCTGCAAAGCCCAGGCTCTCCGGTCCCGGATCTCCACTTCGCTGCGTCCGGGATGACGACGAGAGGTTTGTCGGCAGCCTAAAGGGCGCACCGACAACCGGTGCACCCTTCCCATTAAACGGTCTGGCTGACCCGCTTACTCCGCCGCCTGCAGGGCGTTGGGGTTGTTCGGGTGGCTCGTCCAGTTGGCGTAGTCCGGTTCGACGGTCTCGCCCGTGCGCGGGTCAACGCTGCCGGCGGGCATCGCTTCCATGGTGATGCAGTTCTCGACCGGGCAGACCGAAACGCAGAGGTTGCAGCCGACGCATTCCTCGTCAATGACCTCGAACTTGCGTGCGCCGTCCACCAGGTTGGTGATCGCCTGATGCGAGGTGTCCTCGCAGGCGATGTGGCAGCGGCCGCACTTGATGCAGAGATCCTGATCGATCTTCGCCTTGGCGATGTAGTTCAGGTTCAGATACTGCCAGTCGGTCACGTTCGGCACGGCCATGCCGGAAAAGTCGGAAATGCGCTCGTAGCCGGCCTCGCCCATCCAGTCCTTCAGGCCTTCGATCATCTCCTCGACGATCTTGAAGCCATAGGTCATGGCGGCGGTGCAGACCTGCACGTTGCCGGCGCCGAGGGCGATGAACTCGGCCGCATCGCGCCAGGTGGTGATGCCGCCGATGCCGGAAATCGGCAGGCCGCGTGTGGCCGGATCGCGGGCAATCTCGGCGACCATGTTGAGCGCAATCGGCTTCACGGCCGGGCCGCAATAGCCACCATGCGAGCCCTTGCCATCGACGGTCGGCGTCGGTGCCATCCGGTCAAGGTCAACGCCGACGATGGAGTTGATCGTGTTGATCAGCGAGACTGCGTCCGCACCGCCACGCTTGGCCGCCTGGGCGGGCTTGCGGACATCGGTGATGTTTGGCGTCAGCTTCACGATCACCGGCATGCGTGTGTACTGCTTCACCCAGCGGGTGACCATCTCGATATATTCCGGAACCTGGCCAACGGCCGCGCCCATGCCACGCTCGCTCATGCCATGCGGGCAGCCGAAGTTCAGCTCGACACCATCTGCTTCCGTCTCCTCGACGCGCTTCAGGATCGAGGCCCAGCTTGCTTCCTCGCAAGGAACCATCAGCGAGACGACAAGCGCCCGGTCCTTCCAGTCGCGCTTGACGCGCTTGATTTCCTGAAGGTTCACCTCGAGCGGACGGTCGGTGATCAGCTCGATGTTGTTGAGGCCGATCAGCTGACGGTCCTTGCCGTGGATCGCGCCATAGCGCGGGCCGTTGACGTTGACCACATGCGGGTCCTCGCCAAGGGTCTTCCAGACCACACCGCCCCAGCCTGCCTTGAAGGCGCGGACGACGTTGTATTCCTTGTCGGTCGGCGGCGCGGAGGCCAGCCAGAACGGGTTGGGCGACTTGATGCCGACGAAATCTGATCTCAGATCAACCATGATGGGATCTCCCGAAAAACGGCTGGCTCAGGCGCTGAGCGCCCGGTGAATGGCTTCGGCGGCAATCTTGCCGTCCTCGACTGCGGCGACCGTCAGGTCCTCGCCCCCGGCGACACAGTCGCCGCCGGCCCAAACCTTGGGCAGCGAGGTGGCGCGGTCGGCGTCAACGACGATGCGACCCTTGTCGAGAGTGAGGCCGGCAGCCGAACCGTTGAGCCCTGCAGGTTCCAGCTTCTGTCCAACCGCCTTGAACACCATGTCGGCATCGAGATGGACGATCTCGCCTGTACCGGAGAGCTTGCCGGCGCTGTCGAGACGGGTGCGTTCGAGATCGATGCCGGTGACCTTACCGTCCGTGCCGATGATTGCCTTCGGTGCGACCCAGTGCAGGATGCGGACGCCATTGGTCTGAGCAAGATCCTGCTCAAACTCGCTGGCGTTCATGTTTTCCTTGCCACGGCGATAGGCGATGGTCACGTCGTCCGCACCGAGCAGCTTGCTCTGGACTGCAATGTCGACGGCGGTCATGCCGCCGCCGATGACGACAACGCGGCGACCAACCGGCAAGCGGGACAGATCCGGTGCCTGGCGCAGATCGGCGATGTAGCTGACTGCATCGACGACGCCTGCCAGATCTTCACCGGGAACGGAGAGGCCATTCACTCCGGCCAGGCCGATGGCGAGGAAGACCGCATCATATTCCTGCTGCAGCTGATGCAGCGAGAAGTCCTCGCCCAGCGTCTGGCCATTGACCACCGAGATGCCGCCGATCGACAGGATGAAGCGGACCTCGCGGGCCGCAAAATCATTGACCGACTTGTAGGCGGCAATGCCGTACTCGTTCAGGCCGCCAGCCTTGGAGCGGGAATCGTAGAGCACAACGTCATGGCCATAGGACGCCAGACGATGGGCGCAGGACAGGCCGGCCGGGCCGGCACCTACCACCGCAATGCGGCGCAGCGTCGGCTCGCCCCGGGTAAAGGGCGTGGTGTCGTGCGTGTCCATGTAGTGATCGGTGGCGTAGCGCTGCAGCTCGCCGATCTTCACCGGCTTGTCTTCCGCATCATTGCGCACGCAAGCCTGCTCGCACAGGGTTTCAGTCGGACAGACGCGGGCGCACATGCCGCCGAGAATATTCTCGGCAAAAATGGTCCGCGCGGCGCCGTTGGTGTTGCCGGTCGAGATCTGGCGGATGAACAGCGGGATATCGATGCTGGTCGGACAGGCCGTGACACAGGGCGCGTCATAGCAGAAGTAGCAGCGATCCGACTCGACCCTCGCCTCATGCGGATCAAGCCGCGGGTGAAGGTCGCAGAAATTTCTGGCGTATTGATCCATCGACAGGCGCGCAGGCGCGATGTCAGGACCTGTCTTGGTCTGAGTCATGAATGGATCTCCGGAAGGTGGCGACCTATGTCTGGTGCCCGTTTCTTGTCTCGAACAGGCTTTCCTGAAAGCATTGAAGGAAAATTTGTCCAAACAGTCAAATATTTTTCGAAAGGATAATTATATGAACATGATAGTCAGATTTTTGCGCCTGCTAAGTTGCTGAAATTCCTCAAGGGAGCTTACGGCATGACAAGGCGTCTCCGCCCGGCAGCACGAGCCGGGCAGAGGAATAAGGTGACGAAGTTCGGGGATCGGTGACTGCATCACTCCGGGAACCAGAGCTTGGCCGCCTCGGCACCGCGCTCGATCACGACGTGATTGTTGGCAAAGACGCGGTAGGAATGGCTCCACTCGCCATCTGGCCAGCGCACACGCACCTGGGCCCGTTCCGAAACGCCAAGGCCGAAATGGACAAAGCCGAGCTGGCCGGAGGCATGGCCACCGCCGATGAGCACGTCGCGTTCGACGGATTTCGTCCCGACACGCACGCTGATTTTTGCGCCGACCGCATTCCGGTTGGGCTTGCCGGGCTGGACGAGCTCAACTGCCAGCCAGTTGCCGAGTGGCCGCGCCTGCGCCGCATCCCCGGCCCCGACATTGCGGAACAGGCTGGCCGGCTCGCCCCGGTTGACGACGACGAGATCCAGCAGACCGTCGGCGTTGAAATCGGCAAGCCCGCCGCCACGGCCGCGCCGGGGCATGGCGATGCCGGCGGCGTCGCCCGTCTCCACGAACTTGCCATCCCACTGGCCGAGCAGAAGGTTGTCCGGATCGAAGGCAGCGAAATCGGGCATGGATTCGACATTGCCCTTGGCGATGTAGAGATCCCACAAGGTATCGTTGTTGACGTCCTGGAATTCCGCGTGCCAGCCGGTGGAGGGGCGCAGATCGTCCCCCGTATAGGGCCGGTGCGCCGTCACGCCCTTGTCGAAGGCAATGTCGGCATAGACCGGGACGAGTTCGTCCCCTTCCTGTTCTAAGCTCTGCAACTTGGTATCGCCCATGCTCGTCAGCGCATATTCCGGCAGGCCATCGACATCGAGGTCGATGCTGGCAATGCCCATGCCCCAGATGGTCAGCTTGCGCCAGCCATCGGCCCGCCGGTAGGCCTGCGCCGGACGTCCAGGCGGCACGGCCCAGAGCTGCTCTTCACCGCCACGATAGTACTGGCGGTCATTGGAAACACGCAGCGCCGGTTCGCCGGACCGGTTCCAGTCGGTGAACAGCATCGACAGGCTGCAGTAGCCCGGTGTCAGGGCCTGGGGCTGGCTGTAGTCCGGGCGAGGCCCGGCGGCCGGCCGGTGTAGCATATTGTCATGGCACGTGCCCCAGGGCGATCCAGGCTGCGACCGGTCGACATAATTGCCGAAGGCAAGCGTCGGGAATGCTTGGCCTGGCTCCCATGTCGCGGCAAAGGACGTGCTCCAGGCGTTGCCACCATCCAGTTTGACCTGACGGTTGGCAATTTCGAAGCGGCACTCGCCAAGGCCGCGCAACAGGAGATTTTCGCCAACGCGAAGGATAACCAGATCAACCTTGCCGTCATTGTCGAAGTCGAGCGGATAGGCCCCCGTGGCGCGGACAAGGTCCTTCTCGCCAAGCCCCATATCAGCCTTGCGGAAGGCCAGAGCGCCGCCGGTAGGGCTTTCGTTGATGTAAAGCCCGGCCGGGTTCTTGCCGCCGGCGAGAAACAGGTCAGGACGCCGGTCGCCGTTGCAATCGGCGATCGCGACGCCGCCCCCCACGAAATACTCCCAAGGGCCATCATAATGATGTGTGATCCCGGCGGCCTCTGCCTGTTCGACAAAGGCCGGCACCGGGGCGAGCGATACGGCACGATCCTCGGCCCGAACGGGCAGTGCGGCCAAGGCCAGAGAGGCAGCCAGAAAGGTCAGGAAAGAGGGTCTCATTTGGCCACCTCGAGCGTCCGCAGAAAGGCAATGATCGACTGCTGCTGGACGTCGGCAAGCGCCGCATAGGCATCCCGGACCGGAGCAGCACGTCCGCCATGGGCAAGGATCACTTCATTGAGAGTGGTGATATCGCCGCGATGGCCGTAGGGCGCCGTGTTGCCAACGCCCCACAATTCGGCGGTGATGAACACGTCGCGGTCGACAAAACGCTGCCCCAGGAGTTCGTTGCCGAGTTCGTCTGTCTGTGCGTCCGCAATACGGTGACGCTTGAGATCGCCGAACAGCGGCACCAGGACACGGCCCTTGTCGTCGCGGGGCAGGCGCTTCACCCAGTCCAGCCCGGCAAGATTCAGGACAAGAGGATCGCTCACATCCTGCGCTCGCAAAGTCCCCGCACCCTCGAATGGACCGGGATCAGAGAAAGCCAGGCTTTCGAGCGGCAATGCCGGACGATGGCAGGACGCGCAGCCGATGTCGGCGAAGACCTTCTCGCCATCGGCAGCGGCCACCGACCAATCGTCTGGCAGATCCGTCCGACGCCCCGGCGCCGGCAGCGCGGCCTGAAAGGCGACGAGTGCCGACACATGTCCTGGATCAATTTCGTCAGGAACGCCGTCCATGTCGAAGTCGGAACTGCCGGTCCATTGTGCGCCGAAGCGCTCGCTTGCCTGGATGCCATGATGCACGTTGAGGGCATTGACCGTGAACTGGCGCAGGGAAGCAAAGACGCCTTTCTGGCTAAAGGGACGCAACACCAGGTCCGGATCGATGCCGTCGATGGCGATCACATCCAGCGTGCCATCGGGATGGGCGGTGAGTTTGCCAAAGGCAATGTCTTTTGTGGAGAGGGCGACCGTCACCGGCTCGCCAGACTGCCGCGCTTGCCGCAGGGCTTCGCGCCGCTGACCCTGCAGGTCCACGGTCATTTCACGGGCGAGCAGTTCGACAAGCCCTGCCCCTTGCAGGATGTTGGTGCCGCGCTCATTGGAGAATTGCGGATCGGTCGTGTCGAAATCGGCACTTTCGAAGCCTTCGGAAACGAAGACATTGGCGACGAAATCCCCGGCCCCGCCCGTGACCGGCTGGTTATGACAGCCCGAACAGGCGCTGGCATCAGGACCGGGAAGCCGGTTGAAGGTCGTCTCGGCCGGCCGCTTGCGCCGTGTCGGAACTATGGCCTGTGTCGCCATTGGCCGGCCCGCGCCCTCTGCCCGGATAAACCGGGCCTCGAACAGCCGCTGACCTTCGGCAATCAGGTCCTCCAGCCGTTTTGTGTCTTGCCGTGCGGCTTCGGACTTGAGGTCCTCACGCAATTCATCAAAGGACAGCGGGCGATCCAGATGCCGCTCGCTCCAGCTTTGCGCCGACACTGGACCAAACGACATCAGCACCCCGGCGCACAGGAGCGCCATCAGGTGGTCACGGCCGCGTCTGACAATCTCGCGGGTCATGTATCGATTCATGGCAGCAGTCTCCTCCCCTGCAGCCGGCGTCGATCAGGGCTCTCTGGCGTTCCTCTGCCTTATGGAGCCAGGGAACTGCGGCCCGTGCGGACGCGGCGTGTTGCGATCACAAGTGTCTCGTCCAGCCGCCGCATGGCCTGGGCAATCAGGCCACGGCGGATGAAATCCTCGTTCCAGGGCACAACGTCGATGGTCAGCGAACGGCGCAGGTCCTCCACCAGCGCGTCCTCCAAAGCTGTGTGCATGGCTTTTTCCATGAAGGGATAGGCCCGAATGCCGGCACCGGTGAGCACGATGCGGGCCGGATCAATGACGGCCAGCAGCCGCGCAATGCCGTAGCCAAGCGCCGTTCCCGCCTGAAGCAACGCGCCGATCACTTGCGCATCGCCTGCCTCCGCCCGCTCGTGCAATTCCTCGAAGGTGTTCGCGGTGACCGTCATGGACGCCGGGTCGGTGAAGTCAGGCAGGTTCTGGGTCATGCGTAGCAAGGCGTAGTCGGCCAAATAGGCCTCAAGGCAACCGCTGCGACCGCAGCGGCAGCGGGCACCGCCCGGAATGTGGTTGGCATGACCGATTTCGGCTGCCGCACCACTGGCCCCGACAAACAGATGGTCATCCAGAAACAGCCCCATGCCGACGCCGTAGTCGACCATGATGACGGCAAAGGTGCCGCTGTAGCGCTCCGGATCGGACCAGTGCAGCGCCTCGGTGATCATGTTGGTGTCGTTGGACAGGGTCACCCTTGCGGAAAACGCTTCCTGCAACGGACCGACCACCGGAATGTCGCGACCGGCAAACGCCGGGCTCCAGACAACCTCGCCCTTGTTGGTATCGACGATACCCTGGGAGGCAACCCCGATCTCGAGCACGCTTTCCGGGTCAATGCCGGCCGCGGCGACGAAGTCCCGAACCGCATCGGTCAGGGTCGCCGGGAAGGAGCCTCGGTCGGCCAGGGTGGCGTCGTAATACACCTTGCGGCTGTGGAAAATGTGGCCGGCAAAACCGGCCATGGCGAGGTCGATCCGGTTGACGGATATCCGCACGCTGATCACATTTGCGGCACTGCCATCGATGGCAAGCAGGCTGCGCGGACGGCCGCGCGCCAGGGGCGCCCTGGGTTCGTCAGCATCAATGCCGACAATCAGGCCCTCCTCCAGCATATCGGACGTGATCGCGGTGATCGTCGCCGGACTGAGCTGCGTTGCCCGTCCGAGATCGATCCTGGCCATTTGCCCTTCTCGTCGCAGGGTTTGCAGGATCAAGCTGCGGTTGCGCAGGCGGACCTGGTCCCTGTTCGCTGTCTGCGTCATGGGATGACGTTTCTTCCCTCGTGTTTCCGCCCGTGTCCTGCCGATTCTGTTTGCCGGCATGGTCGTTGAGTTCTGAAACGGATGTACCGTTTCGAAAAGCATGTTGACAGGAGCAAAGAGATGGAGCAACTTTTTTTCGGGCGCCAAAAAAAATAGATGAAGCGCCTGAGCACAGGAGGGTGCTCTCAATCCCTCAGGGAAAAAAGGGGGTGCTGCCGGGAGAAGGGCGGCGCCTTTAGGAGGAAACACCGCTATGCGCAAGATTGCCGTACTCGTCGCGGGAGCGCTTCTGTCTGCGACCGCTCTGACTGCTGCCAATGCCCAGGATGTCGTTGTCGGCGTGAGCTGGTCCAACTTCCAGGAAGAGCGCTGGAAAACCGATGAGGCCGCCATCAAGGCTGCCCTCGAAGCCGCTGGTGCCAAGTATATTTCCGCAGATGCTCAGAGCTCTTCAGCCAAGCAGCTGTCTGACGTCGAAGCCCTGATCGCACAGGGCGCCACCGCCCTGATCATCCTTGCACAGGACGCCCAGGCGATTGGCCCGGCCGTTCAGGCCGCTGCAGACGAAGGCATTCCGGTCGTCGGCTATGACCGTCTGATCGACGATCCGCGCGCCTTCTACCTGACCTTTGACAACATTGAAGTCGGCCGCATGCAGGCTCGCGAGATCCTGAAGGCGAAGCCGGAAGGCAACTACGTCATGATCAAGGGCTCGGCCACTGACCCGAACGCAGACTTCCTGCGTGGCGGCCAGCAGGAAGTCCTGCAGGCAGCAATCGACAGCGGCAAGATCAAGATCGTCGGCGAAGCCTACACCGACGGCTGGCTGCCGGCCAATGCCCAGCGCAACATGGAGCAGATCCTCACCGCCAACGACAACAAGGTCGATGCGGTCGTGGCATCGAACGACGGCACCGCTGGCGGCGCCGTGGCAGCGCTTGCGGCTCAGGGCATGGAAGGCACCCCAGTCTCCGGTCAGGATGGCGATGCCGCCGCCCTGAACCGTATCGCCAAGGGCACCCAGACCGTGTCCGTCTGGAAGGACGCACGCGAACTCGGCAAGACAGCTGCTGAAATCGCCGTGGCTCTGGCCAAGGGCGGCAAGCTCGGCGACGTCGCCGGCGCAACCATGTGGAAGTCGGGCAGCGGCAACGAACTGACCGCCCGCTTCCTGACCCCGATCGCCGTCACCAAGGACAATCTGAACGTCGTCGTCGACGCCGGCTGGATTACCAAGGACGCCCTGTGCCAGGGCGTGTCGGGCGGCCCGGCGCCCTGCAACTAAGACCTTCCAGGTCTTTTTCCGCTGCCCCGGCTCGCGCCGGGGCAGCGTGATATCCGGACGTGCCTGAACTCAAGCACCAGTGCCGTGTTGACTGCCCTTGCGTCACGCGCTCTTATCAGGCCACCGGCGACCAGCGATATTCAGGAGCATTCCGATGTCCGATGCCACCCTGTCCGGGTCCAAGACCCCGACAGCCAGATCCCTCGTATCCGCATTGCAACTCGACACCCGGCTGCTCGGCATGATCGGAGCGTTCGTGGTGCTGTGCATTGCGTTCAACATCTTCACGGATGGCCGGTTCCTGACGCCGCGCAACATCTTCAACCTGACGATCCAGACCGTTTCCGTCGCGATCATGGCGACCGGGATGGTGTTCATTATTGTCACGCGGCACATTGACCTGTCGGTCGGATCGCTGCTGGCCACAGTCGCGGCTGTCATGGCCGTGATGCAGACGCAGATGCTTCCGACAGCGCTTGGCCTGGGTCTTGGCAATCCGTCGATCTGGATCATCGCCCTTGTCGTCGGCCTGATTGTCGGCGCTGTGATCGGCGCCTTCCAGGGCTGGATGGTCGGTTATCTCGGCATCCCGGCGTTCATCGTGACACTCGGCGGCCTGCTCGTCTGGCGCAATGCGGCCTGGTTCATTACCGATGGCCAGACCATAGGCCCGCTGGACGAGACCTTCGCCATGATGGGCGGGGCCGGCGGCACGCTCGGTGAAACCTGGTCGTGGATCATCGGACTTGTTGCCGTGGCTGCATCGATCTGGCTGCTGCTGTCCGCTCGCCGGCGCCGTGCCGCGCACGGCTTCCCGATCAAGCCGGTCTGGGCCGAAGTGACCATGGCCATCATCATCAGCGGCGCCATCCTGGGCTTCGTGGCGGTACTCAACGCCGCAGATATCCCGACGCAGCGCCTGCAGCGGATGTTCGCCGCGCAAGGGCAGACCATGCCCGAGGGCCTGGTCATGGGCTACGGCATTCCGATTTCGGTCCTGCTGCTGATCATCGTCGCCATTGCGATGACCATCGTCGCCCGGCGCACGCGCTTTGGCCGCTACGTTTTTGCCACTGGCGGCAATCCGGATGCGGCTGAACTGTCCGGCATCAACACCCGCCTGCTGACGGTAAAGGTGTTTGCCCTGATGGGCGGCCTCTGCGCCCTGTCCGCAGCCGTAGCCTCCGCCCGGCTTGGATTCTCGACCAATGATATCGGCACGCTGGACGAATTGCGCGTCATCGCCGCAGCCGTCATCGGCGGTACGGCTCTCTCGGGCGGCATCGGCACCATCTATGGCGCCATTCTCGGCGCATTGATCATGCAGTCGCTGCAATCCGGCATGGCCATGGTCGGTGTCGACGCCCCGCTGCAAAGCATCGTCGTCGGCATCGTGCTGGTTCTCGCCGTCCTCGTCGACATCCTCTATCGTAAGCGCACGGGAGACTGAGCCATGGCCACGCCTCTGGTGGAAATGAAAGACATCTGCATCTCGTTCGGCGGGGTGCATGCCGTGGACCACGCCTATGTGGATCTCTATCCCGGCGAAGTGGTGGGTCTGCTCGGTCACAATGGGGCCGGCAAGTCGACGCTGATCAAGATCCTGTCCGGCGCCTACCGCCCGGACAGCGGCGAGATCCGCATCGACGGCAAGCCCGCCACGATCAACAGCCCGCGCGATGCCCGCGCCTTCAACATCGAGACGATCTACCAGACACTCGCGCTGGCGGACAATCTCGACGCGGCATCGAACCTGTTCCTCGGCCGCGAACTGGTGACACCATTCGGCTTCGTCAATGACGACCAGATGGAAGCCGAAACGCGCAAGATCATGAGCAAGCTCAACCCGAACTTCAAGAAGTTCAAGGTGCCGGTAAAGGCGCTCTCCGGTGGCCAGCGCCAGTCGGTGGCCATTGCCCGGGCGGTCTATTTCAACGCGCGCATCCTGATCATGGATGAGCCGACTGCGGCGCTCGGCGTGCACGAAACGCAGATGGTCGGGGAGTTGATCCAGGAGCTGAAGCGCCAGGGCCTCGGCATCTTCCTCATCAGCCACGACATCGAAGACGTGTTCGAACTCTGCGACCGTCTGACCGTGATGAAGAACGGCCGAGTGGTGGGCACAGCCCGGACAGAAGACGTGACCAAGGACGAAGTGCTCGGCATGATCATCCTCGGCAAGTGCCCTCCGGGTGCCAAGCCTGGCCCTGGTGCCATGGCAGAGGATGCTGAAGCCGCCTGAGGGCAGCGCTGTTGAACCCCGTCAGCCGGACTTTCCGGCTGATGCCAAATCCGCTAAGACAAGGCTCCCCGGCGCCGGATCCCGCAGTGGTTCGCAGGCCCGGGGTTCTCTTGGACCCGTTCTGAGGAACGCACCTCATGTTTATCGGTCTCGATATTGGCACCAGTTCGGTGAAGGCAGTGCTGCTGGATGACGACCAGCATCCCGTTGCCTCGGCGAGCGCTCCCCTTGACGTCTCCCGCCCTCATCCCGGCTGGTCGGAACAGGATCCGGACAGTTGGTGGACCGGCGTCGAGGCGACATTGGATGACCTCAGCCACCGGTTCCCGCGCGAGATGGCGGCCGTTCGCGGCATCGGCCTCTCAGGCCATATGCATGGCGCGACTTTGCTGGATGCCACCGACCGGCCGCTGCGCCCCTGCATCCTGTGGAACGACGGACGCTCGGCCAGCCAGTGCACCGAGCTGGAGGCGCGTGAGCCCCGTTTCCTGACCCTCGGCGGCAACCGCGTGATGCCTGGCTTTACCGCGCCCAAGCTGCAATGGGTGCGCGAGAACGAGCCGGACATCTTCGCGAAGGTCGCCAAGGTGCTGCTGCCGAAAGACTACGTGCGGCTGCGCCTCACCGGCGAACATGTCGGCGACATGTCCGACAGCGCCGGCACCCTGTGGCTGGACGTAGCCGCCCGCGACTGGTCGGCCCCCCTGCTGGCGGCAACCGGTCTGAGCCGCGCGCACATGCCCCGGCTCGTCGAAGGATCGGATGCCAGCGGCCGCCTGCGACCGGAGCTGGCCGCGCGCTGGGGCATGACACAGGCCCCGGTGGTGGCAGGTGGCGGCGGCGACAACGCCGCCTCGGCCTGCGGCGTCGGCGCCGTCAAGCCGGGCTCGGCCTTCGTCTCGCTCGGCACCTCCGGCGTGCTGTTTGTCACCAACGACCGTTTTTCGCCCAATGTCGGCAGCGCCGTGCATGCCTTCTGCCACGCGGTGCCCGATACCTGGCACCAGATGGGCGTGATCCTCTCGGCAACCGACAGCCTCAACTGGCTGTCGAAGATCCTGCGCCGACCGGCCGCCGAGCTGACGGCCATGGTCACCGACCTCAATGGCCCGTCGGCAGTCCAGTTCATGCCCTATCTTGGTGGCGAGCGGACCCCGCACAATGATGTGGCGATCCGCGGCGGCTTCCAGGGTCTGGCGCATGAGACCGGCGAGGCGGATCTGACCCATGCGGTGCTCGATGGCGTCACCTTCGCCCTGATGGATTGCCTCGGCGCCCTGACTTCGGCCGGCAACAGCGTCACGCGCGTGACGGCTGTTGGCGGCGGCTCCCGCTCGCGCACGTGGCTGGAGATCATCGCCACCGTCCTCGGCGTCACCGTTGACGTGCCGCAGGATGGCGATTTCGGCGCGGCCCTGGGCGCTGCCCGCCTCGGACAGGCAGCGGCCGACGGCTACGACCCGGCCACCTTCTTCGCGCCGCCGCTGGCGGCCAGCATCGACCCCAATCCCAACCTCCGTTCCGCCTATGCCGATGCCTATCGGCGCTGGCGGAACCTCTATCCTGCAATGAAGGAGATCTGACGTGGCCACTGGATTTTTCGACGGCCTGGAGCCGGTCCGCTTTGTCGGCCCGGACGCTCGCGACCCCTACGGGTATCGCTATTACGACAAGGACCGCATGGTCCTGGGCAAGCGCATGGAAGACCACCTGCGTCTGGCCATCTGCTACTGGCATTCCTTCTGCTGGCCGGGTGGTGACCCGTTCGGCGGCGATACGTTCCAGCGCAAGTGGATGGCTGCCGGAGATCCGATGGCACAGGCAAAGCTCAAGGCGGATGTCGCCTTCGAGATGTTCCAGCTGCTGGACATGCCGTTCTTCACGTTCCACGACCGCGACATCGCGCCGGAAGGCGCAACGCTGGCCGAGAGCAACGCCAATGTGAACGCCATCGCCGACATCTTCGAGCGCAAGATGGCGGACAGCGGCGTCAAGCTGCTCTGGGGTACGGCAAACCTGTTCTCCAACCGCCGCTTCATGGGTGGCGCCGCAACCAACCCGGACCCGGATGTCTTCGCCTATGGCGCGGCCCAGGTGAAGAACGCGATGGACGTGACGCATCGCCTCGGTGGCGCGAACTACGTGCTGTGGGGCGGCCGTGAGGGCTATGAGACCCTGCTCAACACCGATCTGAAGCGCGAACTGGACCAGCTCGGCCGCTTCCTGACCATGGTTGTGGAGTACAAGCACCGCATCGGCTTCAAGGGCACGATCCTGATCGAACCCAAGCCGCAGGAGCCGACCAAGCACCAGTATGACTTCGACGTCGCCACGGTCTTCGGTTTCCTCAAGGCCTATGGCCTGGAGAACGAGGTCAAGGTCAACATTGAACAGGGCCACGCAATCCTTGCCGGCCACTCCTTCGAGCATGAGCTGGCGCTTGCAAACGCGTTGGGCATCTTCGGCTCGGTCGACATGAACCGGAACGACTATCAGTCGGGCTGGGACACGGACCAGTTCGCCATGAACGTGCCGGAGATGGCGCTGGCCTATTACGAGATCCTGAAAGGTGGCGGCTTCACCACCGGCGGCACCAACTTCGACAGCAAGATCCGTCGTCAGTCGATCGACGCGATCGACCTGATCCAGGCCCATGTCGGCTCGGCCGACGCCATCGCGCGCGGCCTGCTGGCGGCCGCTGCCATGATCGAGGATGGCCGTCTCGGCGGCTTCGTCAAGGACCGCTACGCCGGTTGGGGCAAGCCGGAGAACGCCGAGATCCTGAAGGGGAACGTGACGCTGGAAGCCCTGGCCGACCGCGTGCACGGGGCCAACCTCGAGCCTCAGCCGAAGTCGGGCCGCCAGGAATATCTGGAAAGCCTGGTCAACCTGTTTGTGTAATCAAACGGTTGCTTGAACGTCGAGCTCGCGGGCCCGATCCGCGCTTCCTCCGCACCGTCCCGGCCTTGTGCCGGGACCTGGTGCTGTTTCCGGAGCGGCGCAACGTTGAAGCTGGATCTCTCGTGAGGCAGGACGCTTGCCGATGACGAGAACAAAGACGAAGGTCCGAGTGTCCACAACGGGTCCCGGCACAAGGCCGGGACAGCGTGGTACAGGCGTCAGTTCAGAAAAGGCCCCGCCCGTAACCCGGGCGGGGCCTTTTTGTTTCAGCTCAGAGCTTGTCGGTCACGGCCGTCGTGGTCGCGCCCGAGGGCTCCTTGGAGATCACCGGATCCGAGCCGCCGGACAGCAGCGACTTGACGGTGCGCTCATAGGCGGTCATGTCGAGCTTGCCGTCAGAGCCGTCAACCAGCTTGACGATTTCGCCGACCATGCGCTTCTGGTGCTTTTCGGTCTGGGCACCCGACGCATCGTTTTCGAGCACGATGTCGGCCGCCTCGTCCGGGTTTTCAGCCGCATAAGCCCAGCCCTTCATCGAGGCACGCACGAAGCGGGCGTATTTGTCGACCATGGCCGGATCCTGCAGCGTGCTCTCCAGCACGTAGAGACCGTCTTCGAGGGTCGCGACACCCTGGTCTTCATACTTGAAGACCACAAGGTCATCCGGCGAAATGCCAGCGTCAATGACCTGCCAGTACTCGTTGTAGGTCATCGTCGAAATGCAATCCGCCTGCTTCTGCAGCAGCGGGTCGACGTTGAAGCCCTGTTTCAGAACCGTCACGCCATCCGCTCCGCCTGCTGTCGACAGGCCGAGCTGGCTCATCCAGGACAGGAACGGATATTCATTGCCAAAAAACCAGACGCCGAGGGTCTTGCCCTTGAGATCAGCCGGAGACGTGATGCCAGTGTCCTTGCGGCAGGTCAGCATCATGCCGGACTTCTTGAACGGCTGGGCAATGTTGACGAGCGCCACGCCCTTTTCGCGCGAGGCAAGCGCCGACGGCATCCAGTCGATGATGACGTCTGCGCCACCACCGGCGATCACCTGCGGCGGGGCAATGTCCGGGCCGCCCGGCTTGATCGTGACGTCCAGCCCTTCAGCTTCATAAAAGCCCTTGTCCTTGGCCACGTAGTATCCGGCAAACTGGCCCTGGGTCACCCACTTAAGCTGCAGGGTAAGCTGGTCGGCCGCGGACGCCGCACCAGCAGACAGAACGCCTGCGAGCATCGTGGCTGCTGCCAGGGCCCTTACTGCGAAATTCGCCATTCCCCTTCTCCTCTTGATCTGCCGACGATTTTCGCCGCCGGTTCTGGAAAGCGGGGGATCATGGAGCAGGGGCAGTGTCGCGACACGCAGAGCCGGTCCGGTTGCCAGGACCTGTTCAAATGTGCCGGCGATGATGCAGCCTTCCTGTTGCCATTCCCCTTCCGGCCCGGTTTTGCCCGGGTCCATTCTCTTGACTGTTCCGCAGGACGCGGTATCCATCGACAGCCTGCCACGGCTTGACGCCTTCCGCCACAGCCGACGCATGCTGACCAAATGGTCAAAAAAACGTAGGGACTGCCGCCCCTTCCGGTCAAGGTGATTATTTAAACAGCGACGGTTAGTTTTGCGGCATGCCCATGTCGTATCGGGACCAGACCCACGACCGGGACTGCCGAAACAGCGATGGCGGCCCCTGTCATTTTATGTTCATATGAACGTCGTTCTAGTTTCATATGAGCCAATTACTCCTGTCATGCGGATGAATGGGCATATGGGTTGTGCAAGCCACGCTTCTGGCACGGCAGGCGAACCAGCGGGATGAGCGGCAATCGGGAATGACAATAGCGATGCTGGGGCAAGGCGACATCTCGGAGCGGCAGGCGGAAATCGCCGATCTCGTGCAGGCCAACGGCTTCATGTCGGTTGACAGTCTCGCCGAGCGGTTTGATGTCACCACCCAGACCATTCGCCGCGATGTCAACCGCCTGTGCGAACTGGGGATCCTTCGGCGCACCCATGGCGGTGTGGAACCTCCGGTCCCGACCGGAAATGTTCACTACAGCACCCGCCGCATCCTCAACCTGCCGGCCAAGCGCCTGATCGCAAACCACGTTGCAACACTGATCCCCGATGGCGCTTCCGTGGCCTTTTCCATTGGCACCACGCCGGAAATCGTCATGCAGGCGCTGATCCGGCATACGGGGCTGAAGGTCTTCACCAACAACCTGAACGTTGCCTTCACCGCATCCGAGAACCCCACGGTCGACGTCACCATTGCCGGCGGCCGCCTTCGCTCAGGCGACCGGGACATTCTGGGGGCCGGGACGCAGGACTTCTTTGCCAGCTACAAGGTCGACTTCGGCATCTTCGGCGTGGCCGGTGTCGACGAAGACGGCACGTTGCTCGACTTCCACGAAGAGGAAGTCGCGGCCCGTCAGGCGATTCTGGCCAATTGCCGGCAGTCGCTGCTTGTGCTCGACCACAGCAAGTTCGGCCGCGCCGCCCATGTACGCGGGGGCCACATCAGTGATGTGAGCCATGTCGTCTGCGATGCGCCAATACCGGCGGAACTGAACACACTGCTCGCGGTGCGTGGCACCAAGGTGCTCATCGGCGCAGCCCCGGATCAGGACTGAGCGGCAATCAGAACACCGGATCGTCGAGAATGGCCTGCAAGGTCGCCCGGTGCTGCGCCTCGCCCAGATTGCCAGGCTCTCCCGCCAGCGAGATCAGCGCCTTCCAGAGCGCCCAGCCACGGGCCCGGAGCCAGGTGCCGGCATCACCTCCGACAGACTGGCGCAAGCGGCGCCGGGCTGCAGGCGGCAGGCTCGTCCAGGCAATCGAATAGTCACATGCCGGATCGCCGACGGCGCAGTTGCCAAAATCGATCACGGCGGCGAGCCGGTCGTCGCGCACCAGAAGGTTTGCCGGACTGATGTCGCCATGCAGCCAGACATCCGGGCCGGAAAACGGCGTGTCGAGCGCCTCCTCCCACAATGCCAGGCAAGTCCCGCCAGGTACCTTGTTTCCAAGGCGGACAAGGGCATCGCGCGTTTCCCGGTCATAGGTCGCAAGTGGACCGCCGCGCCAGAAATTATGCGGACCCGGAGGCGGCCCTTCGACTGGGGCCACCTGCAGGGCCTTCAGAAAGGCCCCGAGATCCGTTGCCATGGCATTCAGCTCGACGGAACCATCGAGCGGCAGTCGGTCGCCGTCAATCCAGTCAAGAATGCTCCAGGGGAAAGGATATCCGAGGGAAGGCTGCCCGAGACCCCGCACGGGAGGAATACCGAGTGGCAGATGGCAGGCAAGCTGCGGCAGCAGCTCGCATTCCTTCGGGATCTGCGACGCATAGCGGTCTGCACTCGGCAGACGAACCAGCATGTCCGGACCGAGCCGAAACGTCCGATTGCACCACCCGCCCTGTGGCACAGGTTCAACGGCCAGATGGGACCATTGCGGGAACTGCTCGGCAACGAGAGCCCGAACGAGATCGACAGTTGCTTCCATGTACCTTCTCCGCCTCGCCGACAGCGCTAGGCGAGGTTCATGGCACGACCATGAAGCTTCGACAAATCCGCCAGGTTTATTCGGCTGCGGTACGGATCTGGGACAGGCTCGACGCCATGATCCGGGCAAGGCCCTCGCCGCTGTCAAAGGCCGCCTCGACCCGGGGACCAAGCCCCCAGTCGCCGCAGGCCCCTATGCGCAGATCGGCATCCCAGACAAAGGGCTGCGGAGCAGTCTGCTCGACCCGGGCATAGCGCCAGCGGTGCGCGGCCATGAAGCCAGGCTCTGCATGGGTTGCCAGTACCGAGCGGGCCTCCTGCCACAACAAGGGAGCAACTTCGTCTGCAGACAGCTCCAGATGTTCCCGCGACCAAGCCGGCGAGGCATGGATAACCCAGGCCTCGGGGACTGGATCCCGCCCGGGTTTGGCTGAATTGCGGGCGAGCCAGGAGAGGGGACCTTCCGGGAACGAATACCTGTCCGGGCCCGGAAGCACCTCTTCGAAGGCCGCCATCAGGGTCCAGCACGGCGCGTAGCGCACCTCCTGCAAGCCCGGAAACGACGCCCCGGCGCTTTCGGCAAGCGGGATCGCCTGAGGTGCGGGCAGAGCAAGAACCACACCAGCAAACGGCTGGCCTGCACCACCATGGACCGTTCCCAAGGCGTCATGCAGGAGCCAGCCCCCCTCGACCGACTGCAGCGCGGTGATCTGAGTTTCCAGCACCACCTCGAACCGGTTCGCCATGGCCCGGACCGGCGCACCAATGGCCGGCACGCCAACATAACTGTCCTCGAACCAGGGTGCGACGAAGCCTTCGCCAGACCATTTGGCGATCGCCTTGCGAAACGACGTGCCACGCGCGGTGAAAAACTGCGCACCGTGGTCAAACCGGAAATCGCCGGCCCGCCGGGTCGCAAGGCGCCCGCCGACACCACGGCTTTTTTCGAAGATGCGGCAGGTGTATCCCGCCGCATCGAGACGCAGGGCGGCCGCGAGGCCGGCCATACCGGCACCGATGATCGCAATGGTGGAACGTGGGCTTAACGTGCTCATGATGGGTCTACGCTGCCCTGAAGCCGCTGGACCACCCGTTTCCCATGGAAATGTGCCGGTTCAGGCGGTCTGGACATCCCCCAGGTAGAGATGATGCAGACGGTCCGGATCAGCCAGCAGCGGCTGCGGCAGACCGTCATAGACCAGCTCGCCCCGCCGCATGACATAGGCATGGTCGGCGATCCTGAGCGCCAGCGCCGCGAATTGTTCCACCAGCAGGATGGCAAGGCCGGCATCCGCCAGCCTTCGCACCGCCGCCATCAGCCGTTGCACCACGACCGGAGCAAGGCCTGCCGACATCTCGTCGATCAGGATCACCTCGGGACGGGTGAGCAGCGAGCGGGCGATCACCAGCATCTGCTGTTCGCCGCCGGACAGGAGCCCAGCCCTGACGCCGCGCCGGGTGAGCAGCTCTGGAAAGAGGTCATAGGCTTCAGCGATATCAGCGCCCGGTGCCATGCCGACAAGCAGGTTCTCCTCGGTCGAGAGCTGGCGGAACACGCTCCGTCCCTGTTCGACATGGGAGAGCCCGGCCCGGGCCCGCTCACCGGCGCGGGCGGCGGTCATCGTCCGGCCATTGAGGGCAATGTCGCCCCCGAATGTCGGGATGATGCCCGACAGCCCCTCCAGCAGCGTCGTCTTGCCGGCCCCATTGGCACCGAGCAACACGCTGATCCGCCCCTTATCGGCAGACAGGCTGACCCCGCGCACCACCGGCAGACCGGCGCGGTTGATGACGAGGCCGGAGACGTCGAGTGTGTTGGTCATGCCGCGTCCTCCTCCAGGGCAATGCCGAGATAGGCCTTCTTCACAACGGGCTCCTCCAGCACATGCGCTGGCGGACCGGAGGCG
Source organism: Pannonibacter sp. (assembly GCF_051860505.1). Taxonomy (NCBI): domain Bacteria; kingdom Pseudomonadati; phylum Pseudomonadota; class Alphaproteobacteria; order Hyphomicrobiales; family Stappiaceae; genus Pannonibacter; species Pannonibacter sp. Next base: position 33,099 of record NZ_JBHYDX010000001.1, on the reverse strand, counting down.
ATGACCTGGCCGAAGTCGCAGACCGTGATCTGCGAGCAGGCCCCGCGCACCAGATCCATGTCATGTTCCACCAGGAGCACGGACGAGCCGAACAGCTTCGGGATCTCGGCAATACGCTGCGCAAGCCGCAGCGCCTGGTCATAGGACTGGCCGGCCGCCGGCTCGTCGAGGAGCACCACCGCCGGCCGCGCGGCGACGACCCCGGCCACGTCCAGCAGCCGCCGGGTACCGGCATCCACCGCCTGCACCAGGGTGTCAGGCGAAGGACAGCCGATCCAGGCCAGCACGGCGGCGCTTTCCTCGGGGCTCAGACCAGGCGCGGCGAGATCGAGATAGGCCCCCACCGAGAGATCGGGCGGAATGCGGGTGGTCTGCCAGGTGCGGCGAACACCGAGGCGTGCGCGCTCATGGGCGGCAAGTCCTTCAAGCGGCCGCCCTTCCAGCCGCACCGACCCCTCGTAGGCCGGGAGGAACCCGGTGACCGCGTCGATGAAGGTGGACTTGCCGGCGCCGTTGGGGCCGATCAGCCCGACCACGGTTCCGGCCGGCACGCTCAGGCTGACGTTCGACAGCGCGACGACCTGCCCGTAGCGCACGCCGAGCCGGTCGATGACCAGCGTCGGGCCCGCCGCCGGGTCGCGCCGGCTGCGGGGAGCAGGCAGAACGGTACCAACGAGTGCGGACGGTGCCAAGCGCGGCAGTCCGAGCCGTGCAGACAGGCTGGCAAGAGTGCGCCGCAAGGTCTCGGCCATGGTCTCGCCGCTGGCCAGCGCCTGCACCGCCCCAAGGGCAAAGAGCACGTTGCCGACATCCTGCGGCAGGCCGAGGCGGCGCAGCAGCTCAGGGAACAGCGTCACCAGCATGCCGCCGATGATCGCGCCCTCGGCCAGCTGGGCACCGGCCATGGTGGCGACCGCAAACAGCGCCAGCGACTGCATCATCGAGAAGTTTTCCGAGACGAGCGTGCCGAGATAGCCAGCCAGCAGCCCGCCCGACAGCCCGGCGATGAAGGCCGAGATCGCGAAGGCCGACAGTTTGGTCAGCGGGATCGACACGCCGAGCGCCGCTGCGGCCCGCTCGGAGTGGCGGATGGCGAGGAAGGCGCTGCCGAGCCGGGAGCGCGACAGGACGGAGAGGCCGAGCGCGACCGCCAGATAGAACAGCAGCGCAAAGACGAAGTAGCCCTCGTCGCTGTCGAACAGCTCCGGCCGGGCAACCGACAGGAAGCTCGTCTGTCCGGGGAAGGTGATCGTCGCCAGGATCACGTCGAAGGCCGCCGCAAAGGCGAGCGTGACGATGGCGAGGTTGATGCCGCGCAGGCGCAGGGCCGGCAGGCCGATGGCGACGCCGAACGGCACCGCCGCCAGACCGCCGAGCACAACCCAGACCGGCAGGCCGCCCGGAGCCTCGACGACATTGAGCCAGCCGACGGTCCAGGCGCCGACACCTGCAAAGGACATCTGGCACAGGGCGATCATGCCCGCTCGGCCTGTCACCAGACCGAGGCCCTGCAGCGAGATCGCCGTGATGATGACGGCGGTGGCGAGGAACACCCAGTAGGCCGGCAGCAGGCCGTAGACCGCAAGGCCGGCCACGGCGGTGGTGACGACAAGGGCGAGGCAGGAGGTGAGATCAGCGCGCTTCATCCCAGCGGGCTCCACGTTGCGACCACAGAAGAACGGCCAGGATGACGAAGAAGGGCAGGATGCCCCGGTACTGGCTGATGCCGTCGATGGCACTGCTCATGCCCTCGACGAGGCCGATCGTGAGACCACCGGCCAGCGCCAGCGGAAAGGAGCGGAAGGCCCCGACCAGTGCCGCCGCCAGGGCGGGAACCACCAGCAGCGACAGCGACATGAAGTCGGGCGAGCGCTGCGGCGCGATGATCATCAGCGCAAAAGTGGTGAAGGCCCCCGTCACCGCCCAGACCAGCAGGGCGAGGATCCGCACGCGCACGCCCAAGAGTTCGGCCGCCATGGGCCGTTCCGACAGGGCGCGCAGGTGCAGGCCCGTACGGGTGCGGTTGAGGAAGGCGTCGGCAAGCAGGGTGAACACCAGCGCCAACACGACGGTGAGGACGGAGGCAACCGTCACCTCCACCCCCGCCAGACGGAAGGCGGAGCCGGGGAACAGGGTCGGGAACTCTTTTGGGCTCTGGCCGCCGGTGAGCCGCAGCCCCAGTGCGACAATGCCGACCAGCAGGGCCGCCGTGACCGCCGCCTTCGTGGTCGCGGTGGCTTCCGAGAACCACTGCGTCATGACAAGGCCGATGAGCGCGCCGGCCAGCGTGCCGACAAGAATGCCAAGCACCACGGCCGGCCACAGGGGCACGCCGAGGGAGATGAAGCCGATCATGGAAAAGGTTCCGGCGGTGCCGATGGCCGCGCCGGTGAAGTTGACCACGGCGACGAGACGGAAGGTGAAGACCGCGCAGACCCCGAGCAGCGCATAGGCGCCGGCGGCAGTCAGCCCGGCCACGGCCGAGGTGAGAAGCGCATTCATGGCAAGTGTTCCCGCTGCAGGACGGTGGCACGGCGAACGCCGTGCCACCGGTGTCGGTCAGTTGGCGGACGGGAGAACGACCCAGTCCGGCGTCTCGACGGTCCACTTGCCCTTGTCGAGCTTCATCACCTTGGTCGCCTGCATCGGGGCGTGACGGTCCCCCTCACCAAAGACGTAAGGCGTGCCGGCCAGCTCATAAGGCTTCGGCTGCATCTTCTGCAGGGCTTCGGTCACGCTCTCGCGCGTCACCTCTCCGTTGATGCCGGAGAGGACATCCAGCATCACCGTGGCGGCGAGATAGCCGCCCTGGGAGAAGGCCGTCAGCGGCTTGCCGGCCGCCGTCATGGTGGCGATCCAGTCCTTGTTGGCCGCAGACCCGGTTTCCGTGAAGGGCTCCCACTCGGTGCCGACGTAGACCGGCTGAGTGCTGTCGGCCAGCGCCTTGGCGACTTCCTGGGTGTAGCCGGGGGCAAGGAACAGCCAGTTGATGCCGGTGATCTTCTGCGCGTCCGCAGTCTTCACCCACTGCACCACGCCCGGCTCGACCGCATTCTGGATCACCGCATCACAGCCCGCATCGCGCGCCTTGATGACATAGGGCGTCAGGTCCCCCTGGAACGGCAGGGTCATGTCGAGCAGGTGGATCTTCTTGCCCGAGATCTTTTCCCAGGTCTCGATGGCGCCCTTATAGGCTTCCTGGGTGCCGCCGATGATGATGAAGAAGGCGCAAACCTTCTCGGCCTTGAGCTGGTTAGTGGCGTAATAGGCCATCGCGGTCGAGAGCGTATAGGGCCCGACGTTGACCGGGGCAACCGACGGAGCATTGAAGCAGGCGGCGTCGACGCCAAGGCCCTGCACCGACAGGACGCCCTTGCGCTTGTAGGTGGTGGCGTTGACGGCGCAGTCGAGCAGGCTGCCCGAGCCGACCAGAGCCACCACTTCCTTGTTGTCGATGAGATCGCGCGCCGCCTGGGCCGCCACGGCCGGATCGGCCTTGTCGTCGGAAATCGTGTACTCGATCTTGCAGCCGTTGAGCCCACCCTTGGCATTGACTGCATCGAAGACGGCAGCGGCAGCCTCGGGAACCTCGCTGAAGTCGGCCGGGCCGGTGATGGTGGAGACGGCACCCAGACGGATCACGCCGTCCTTGCAGGTGGGACCGGCCGCCTCGGCAGCGGTCGTTGCGGACAGGCCGGCGAGGCCGGCAAGGGCGACGCCGCCCAGAAGCATCGAAATGGACTTCATGTGATAACCCTCCCAATCGCGTTGATCGCGGTTGATCCAGAAACAGCAGTTCAGGCGGCCATGTTCCCCGATGCGGCCATCGCGTCCCTTGCCGGGTTCTTGATGGCGGCCGCATCCACGTCGGCGAACCGGGCCAGGGTTCGCTCGATCACGTCGCGCGCAATGCCGCGCACGATGAAGACGAGGCGGGTGCCTCGGGTCTGGTCCGGCCAGGCCGGAAGGCGCACAGGCGGATGCAGCACATGCTGCACGCCCTGCACCAGCAGCGGACGGTCGCGGTCGTCGTCCAGTTCGACGAGCCCCTTCATCCGCAACAGGCTCTCGCCCTTGAGCAGGGTCAGATACTCCAGCCAGCGGAAGAAGGCGGGCGACGACAGCGGCTCATCGATGACGAAGGCATGGGTCTCGATGCCGGCATGTCCGGTCCTCACAACACCAGCCGGGAAATGATGGCCGCAGCCCGGACCATGCACGTGGCCCGGATCGCCTGCCCGCGGATCGCTGCAGACGAAGCCGGCCGGCGCTGTGGCGGACGCGAACCATTCGACGGCAGCCCGGCCGAGCGCGTCCGGATCGAAGCCCGTGCCGAGGAGACGCGCGGCCGCAACATGCCCCATGTCGGCCTCCAGCACCCGCGCGGCCGGATTGATGAGGCCCAGAGCAATGCGCAGGCGCTCCAACTCGGCGTCGCTCGCCAGATCCGTTTTGGTGATGACGATACGCTCGGCAAGGCCGACCTGTTTCACCGCCTCCGGATGGGCGTTGAGGGTGGCCAGGCCGTTGACGGCATCGACGGCCGTGACAACGCCTTCCACCGCCAGCCGTCCCGACAGCGCGGGGGCAACCAGCAGCGTATGCAGCACCGGCACCGGATCGGCGAGACCGGTGGTCTCGATCAGGATGCGGGTGACGGACGCCAGCTCGCCCGTGTCGCGCCGGGAGAGGATCTCGGTCAGGGTGGTGACGAGATCATCCCGTACGGTGCAGCAGATGCAGCCGTTGTCGAGCAGGGCGAAACGTTCCTCGCTCGTCTCGACCAGCAGGTGGTCGAGGCCGATGGCACCGAACTCGTTGATGATCGCCAGCGTGCCGTCCAGCGCCGGCTGGCGCAAGAGCCGGTTGAGGAGCGTCGTCTTGCCTGCCCCGAGGAAGCCGGTCAGGACCGTGAGCGGCAGGGGAGCGGCACTGGTCATGCCAGCGCCTCCGTGCCATGCACCAGCCGCCCCTCGAACCAGGTCTGCAGCACCCGCGTCTTGCCGATTTCTCGCGGCGGGCAACTCAGCACATCCCGGTCGAGGACAATGATGTCAGCCGACTTGCCGATCTCCAGTGAGCCGACCACATCGCCCAGACCCATCATGCGGGCCGAGTTGATGGTGAAGATCTCCAGCACGGTGGCGATATCGAGCGCCTGCTCCGGCCACAGGCTCTCGCCCGGGAAATCGCCATGCGGGTTCTGGCGCGTCACCAGCCCCTCAATGCCGGTCCAGGGGTTCGGGTTCGGGATCACCGGCCAGTCGCTGCCGCCGGCCATCAGGGCACCGGCGTCGAGCAGGTCACGGTTGGGCCAGAAGCGGGTGGCGCGTTCAACGCCCATGGTCTGCTTGTGGCCCTCGAGGAAGGCCGTCGGGAACCAGATGAAGGGCGACAGGTCGGCCCCCATCCCCAGCTCGCGGAAGCGGGGGATGTCCGCGTCCCGGATGTAGCTGGCATGGGCGATGTGATGCGTCAGCCGCGTCGGGCCGTTGAAGGAACGCACCACGTCCAGCGCGTCCAGTGCCATGGTCACGGCGGCATCGCCCGCACAGTGGATCTTGACCGACAAGCCAAGTTCCTCGCAGCGGCCGATCCAGCGCACCAGTTCCGGCACGGTCGCCAGCGTCGTGCCGCGGAAACAGCAGCCGAAGACCGCATCGGGCGTGTAGGGTTCGTGGAAGGCCGCGGTGCGCGCACCGGGCACGCCGTCGAGGAAGATCTTGGTGAAATCGGGCCGCACGTGCCGACTGCGGAACGTGTCGCGCAGGGCAAACAGCTCCTCGCCCGCCACGCCGAACAGGAAGGACGGTTCGGTGACCGGCATCGCCCCGCTGGCCCAGGCGGTCAGCAGGCCGCGATCGTCCAGTCCCTTCAGCGCCGCCAGCACGGGCTGCATCGCCGCCGCATCGAGGAAGGCCGTCACGCCATGCTGATTGAGCGTGGCGATGGAATGGGCAACGGCGGCCCGGTCCATGTCCTCGGTGTAATGGCCGCTGGCGACGATGGTGCGCTCGATCAGGCCGGCTGCGGCTTCGATCATGATGCCCGTGAGGCGGCCGGACGACGGGTCGCGGCCGAAGCTGCCCTGGTCCGGATCGGGGGTGTCCGCAGTGATCCCGGCCAGCCGCAGGGCCGCCGTGTTGACCCAGCGGTTGTGATAGGTGTCGTCGCGCAGCATGACCGGACGGCCAAGGCTGGCCGCGTCCAGCAGGGCGAGGGACTCGTCGCTGTTGAACAGGGCGAGGAGATCGCTGCCCCATTGCGCGCCGATGATCCACTTGCCCTCGGGCGTCGTCTCCGCCGCCGCGCGCACCTGATCCAGAATGGCCTCGCGGCGCAGCGTGTTGCCGAAGCGCAGCTCGAACAGCTCCGCCTGACCGCCCATCATCATGTGCGTGTGGATGTCAACAATGCCGGGCATCGCCAGACGGCCGCCGAGATCGACGACCTGCGTCTCAGGCCCCATGTGCGGGCGCACGTCCGCCTCGGTGCCGACGGCGATGATCCGGCCATTGCGCACGGCCAGCGCCGCAGCAGTGCTGCGCGCCGGGTCAATCGTGTAGATGCGGCCGTTGGTCAGAACCAGATCGGCGACGGCGTGAACTACGGACATGGGTGATCCTCCCCCCACTTGAAGATGAAACAGGCCCGGACAGATCCCTGGGGCGGCAGCGACGCCGCGACTTGGTCTTGATTTTGGAAGGCCAGCGTCAGTGGTGGCCAGGATGGTTTTCGCTCTTGGGGGCCGAGGGTAAAAGACCCCAGCCCAGCCGTATTTGTGGTGCTCGTCCAGCTCAAGGCAGGCTTGAGAGCCTTACACGCTGGATCAAACAAAAGTTCATCCGGCATCAAGGGCCGGATCCGTCCCGTCCCCTCCAGCCGGAAGAGACGCGGCGGACGCATCAGACGGCCCTGTTCTGGGTCGGCGAGCGGCCGCCGCCATCCGCCACGAGCACGGTGCCCGTGACGAAGGACGACTGGGCGCTGGCAAGGAACAGGCAGCAGGCCGCGATCTCCTCCGGCTCGGCAATGCGGCCAAGCGCGATCCGGCGGGTGAGCGCGGCAAACTCCTCCTCCCGCGTGGTCCCGGCGGCCCTGGCCGCAAGGTCCATCTCCATCTCGCTCATCGGCGTGCGCACCCAGCCCGGCGCGATGGCATTCACCCGGATGCCGTCGCTGCCATGGGCATAGGCAAGCGACCGGGTCAGGGCGACGACGCCCGCCTTGCTGGCGGCATAGCTGGCGCTGTCCGGGCTGGCGTTGAAGGCGGCGACCGATGCGATGTTGACGATGGTGCCGCCTTGTCTTTTCAGAAGGGGCAGCGCCGCGCGGCAGACCATCATGGTGCCGGTGAGATTTACCGAAAGCGTGCTCTCCCAGACCGCATCCTCGATGCTGTCCGGCCGGTCCGGCACGATGAGGCCGGCGGCATTGACGAGGCAGTCGAGCCGCCCGCCGCAGGCCGCAATCGCCCTCTCGATGTCGGCGGTGCTGGTCACGTCGCCATGCACGGCAACGCCGCCGGTCGTTGCCGCCATCCGGTCGAGCGCGTTGCCGCCGAGCCCGAACAGCACGAGCCGCGCGCCCTCGGCGGCAAAGCGCTCGGCCGTTGCCGCCCCCATGCCGGTGGCAGCCCCCGTGATCAGGGCGGTGAGACCTGACAATGCGCCGCTCATGCCGCGCCCTCCCCTGCCGCGAAATGGCTCGTCACCGCATAGCCGGTCTCCGGCAGGGTGGAACCGCCGTCGACGACGATGGTCTGGCCGGTGATGTATTTGGCCTCGCGCGAGGCGAGATAGAGCATGGCGCAGGCGATGTCGTCGGCCTCGCCCATGCGGCCCATGGGGATCGCGGCGCCGATCTCGGCCTGCTTTTCCGGCGTGCTCAGCGTGCCGCGCCCCGGCTTGGCGATGAAGCCCGGCTCGACGCCGTTCACCGTGATGCCGCTGCGCGCCAGCTCGAAGGCCGCACCCCGGATGAAGGCATTGAGCCCGGCCTTGGCCGCCGAGTAATGCGCCCCGCCGGCCATGGCCACCCGCGCGGACACGGACGAGGTGAACAGGAGCCGGCCATGGCCGGCCGCCCGCATCCCCGGCACGGCCGCCTGGGTCAGCCACACGGCCGCCTTCAGGTTGATGTCGAGCGCTTCGTCCAGCTGATCCTCGGTCATCTCCTCGATGCCCGCCCAGGGACAACCGCCGGCATTGTGCACCAGGATGTCGAGCCGGCCCTCGCGCGCTGCGGTCTCCTGCACGAGCCGGGCGAGCCCGGCCCGCGACAGGTTGGCAAGTGGCACGGCGGCGGCGGAAAGGCCCCGTCCGCCGAGCGTCCGGGCCAGCTCTTCGGCGACATCAAGCGTGCGATTGGCAAGAATGACCCGCGCCCCGGCCTCGGCCAGTCGCGTGACGATGGCCGCGCCGATGCCGCGCGCGCCGCCGGTGACCAGCGCGACCTGTCCGTCGAGGCGGAAGGGGGGCGTCGTCATCCGGCAATGCCCTCCCGGTCAAGGAGCTCGATGAAGCGGGCGAACACCTCGGTGTGCCGCGCCACATCCTCGTCGGTGCTGGCCGGGCACATCAGGAACATGGTGTGGAACGGCGTCACCAGGATGCCCTCGTTCATGTAGAAGGCATGCAGCAGCGTCTCCAGATCGCCCTGCCGCGTGGCGATCACATCGGCACCGCAACGCGGCACCTTCGGCGTGAACATGATCTCCGCGCGCGCGCCGATCTGGGTCACGTGCCAGGGCCGGCCGCTGCGCGTGATCAACGCCCGCGCCTCGTCGGCCAGCCGCGTTGCCAGCGCGATCATGCGGGCGTAGTTCGCCTCGGTGAGCACTTCTTCCAGCACCGCCTTCATGGTGGCGACGGTCAGCGCATTGCCGGCCAGCGTGCCACCGATGCCCAGATGCGCCGACTGGCGCAGCTTCGGATTGGCGTGGGGCACGATCTGCCACATGCGCTCGGCAACCGCCTGGCTCAGGCCGAAGATCCCGGCCGGAATGCCGCCGGCGATGGCCTTGCCGGCCACGAGCATGTCGGGCTCAAGGCCGTGCAGCGCGGTGTAGCCGCCGGGGCCGCAGGAGATGGTGTGCGTCTCGTCGATCACCAGCAGCGTGCCGGTCTCGCGCGTCCGCCGCCGCAGCGCGTCATGGAAACCGGGTTCGACCGGGATCATGCCGAAATTCGTCATCAGCGGCTCGGTCAGCACGCAGGCGACGTCACCGGCCTTCAGCGCCTGTTCCAGCGCCGCGACATCGTTGAACTCCACCACCCGCGACACGGCCGCATGGTCGACCGCATTCGGATGGATCATGTTGCGCATGCCGATCTTGCCGTTGCGGATCTCGACATGGGCCTCCTCGACGCCGCCGTGATAGCAGCCGGAGAAGACAAGCACCTTGTCGCGGCCGGTGATCATGCGGGCGATGCGGATCGCGCCGCGGTTGGCATCGGTTGCCGAGGTGGTCAGCGTCCAGTAAGGCAGACCGAAGCGGCGGGTAAGTTCCTCGCCGACCCAGAGACTGTCCAGCGTCGGCAGCATCATGGTGGTGCCGCGTTGCAGCTGGTGCAGGGCGGCCCGGGTCACCGGCTCCGGCGCATGGCCGCACATGCCGCCGGTGTCGCCCAGACAGAAGTCGACATAGTCGTGACCATCGATGTCCCGGATGCGCGCGCCGCTGGCCGCCTCAGCATAGACCGGAAAGCCGCCGGCCCAGCGGCGCATCCAGTGCGAGGGGCCGCCATAGAGATAGTGCTCCCTCCCCCTGGCCCAGGCGGCGGCAGACTTCGGATGCCGGGCAGCAAAACGGGCCTGCTCCGCCTCGATCAGGCGGTCAATGGTGGCAGCGCGGTCGGCGGCAAAGGCCGTTGAGGCAAGATCGGTGGTCATGTCAGGGAAATCCAGGCGCTCTTGAGATCGGTGTAGCTGTCAAAGGCGTGCAGCGACTTGTCCCGGCCAAAGCCGGACTGGCGGAAGCCGCCGAGCGGCACGGTCAGGTCCGAGCCGCCATAGGTGTTCACATGCACGAGCCCGGCACGGACCCGGGCAATCATCCGGTGTGCCCGGCCGAGGTTGGCCGTCCAGACCCCTGCAGCGAGGCCATAGTCGGTGTCATTGGCAAGCCGCACGGCCTCGTCCTCGCTGTCAAAGCCCTGCACGGCCAGCACGGGCCCGAAGACCTCGGCCCTGGCCAGCGACATGACGGGCGTGACGCCGGCAAACACCGCCGGCGACAGGAAATAGCCGCCCGTCTCTGTCCTGATGCGCGTCCCGCCGGTGAGGCATTCAGCGCCCTCCTGCGTGGCGCGAGCCAGATGCGCCTCGACGCGGGCAAGATGCTCGGCACTCGACAGGGCACCAATGTCGGTGGTCACGGCGAGCGGATCATCGACGCGCAGGGCCTCGGTCGCCTTCACCAGCTCAGCCAGGAAGTCCTCGCGCACGCTGTTCTCCACCAGAAGCCGCGAACCGGCGACGCAGACCTGACCAGCATTGCGGAAGATCGCATTGGCGGCGGCCTTCGCCGCCTTGCCGAGATCCGGCGCATCGGCGAAGACGATGTTGGGCGACTTGCCGCCCAGCTCCAGATGCACCCGTTTCAGGTTGGAGCGCGCCGCATAGCCCATGAGCCGGCGGCCGACGCCGCCCGACCCGGTGAAGGCTAGTGCGTCCACGTCCATGCTGAGACCCAGCGCCTCGCCGGCGACCGCCCCCTCGCCGGTGACCACATTGAGCACGCCCTCCGGCAGCCCGGCCTCGACGCAGATGCGGGCAAGGCGGAGCAGCGTCAGCGACGCGCTTTCGGCCGGCTTCAGCACGACGGAATTGCCGGCAGCAAGCGCAGGCGCCAGTTTCCACGCCCCGATCATCATCGGGAAGTTCCAGGGCACGATGGCCCCGACGACGCCCAGCGCCTCGCGCCGGACCAGGCCCAGAACACCCTCGGCCGTCGGCGCGATCTCGCCATAGACCTTGTCGATGGCCTCGCCGTAGTAGCGGAAGGTGGCGGCGGCCGACAGCGGCTCGGCCTTCAGCGCCATGGAAATCTCGGTGCCGTTGTCGCGCACGCCAAGGACGGCCAGCTCCAGCGCGTCGCGCTCGATGGCCTCCGCGATGCGCAGCATCACCTTCTTGCGCTCGGACGGCGCCGCGCGCGACCAGCTGCCACGCTCGAAGGCGGCGCGGGCGCTGGCGACGGCCCGGTTGACATCGGCCGCGCCAGCCAGCGCCAGACTGGTGAAGACCTTTCCATCAAGCGGGGACACAACGTCCATCCGCCGGCCATCGACGGCCACTTCCTCGCGGCCGTCAATGAACAGCTGCTGCGGAGCAACGGGGCGATGTCTCAGGGCGTCGATGTGGGCCTGATCAAGCATGGGACTTGTCCTTGGCGCGGTTGCGCAGATGGGCGGTGATGTGCAGCCCGATGGCGAGGAGGATCATCGCGAACAGAATGAACGCGATGGGACGATCGATGAAATCGAATGGCGACTTCACGCGTGCCATCGCCGTTCGCAGCTTGGTTTCCATCAGCCCGCCAAGGACAATGCCGAGGATGACGGGCGATGTCGGCAGTTCCAGTCGCTTGAGGATGAAGCCAAAGACGCCGAAGCCAGCGGCGACTGCGCAATCCGTCAGGGAATTGCGCAAGGAATAGACCCCGATCAGGCTGAACGTCAGGATCATCATGCCGAGGAACCGGCTGGGGATCCGCATCACCTGCATCAGGATGTTGGTGGACGACATCAGGAACAGGATGACGAGAACATTGAGCGCCAGCAGCGCGATATAGAGCGCCAGCACGAAGTCCATCTGGTCCCGGAACAGCTGCGGGCCAGGGATGACATTATGGACATAGAACACCGCCAGCATCATGGCGGTCAGTTCCTCGCCCGGAATGCCCAGCGCCAGCAACGGGATCATGGCGGCCGGCGGCACCGAATTGTTGGCCGCTTCCGAGGCGACGATGCCCTCCGGATTGCCCTTGCCGAACAGCTCCGGTGTCTTGGACGTCTTCTGCGCATAGCTGTAAGACAAAAACTGCGACATGAACTCGCCAACACCCGGGATCATGCCGCAGAGGACGCCGAAACTGGAGCCGACAGTGGCGAGGCGCTTGTATTTGAAGAGCTCCGACAGACCCTGAAGGAACTTGCCCGTGACCGGCGGCAGGTCATAGGTCGTATCGCGCTGGGTGAGGAGCAGGAAGGCCTGGGACAGGGCAAACAGCCCAAGCACGACAACGATCAGGTCGATGCCCGAAGCCAGCCAGGTCTGGCCGAACGTGAAACGCTGGGTGTAGGCGGTCCCCTCGAGCCCGACGGTCTTGAGGAAGATCCCGAGACAGACCAGCATGGCGGCTGCCAGGATCTGTCCGCGATGGGTCAGCACAACGAGAACAATGCCGAGGAGGGCGGCGAGGAAGATTTCCCGGGCGCCGAACATCGGCGCGATGGAGGCCAGCACGGGCGCAAGCGCCATCAGGCAAAGGATTGAAAAGACGCCGCCAAAGAAGCTGGCCGAATAGGCAAGGCTGAGCGCCCGCCGCGCCTCGCCGCGCCGGGTCATCGGATAGCCGTCATAGGTGGTCAGTGCGTTGACGGGGGTTCCTGGCGTGTTGATCAGGATCGCCGGGATAGCCCCGCCGAACATCGATGAACCATAGATGCCGAGGAGCGCCGTCAGGCCGACAATCGGCTCCAGCGAAAAGGTTGCAGGCAGCAGGATCGCGATGGCCACTGCGGCGCCAACACCCGGCATCGCACCGACGATGACGCCACCGACCGAGCCCACAACAAGCGCCGCGACAACATCCCACCGGGCGAGAATATCAAGACTGGCAAGAAACAGGTCCATGATCCGCCCCAGGTCAGAAATAGGTCAGGAAAAAAACGTCGAAGGGGGCCGGCAGCGCGTCATAGAGCGCACCTCCCGGGATTTTTACCGACAGGAGCGTGCGGAAAAACAGGACGACCCCCAGGCCGAAGCCCGCTGCAGCCAGCAGTGCGATCCGGCTGCGATATCCGCATCGCCAAGTGAGGCTGAGGCAGAAGACAAGCGTTGCCGGCAGATAGCCGAGGTAGGGCACGCTGAAGACATAGACGAGATACCAGCCCACGAACTCGAGCGAGCGGAGCCAGAGCACAGCCTCCTGCCAGCGTCCCGGCGTGCGCCGGACCCGGTTGGTGGCAATCAGATGCAGCGTCCCGAACAGCACCATCCCGGCAAGGCCAATGAACGGCCAGGTGCGCGGCTGGGCCGCCAGCCCCTTGCCCGGCAGCCAGTCAGTCTGCCATCCGATCTGCGCCAGGAGCAGAACCGACAGTCCGAGGAACAACATCGCAAACAGCAACTCGCCGGGACGGCGGGCCGTTGGAAAGACATGCGGGGTCGGATCGTCCGGCTGCATGAGCTGGCCTTCCCTGAGGTTTGGGAGCGTTCGAAGAGACGGGCCGGACAGTATTCAGACCGCCGGCCCGATCGCTTTACTGACCGAGAAGGCCGTTGACGCGCACAACGACGGCCTTGTCTGCCTCAATCTGCGCCTCGGAGGCAGCTGCGTCCTTCCAGTACAGGATCGCACCCGTGTCCGCAGAAAGCTTGCGCGCCCGTTCAGACACCATGGTCTCCTTGGCGACGGCGGCAATCTTGTCCTTGATCTCCTGTGGCGTGCCCTTGGACACGAACAGGCCGTTCCACAGCGACAGCTTCAACTCCGGCGCAACGGATGCCAGTTGCGGGGCATCCGGGATGACCGGGATGGGGCTGTCCGTGAGGGTGGCGAGGATCTGCACCTTGTCGAGGCAGGGCAGGATCTGCTGCATGGTGGTGGTGACGACATCGAAGTCGCCCGAGGCAAGCGTGTTGCAATCGAGCGCATCATTGGCTGCTTCCGCGCCCCACTCGAAACCCATCACCTTTGCTGCGGCCAGTGTTGCCTGGGTCGGCAGAAGGAACGAGCCGAAGTGCCCGAGAGCAACGCTGTCGCCCGTGTCTTTCACGTGCTTGGCCAGCTCTTCCATCGTGTCATAGGGCGCATCCTTGAGCGTCGCGATGACGAAAGGATAGGTCAGAAAGATGCCGACCGGCTCGAACGGGTTCGGGTTGAGCGCCGGAATGCCGACCTCCGGCCCGATGACCGGAATGTCCACGACGAACGACCCGATGGTGCTGCCATCCGGCTTGGTTCCGGCCACATCGACCGCACCCGGGAATGGGCCGCCGTCGCTGGGTTTGTTGATGACGGCTGCCGCGACGCCGTATTGCGCCTGGAAGTCCTCGGCGATCATCCGGGTCAGCACGTCTTCAAGGTCCCCGGGAGGGAAGGGAACGACGAAGCTGACCGGCTTCTCCGGATACTCGGCCTGGGCGGCACTGGTGAAGATTGCTGAGCTTGAAAAAGTCACAGCCGCTGCGAGCGCGGCGAGAAATGCCTTCTGCATGGTTCCGTCCTCTTCTGCTGTTCCCGATGGCCTTTGGCCTTATTGGTTCATTATTCGAACCTTCATTTCAAATATAGACTTGCAAAGGAATGCGGTCGCTGTCAAGTTAATTGCGATGTTATTGATCTGGGAGGATCCATGTGAGTACGGTGGGCAAGGCGCTGACGCTCCTGAACCTTGTGGCTTCGCTGAGCGAGGACACCGGCCTGACGGAGATCGCCCGGCTGGCCGGCCTCGACAAGGCGACCGCCCGGCGGCTGCTTGTCGATCTTGAGGCGCATGGCTTCATCGAGCAGGACAAGGCGACCAAGCGGTACCGCATCGGCGCGGCGCCGGTGCGCCTCGCCCGCATCCGCGAAGCGCGGTTCCCCTTCCTGCGCACTGCCGTTCCCATTGTGAAGGCACTCAACGAGGAGACGGGAGAGACCTGTCACCTCAGCGAGTTTTCAGGCCACGAATTGTGGACCGTCCATGTGGAAACATCACCCCGCGCCAACAGGGTTATCGTGGAGGTTGGCTCCTGTTATCCGCTGCATGCGACCGCATCGGGCTTGGCCCTCCTTGCGTTCCTGCCGGAAGACCAGCGCGAAACCTTCCTGGCGCAGCCGCTGAAAGCCTTTACGGCACAAACCGTTACGGATCCCGCAGCACTGCGTGCCCGCATTACCGAGACCCGTGCCCGCGGCACTTCGATCAGTCGCAACGGCCTTGAGCCCGGCGTGATCAGCACCGCCGCCCCCATCCTATCCCCCGACGGATTGCCGGTCGGGACCATTTCCATCGCCGCGCCGGAAGTGCGCGTCGATGACGCGCGTCTGACAGAGCTCAATGCCGCAGCACGCCATGCCGCCAGCCGCTTGTCGGCGGCCCTTTACGGACTGGACATCCGCCAAAAGAAGTAACCAGAGGGACCTAGAACCATGACCACAGGCGATAAACCGCCCGCGATCCTGTTGATCGGAACCGGCGACACCAAGGCTGAAGAACTCAGCTACATGGCCGAGCGGATCCAGGACGCAGGCGGCCGGGCCGTTCTGATGGATGTCAGCATCCTGGGGGACCCGCCCTATATTCCCGAGTTCGACAAGCACGCAGTCGCCGCCGCCGCGTCCACTACAATCGAGGCGATTGCCGCAAGTGGTGACGAGAACACGGCGATGGCCGCCATGGCACTCGGCGCGTCCACCCTGGCACGGCAGCTTCATGATCAAGGTGAGATCGACGGTGCGCTAATTCTTGGCGGCACGATGGGGACGGACCTCGCGCTGGATGTGGCCCTTGCCCTGCCGCTCGGGGTGCCGAAGTTTGTTGTCTCCACCATTTCGTATTCGCATCTCGTCCCACCGGAGCGGGTGGCCGCCGACCTGATGATGATTCTCTGGGCCGGCGGGCTCTATGGTCTCAACGAGACCTGCCGTGCGGTGCTCTCGCAGGCGTGCGGCGCCGTGGTGGGCGCGGCCAGAAGCAGCCAGCCTCCCCAACAGGCCCGTCCGGTCGTGGCCTTGTCCTCGCTTGGCAAAAGCTGCCTGAAATACATGGTGCACCTGCGTCCCGAACTGGAGAAGCGTGGTTACGAAGTCGTCGTCTTTCACACAACAGGCATGGGCGGCCGCGCCCTGGAGGCCCTTGCTGCGCAAAAGCGCTTCGCCGCCGTGCTCGACTTCAGCCTGCAGGAAGTCGCCAATCACCTCAACGGTTCCGTCGTGACATCCGGGGCCGACCGGCTGGAAAATGCGGGGCTCGCTGGCATTCCGCAGATTGTCGCCCCCGGCGCCATCGACATGGTCGACTTCCCGACCTGGCAACCGGTGCCGAGCCAGTTCAATGACAGGCCCTACCATGCCCACAACCGCCTGCTGGCCTCCGTCACTACCGGGCCTGAGGGCCGGCGGGAGGTGGCCCGGGAGATTGCCCGCAAGCTGGCGAAGGCAACCGGACCGGTCACGTTCCTGCTGCCGAACGGCGGGATCCAGCAATGGGACCAGGAAGGTGAGCCGCTGCACGACCCTGAGAACCTCGCCGCGTTCCTCGACGAAATGCGCAAGGTTATTCCGGCCAACGCGGCACTTGTCGAGATCGACGGGCATATCAACAGCGCAGAATTCACCAGCACAGCCCTCGCCCAGTTTGATCGATGGGTCGAGGCAGGTGTCATCGCGCCGGGAACCCCGGCAGCAGAGGGGGCGGCAGCATGAGCGCAAAAGCTCTCGTGCTCGACTTCGGCGGCGTCGTCACACGCACCCTGTTCGAGACGCATGACCTCTCTGAAAGCGCTCTGGGCCTGCCATCTGGCACCCTGACCTGGCGCGGCCCCTTTGCCCCCGCCGAAGGGCCGCGTGCCGATGCGCTGTGGCAGGCGATGCAGCGCGACGAGATTTCCGAACGCGACTACTGGATGACGCGCACCCGCGAGACCGGCGCCTTGCTGGGTGAGACCTGGACGAAGATGGAAACCTTCGTCCAACGCGCCCGAGGAGCCGATCCCGAAGCCGTCATGCGGCCGGAGGCCCTGAAATCCATCGCCCTTGCCAAGGCGGCCGGCAAGCGGCTCGCCATCCTGTCGAACGAGCTGGACCTCTTCTATGGCGCGGACTTCCGGCAGAAGCTGCCGTTCCTCGCCGACTTCGAGGTGATCGTCGACGCGACCTACAGCGGCATCCTGAAGCCCGATCCCCGCGCCTATGCCGCTGTCACGGACGCGCTGCAGCTGCCGGCCGGCGAGTGCGTTTTCGTCGATGACCAGCTTCGCAACATCCGTGGCGGCGAGGCGGCCGGCATGATCTGCGTGCACTTCGATGTCACCCGCCCTGACCAGTCCTACGCCGAGGCGCTTCGCCACCTCGGCGTCCCTTCCCCCTTCTGATCCTCCAAGAGGAGTGCGCCATGCGCGACATGAACTTCCTGACGGAAAACAACGCCCGCTCGATCTGGCATCCGATGGCCCATCCGGCCGAGATGCAGGCCAATCCGCCCCGCGTCATCATGAAGGGCGAGGGTGTCACCGTGACCGACCTTGACGGCCGGTCAGTGCTGGATGCGGTCGGCGGCCTGTGGAACGTCAATCTCGGCTATTCCAGCGATCCGGTGAAGGAGGCAATTGCCCGCCAGCTCGCGGAACTGCCCTACTACTCCGGTTTCCGCGGCACCTCGACCGGCCCTTCAATTGAACTCGCCTATGAGCTGGCGGAATTCTTCGCCCCCGAAGGCATGGTGCGCAGCTTCTTCACCTCCGGCGGCTCGGATTCGGTGGAATCCGCCCTGCGTCTTGCCCGCCAGTACTGGAAGATCAAGGGCGAGGCCGACCGGACCAAGTTCCTGGCGCTGAAGAAGGGCTATCACGGCACCCATTTCGGTGGTGCCTCCGTCAACGGCAACGCCAATTTCCGCCGCAACTACGAGCCGCTGCTGCCGGGCTGCTTCCACATCCCCGCCCCCTGGACCTATCGCAATCCCTTTGACGAGACCGATCCGGCGAAGCTCGCCAGGCTCTGCATCCGCGCACTGGAGGACGAGATCGCCTTCCAGGGTGGCGACACGATTGCCGCCTTCATCATGGAACCGGTGCTGGGCGCGGGCGGCGTCATCGTCCCGCACGAGAGCTTCATGCCGATGTTGCGCGAGGTGCTCGACCGGCACGGCATCCTGCTGATCGCCGACGAGGTGGTCACCGGCTTCGGCCGCACCGGTGCCTGGTCGGGCTCGCGCCTGTGGGGCGTGAAGCCGGACATGATGACCATCGCCAAGGCCATCACCTCCGGCTACTTCCCGCTCGGCGCCACCCTGATCAGCCAGAAGGTCGCCGACGTCTTCGAGGCGGACCGCACCTCCTTCGGCGCCATCGGTCACGGCTACACCTATTCCGGTCATCCGGTCGGCTGCGCGGCAGGGCTTGCCGCCCTTGCTGAGACGAAGCGCCTGGACCTCGCCGGCAATGCAGCAGCCCGGGGCGAGGAACTGGCCGCCGTTCTCGCCGACCTCAAGACGCGCTACGACGTGGTCGGCGATGTGCGCAGCAAGGGTCTGATGGCGGCGCTCGAACTGGTCAGCGACCGCGCCAGCAAGAAGCCGGTTGACAAGAAGGTGATGGCCGCTGTCGCAGACGGGGCCTACGAGGCGGGGATCATGATCCGCGTGTCGGGCAACAACATCATCCTGTCGCCCCCGCTGGTGATCACCTCCGCCGATGTCGCCCAGATCGCGGAAGGTCTGGCGGCCGGCCTTTCCAAGGCCTGAGCGGCATGCTGGCGCAACAAGAGCCCGGATCTCCCGGGCTCAATCCTCGAAATCGCCGAATGTGTCCTGCAGCGCGGTCAGCCTGTCGACCCGTGCGTTGACGCTGTCGCCAAGGGCGACGATCAGATTGGCGATGAGAAGATCAAACACGGCGACCATCATCACGGCGCCGTCCCAGAGCGGTCCGCGCGCGCCGGGCATGATGATCGGGATATCGGCGCAGTCGTCGGCAAAGGTGCAGGCGTCGTCGGAAATGAGCAGGACCGTCACGCCCGCCTCCCGCGCCGCGCGGGCCAAAGGCTGGGCCTTGGCGGCAAAGCGGCGAACATCGGCGAGGATCAGCAGCCGGTTCGGCACGCTGCCATCCAGCAGCTCGGCATAGGTGCCATTGAGCCCGTCGACGAACTGTACGCGTGGCCGGGCATAGGACAGCTGCGCGGCGAAATACTGGGCGACGCCGCGCACATTCTGATAGGCCGCGACGTAAATCTCTTCGGCCGCGACAATGGCCTCAATCGCCTGCTGCCATTGCGGCGCGGTGGTGATCTCGTACATGCGGGTGAGATCGTCGACCTGCTGCTGGATCAGCTGCGCCAGAAGCCGGCCATCGCGGGCGTCCTCCTTCAGCCGGTCAAAGCCACCGCGCACATCCCAGGCGGTGCGGGCGGAGCCTTCGCGCAGATCCTGCTTCAGGTCTTCAAGGCCGCTGTAGCCGAGGCGGCGCAGGAACCGGCCAACGGTCATCTGGCTGACGCCGACGCGCTCGGCAATCGACTTGGCCGTTTCGAACGGAACCTCGGCAAGGTTCCGCTCCAGATAGTTGGCAATGAGAATGTCCGACTTGGTCTGACGCGCGTCGGGCGATCTCAGCCTTGTCAGAACGACCGGTGTCATGGGCTACTCTCGATCTTGCCTGAAAGGTCAGCCACGGCAGACGCGCCGCCGCGGCTGACATGTTGCATCCTTGGCGAAAGACTATTGCGCCGTCTTCACCTGCGTCCACACCCGATCGACCTTGCGCAGGTCAGCCCCCAGATCCTCGAAGATCTGCAGCTTCGCCATCACCTCGGCCGGCGGGTTTATTTCCTTGGAGTTCTTGATGTTGTCCGGCGTCAGCGCCCGCGCCGGCCCATTGGCGGTACCGTTGGTCTGCTGGGCAATATTGAGCGCCACGATTTCCGGCCTGGTATAGAATTCGAGGAACCGGCGCGCATTCTCCTTGTTGGGCGCGCTCTTCAGGACGCAGATGTTCTCCTGGTACATGGTCGCGCCTTCCTCGGGAATGACGTAGCCGAGCTTCTCCGGCGCGCCAAAGACGTCCACCATCGCGCCCACGAAGAAATGCCCGGCAGCGACGTCACCAGCCTGGACCATCGGACGGGCATCATAGGTAAAGGCCGCCACATGCGGCTTCATGGCAATGACCGCATCCGCCGCCGCCTTGAGATCGGCAGGATCGGTGGAATTCACCGACTTGCCATTGAGGATGAGACCGACGCCCAGCACTTCGCGCATGTCATCGAGCAGCGTGAACTTGAGGTTCTTGGCGCTGACGGTGTCGATCAGATCCTTCCAGCCGGTCACGTCCTTGCCGAGAACCTCACGGTTGTAGACGATGCCAACGCTGCCCCAGGCATAGGGCATGCAATATTCGCCCTTGGGGTCGGACTTTGCCCGCAGAAACGACGGCTCGATGTTCCTGAAGCCCTCATAGGTATTGATGTCGGTCTTCTCGAGCAGGTCGAGCTTGGCCATGATGTCCTGCATGTGCACGGACGGGAACACGATGTCATAGGTCGTGCCGCCGGCCTGGATCTTGGCCAGCATTTCCTCGTTGGAGCCATAGGTGTCGAGATTGACCTTAGTGCCCGTCTCCGCCTCGAAGGCTTTCAGCACTTCCGGGTTGATATACTCACCCCAGTTGTAGACGTTCAGCACGCCTTGCGCGGCAGTGGCAACCGTGCCGGCAAAAACAAATCCGAGGCCAAGCGCGGTACAGGCGAGCAGGCTTCTGGACCTGCGGCGGTTCATGGTCATGGTGTAAAACTCCCCTGTTGGTGTCAGCGGTCGCGGGTGCCGCCCCTGTTCCCCGGTGGGCCAGCGGTCCGGTTCACCGAACTCGCTGCATTGACATCCGCACCTAAACGATATCATGATAACTAAAATATGGAACAGGTACTTCGATAACAAAACCTGTCCAGGGGAACATCAGTGGCGGAGTCCGGACCATGGACCACAGCAGCGTCAGGCTTGACGGGGCACGAAAGAGTTTTGCCTCGCCTGAAGGAACAACAGTCACGGCCTTGGCCGGCATTGACCTTGCCGTCCAGCCAAGTGAATTCCTGACCCTCCTCGGCCCCTCTGGCTGCGGCAAGACCACCTTGCTGCATGCCATCTCCGGCTTCGTCGAGCTGGACGCCGGGCGCATCTTCATCGATGGCGAGGACATGACGCACAGGCCGCCGAACAAGCGGCCAGTGAACACCGTGTTCCAGAGCTACGCGCTGTTTCCGCACATGAGTGTCGGCGACAACGTCGGCTACGCCCTCGATATCGCCCGTGTTGCACGGCTCGAACGCAACGCCCGCGTCGGGGCAGCGCTGGAGATGGTCGGCCTTGGCGGGCTGGAAAAGCGGCTGCCGCGCCAGCTGTCCGGCGGCCAGCAGCAGCGCGTCGCCCTCGCAAGGGCCATCGTCGCCCGGCCGAAGCTGCTGCTGCTTGATGAGCCCCTGTCAGCGCTGGACCGCAAGCTGCGGCAGGCCATGCAGATCGAGCTGAAGACCCTGCAGCACGAACTGGGCATCGCCTTCGTCTTCGTCACACATGACCAGGAGGAGGCGCTGACCATGTCGGACCGTATCGCGGTGCTGAATGGCGGCGAGATCCAGCAGCTGGCCAGTCCCGGGGAGGTCTACAATCGCCCGGCCAACGGATTTGTCGCCTCCTTCATCGGCGCCAGCAATCTCTTCACCGGCAGCGGATCGGGAAGCGGGGCCGAGACCATCGTGCGCACCAGCGCCGGCCTGACGGTCCATGCCCGCATGGCCCTGCCCTCGAGCGGACCGGTGACGGCGCTGATCCGTCCGGAACAGTTTGCACTGGCACCGGACACCGGCACCCACGGCCTGTCCGAACTGCCGGTGAGCATCGACCAGGTGGTGTTCATGGGCATGGTGTTCGAAATCCACGGCCGCACGGACGATGGCCAGAAGGTGGTCGCGACGCTGCCCGCCTCGCAGCAGTCGCGGATCGCGGAAGCCGAAAGCCGGCGCAGCGCGGTGCTGACCTATGACCCGGCATCGGTGCATCTGTTCCCAGCCGTCAGCGAGGCGGCATGAGCACGCTGAAGGCCCGCAAACGGCAGCAGCTTGCGCTGTTGCTCGGGCCGGTCACGCTGTTTCTCGCCATTTTCCTGCTCTTACCGCTGGCGATCATGGTCACTTACAGCTTCCTCGCCCCTGGTCTCTATGGCGGGGTTGAATGGACATATTACCCGCACAATTATGGCCGCATCCTCGGCTTTGCCGATCCCGAGTTCGAGGATTTCGACCCGGTCTACCTGGCAATCTTCGCCCGTTCGGTGTCGATCGCGCTGATCACGGTCGCAGTGACGCTGCTGGTCTGCTATCCGGCCGCCTTCCAGATCGCTGCCTTGCCCGAACGCTGGAAGAACTTTGCGCTGTTCCTGATCACATTGCCGTTCTTCGCCAGCCTGATCGTGCGCCTGTTCATCTGGGTGCTGATCCTTCGCCCGACCGGATTCATCAATGAAACACTAGGGGCCCTGGGACTGATCGACCGCCCCCTTGACCTGCTCTACACGGAAGGCGCCGTGATCCTCGGGATGGTCTATATCTTCATCCCCTTCATGTTCCTGCCGCTTTATGCCAGCGTCGAGAAACTGGACTGGACCCTGATCCGCGCCTCGCAAGACCTCGGTGCCGGCAGCTTCGACACGTTTCGTCGCATCATCCTGCCGCTGACGCTGCCGGGCATCGCCGCCGGCTGCATCATCGTCTTCATCCCGGCGCTCGGAAACTTCATCGTCCCGGCGGTGCTGGGCGGGGCCAAGTCGCTGATGCTCGGCAATCTCATCGAGCAACAGTTCCTGGCCGCCCGCAACTGGCCGTTTGGCTCGGCGCTCGCCATGCTGGTGATGGCTGTGGTGCTGGTGCTCCTGTTCATCGCCGTTCGCCAGGACCGATCCGATCCGGCCGGCCCTGGCCACGCGTGAGGGAGGGGACCCATGTTCAGACATCTTGGCACGAAGGCGCTTCTGGCTTTCACAATCCTCTTCTTCGCCTTCATCTATGTTCCGATCGCTCTGATCGTCATCTACTCGTTCAACTCGGATCCGGTGAACATGATGCGCTGGTCCGGCTTCACGCTGGACTGGTACCGGCAGATCCTGGGCTTGCGCAACGTCGCCTCGGAGGCAGCGCTCTACATCGAGACAACGGAACAACTGCTGGCGGCCGTGAAGAACAGCTTCATCGTCGCCTTTTCAACCACGGCGCTTTCGACCTTTTTCGGCACCAGCGCCGCGCTGGCGCTTTACCGGCATCCCTTTGCAGCGCAGCGGCTCTACCGGGTGCTGCTGTTTGTCCCGATACTGATGCCTGACATCGTTCTCGGGATCGCCCTGCTGATCTTCTTTGTCGGTGCCGGCGCCCAACTCGGGCTCGGCACGATCATCACCGGCCAGACAACGTTTCTGACGTCCTATGTCTTCATCGTTGTCTCGGCCCGGCTGGCCGGCATGGACCGGAGCCTCGAACAGGCATCGGCGGACCTCGGTGCCAGCGAATGGACCACCTTCCGCCGCATCCTCTTGCCGCAGTTGATGCCGGGCATCCTGGGCGGTGCGCTGCTCGCCTTCATCATCTCGATGGACGATCTGGTGATCACCTATTTCATCTCCGGCACCAACACGCAGACCCTGCCGATCTACATCTTCGGCATGCTGCGACGGGGCATCAAGCCGGAGGTCAACGCGCTGGCGGTGATGATGCTCACCTTCTCCTTTGCCGTGGCCTTTGCAGGGCTGTATCTGCGCAACCGCAGGCGCTGAGACAACAAGAAGAACCGGAAGGAAACGCCCCATGTCCCAATCCGCGCCCCACAGCCCCCGCGCGCGCGATCTTGGCCTCGACCTGCCCGGCACGCCTGGCCCCTTCAACGCCATCACCGATGTGCCGGGCGTCGAGGTCGGGTTCCGCACCGTGATCGAGGATGTCCCGCGTCCCGGACGCCGCCGGCCGGTGCGCAGCGGCGTGACCGCAATCCTGCCACGCCCGCGCGGGGCCGATCCGTCCCCGGTCTATGCCGGCATTCACCGCTTCAACGGCAATGGCGAGATGACCGGCAGCCACTGGATCGAGGACGGTGGTTTCTTTGTCGGTCCGGTGCTGATCACCAACACCCATGCGGTCGGCGCGTGCCATCAGGCCGCGATCCGCTGGATGCTGGAAAGCCATCCCGAAACCTACAACGCCGGTGACCATCTCTGGCTGATGCCCGTCGTCGCCGAGACCTATGACGGCGTGCTCAACGACATCAACGGGCTGCCTCTGACCGAGGCCGATGCCCGGGCGGCGCTGGACGCGGCGCAGCCTGGTCCGGTCGCCGAAGGCAATGTCGGCGGCGGCACGGGCATGATCGCCTATCGCTTCAAGGCCGGAACCGGCACCGCCTCGCGCAAGGTGACCTTTGACGGCAGCGAGTTCACCGTCGGCGTGCTGGTGCAGGCCAACCATGGCATCCGCGAGTGGTTTTCCCCGCTCGGCGTGCCCGTTGGCCGGCACATGCCGATGGCAGACAGCGACGGGCCGGACGACCATGAACGTGGCTCGATCATCATCATCATCGCCACGGACCTGCCACTCGCGCCGCATCAGCTGAAGCGTCTGGCCCGGCGCGGGGCGCTCGGCATCGCGCGCGGCGGCACCGCCGGCGGCAACTCCTCCGGCGACATCTTCCTCGCCTTCTCCACGGCCAATGCCCGGCCGCTGCCGCACAAGGCCCCTGCCCGCTACGCGCTGGAGATGGTGAACGACGACCTGCTCGATCCCGTCTATCAGGCAGCAGTGGAAGGCGTGGAAGAGGCCGTGCTCAACTCCATGATCGCAGCGCGAGACCTGGGCGGCACCGAGCATGACATCGCGCTGGTGAAAGCCATCGACCACGGTGCCCTGGTGGAGATCATGCGCCGCTATGGCCGGGTGAAGGACTGACATCCGCCCAATCGGGGTTCTAGCCCGAAGCATCACCGGACGAAGCCAGCGCGACAGACTTCAGCACCACGTGGCAGGCCTCGCCGCTTGCAAGGCCCAGCGCAAGGGCGGAGCGCTCGGTCAGGGACGCAAGCAGCCGGTCGGACCCGAGCTGCAGTTGCACCAGAACGCGGCCTGGCCCGGCGGGCTCAAGCCGCAGGACTTCCGCCAACAGGATGTTGAGCGCCGACAGGCCAACGGGTGCCTGCCGCGACAGGATCACGTCTTCAGCCGAGATTCGCAGGCGCACGGCAGAACCGGGGGCGGCAGTCATTTGCGGCAGCAGCAGGGTCCCCGCCGCGATGCGGACTTCGGTCAAGCCGTCGACTGTGTGTGACTGGATGACGCC
The DNA here is from genome assembly GCF_051860505.1 of Pannonibacter sp. Classification (NCBI taxonomy): domain Bacteria; kingdom Pseudomonadati; phylum Pseudomonadota; class Alphaproteobacteria; order Hyphomicrobiales; family Stappiaceae; genus Pannonibacter; species Pannonibacter sp. The sequence goes on along the minus strand of NZ_JBHYDX010000001.1, from coordinate 7,798 downwards.
TTCCAGCAATGCGCCACTCCCGGCGGCGCCCAACGTTCCGGCTGCCAGCGGATCGGAGAGGACTGCCGCTGCAGGCCCTGCGCGAACCACACGGCCCGCATCCAGCACCACCACATGCGCCGCAAGACGCGCGACTTCGGCCAGCGAGTGGCTGACATAGAGGATCGGCACCGCGCTTTCGCGGACAAGGTGTTCGAGATAAGGCAGGATCTCCGCCTTGCGCGCCTCGTCCAGCGCGGCAAGCGGCTCATCCATCAGGAGGAGACGCGGGCGCGCGAGCAAGGCCCGACCAATGGCCACCCGCTGCTTCTCGCCACCGGACAGACTTGCCGGCGTCCGGTCAAGAAGGGCTGCAATCCCGAGAAGGTCGACCACCCGCGACAGCTCTGTCGCCGTGCCGCCGCCGGTAAACCAATGGCCGTACAGGAGGTTCTGGCGCACGGAGAGATGGGGAAACAGGCGGCCTTCCTGGAACACATAGCCCATGCGCCGCCGATGCACCGGAACCTCGATGCGTTTCACCGTGTCGAGCAGCCGCACCGGTCCGAGCGTGATCTCGCCCTCATCCGGTCTTAGCAAACCGGCAACGGCCTGCACGATGCTGGTCTTGCCGCAGCCCGAACGGCCGAACAGGGCGGTCACACCACCCGGGCTGCGGAAGGCGACATCGAGATCAAATCCGGCAAAGCGGTGTCTGAGGCGGACATCGAGCGTCATCGTCCGGATATCCTCCGCGCCACACGCTGGGCAACCACTTCCGACAGGAGCAGCGCCAGCATGGCGATGGCCACAGAAATCAGCACCAGCCGGAAGGCCGCCGCATCGCCGTCAGGAACCTGAAGGAAGGAATAGATGGCGGAGGGCAAGGTCTGGGTTTCACCGGGAATGTTGGACACAAAGGTGATGGTGGCGCCGAACTCGCCCATCGCCTTGGCAAAAGCGAGAATGGAGCCAGCAACGATGCCCGGCAGGATCAGCGGCAGGGTGACAGTCAGGAACACCCAGATCCGCGAGGCACCGAGGGTAGCCGCCGCCTGTTCCAGCTTCGGATCCACCGCCTCGATGGACAGCCGGATGGCCCGGACCATCAAGGGAAACGCCATCACCCCGGCAGCCAGCGCCGCGCCGGTCCAGCGAAAGGCAAAGACGATGCCGAAGGCCTCGTAGAGGAATGAGCCAACCGGTGCCTTGCGTCCGAAGGTCAGCAGCAGCAGATAGCCGGTCACAACTGGCGGCAGGATCAGCGGCAGATGGACGAGGCCGTTGAGCAGCTGGCGCCCGGGAAATCGGCCGCGTGCCAGCGCCAGAGCAACGAGAACGCCCAGCGGCAGGCTGACCAGCGTGGCCCAGAACGATACCCGGAGCGACAGGACCACCGCCTGCCATTCCTCCGCACTCAGCCACCCCGGTTCCATACGCCTGTCAGACCCTCACTTGCCCAGAACCTTGAAGCCCTGCCGTTCGAAGGCGGACCTTGCGGCTTCCCCCTGGAGATAGGCAAGGAACGCCGCAGCGCCGTCGCGTGCCTCGGCGGTCAGGGCTGCCGGATAGACGACAGGGTCATGGCTGCCAGCTGGAAAGGTGCCAACGACGCTGACGTTCTTTTCCGCAACCGCATCTGTCGCATAGACAATGCCAAAAGGCGCTTCGCCCGTCGCAACCAGCGCCAGGGCCGCTCGGACGTTATCTGACTGCGCCACCGTGGCCTCAACCGACGGCCAGAGGCCGAGCGACGTCAGCGCGGCCTTGCCATAGACACCCGCCGGGACGCTGTCGACCAGCGCCATTGCCAGCCTGTTGTTACCCAGGAGAGCGGCGAGGTCGAGCTTGCCAGTGATCTCAAACTTCGGCGCATCGGTGCCATGGGCCACGAGAACCAGCGTGTTGCCGAGAAGATCGACGCGGCTGTCCTCCTTGATCAGCTTTGCCTTGGCGAGCTTGTCCATCCAGTCGGTGCTGGCCGAGATGAAAATGTCTGCCGGCGCGCCTTGTTCGATCTGCTTGGCCAGCGCTGAGCTGCCGCCATAGGACACGGTCACCTTGTCGGCGCCGGCTCCCTGATACGCCGTGACGATGTCATCCAGCGCCGTTTTCAGCGACGCAGCCGCAAAGACAGTGGTTTCAGCCGCCTGCGCGGGGGCAACGGGCGCGAAGTTGATCGCGACGGCAAGGGCTGCTGCGAAGACGGAAGTGAGCGTCTTCCGGCCAAAGAACGAGGTGACGTCAGAGAGCGGGCGCATGAAATCCTCCGCATGCGTTATATCCGCCTGGAAATATCGCAAGCTGATCGCAGCTTCGCAAGCGTTATTTCTGATCGGACATATCCCGCAACAACGAGCGGATCGTATCGATTTCGGAGGACCCGGCTTCCGCGATCCGGTCTTCCAGCTTGCGGTACTCGGCAAGGATGCGCTCACCTGTGGGTGTCAGTTGTGCGCCCCCGCCTTTTGCGCCTCCGCGGGAGCTGTCAACCAGCGGCTCCCGGAAGGCGGCGTTGAGATGCTCCACCAGCATCCACGCCCGCTTGTAGCTCATCTTCATGCGCCGGCCAGCCCCCGCGATCGAGCCTTCTTCACGGATGAACTCAAGCAGTTCAACCTTCCCCGGGCCCAGCATGGCATCATTGCCAAACACCAGCCGCAGTCGCAGTTTCGGCCATGGCACATCGGGAGCCTCTTCCAGGTGGTAGGCTGGCGGCAGGGAAGAAGGGGCATAAGGGTCAGTCATGGGTCCGAAGCCTTTGCCGCAGAAGGTGCGGTTTGCAAGAGAAAATCACGCTCACCTGCCTCTCACACGGAGGTGTTTCCGCCGGATCTGGGCAAAGCAGCGCGAATGCACCATATCTTGCGGCATGATGACGGAGGTTTGACGATGACGTCCTACAGAAAGTCCGAAGAAGCCATTGCCCGCCTGAATGCCGAACAATTCCGGGTCACACAGCAAAGTGGAACCGAGCGTCCCGGCACCGGTGAATATCTCTACAACAAGGAGCCAGGGATCTACGTCGATATCGTCTCGGGCGAACCACTTTTTGCCTCCTCAGACAAGTATGAGTCCGGTTGCGGCTGGCCGAGCTTCACCAAGCCGATCGAGCCCGCGCATGTGACCGAACTTACCGATACGACCCATGGCATGATCCGCACGGAAGTGCGGTCGACCCATGGCGACAGTCATCTCGGCCACGTGTTCCCGGACGGCCCGCGTGACAGGGGTGGCCTGCGCTACTGTATCAATTCTGCTGCTTTGCGCTTCATTCACCGCGATGACATGGACCGCGAGGGCTATGGTGCCTATCTCGACCAGGTGGAGGACATCTGACATGCGCGAAACTGCAATTCTCGCCGGCGGCTGCTTCTGGGGCATGCAGGACCTGATCCGCAAGCTGCCCGGCGTGCTCGCGACCCGCGTCGGCTATACGGGGGGCGACGTGCCCAATGCGACCTACCGCAACCACGGCACCCATGCCGAGGGAATCGAGATCGTGTTCGACCCGGCTGTGATCAGCTACCGCCGCCTGCTCGAATTCTTCTTCCAGATCCACGACCCCACCACGCGGAACCGCCAGGGCAACGACATCGGCCTGTCCTACCGCTCGGCGATCTACTACGTCGACGAGACGCAGAAACAGGTCGCGCTGGACACCATCGCCGATGTCGATGGCTCCGGGATCTGGCCCGGCAAGGTGGTGACGGAAGTCGAACCGGCTGGCCCCTTCTGGCAGGCCGAGCCGGAACATCAGGATTACCTGCTGCGGTACCCCAATGGCTACACCTGCCATTTCCCCAGGCCGGGCTGGGTCTTGCCCAAGCGAAACGCAGCCGCCGAGTGACCTTGCGGACGGCGAGTTTAGCTGAGTGAATTAACACGGCGTTCATCAGCGCAACCGATTGCGGGTGCGCTGGTGGCGCGATGTGGACTTGCAGGCGTGACCGGCCGGCAAAGAAGCCTTAGATTTGATGAGAATTTTAAGGAGCGGATCATCCGCATGACGCAGGCCATACTCGTCTTCGACAACAGCTACGCCCGTGATCTCGACGGTTTCTACGTGTCGTGGCGAGGCGATGTCGCCCCGGCTCCGCGCCTTCTGAAGCTCAATCGCGCCCTCGCGCTGGAACTGGGTATCGACCCGGACAAACTGAACGACGATCAGGCGGCGCGGCTGTTCTCCGGCAGCCAGATGCCTGAGGGCGCAGCTCCGCTGGCACAGGCCTATGCTGGCCACCAGTTTGGCGGCTTTTCTCCTCAGCTCGGCGATGGCAGGGCCTTGCTGATCGGCGAGGTCATCGACCGCAACGGACACCGGCGCGACATTCATCTGAAGGGCTCGGGCCGCACACCGTTTTCCCGCGGCGGCGACGGCAAGGCAACCATCGGGCCGGTGCTGCGCGAATACATTATCGGCGAAGCCATGCATGCGCTCGGCATTCCGACGACGCGGGCGCTGGCGGCGGTTGCTACGGGAGAACAGGTGCTGCGCGACACGATCCTGCCTGGGGCTGTATTGGCCCGGGTGGCGTCCAGCCACATCCGCGTCGGCACGTTCCAGTTCTTTGCGGCCAGATCCGAAGTGAGCCGTCTGCGCCAGCTGACCCTCTACACGATTGCCCGCCACGATCCCGACCTTCTGGAGAACGGCGACATCACGGGAGCGGCGGTGCTCGGGTTCCTGTCCAGGGTGATCGACCGGCAGGCGAAACTGGTGGCGCAGTGGATGCTGACCGGTTTCATCCACGGCGTGATGAACACGGACAACATGACTGTCTCCGGCGAAACCATCGACTATGGCCCCTGCGCCTTCATGGACGCCTATGATCCGAGAACCGTCTTCAGCTCGATCGACACCCACGGCCGCTATGCCTTCGGCAACCAGCCGGCCATTGCTCAGTGGAACCTTGCCCGGCTTGCCGAGGCATTGCTGCCTCTGATCGACGACAACGAGTCCGCCGCTATCGAGCGGGCAAGCGAAGCGATCAACGGGTTTCCGGAGCGTTTCGAAGCGGCCTGGGCAGAAGGCATGCGCGCCAAGATGGGGCTGGAAAGCGCGGAAGACGGCGATGCAACGCTGGGCGCGGAGTTGTTGGCAAGCCTGCAGGCGGCAGATCAGGCTCCAGCGCTCGACTACACGCTGGCGTTCCGCCAGCTCGCCGCCGTGGCCGGCGGACTGGCCGAGCACCCCGGTCCAGCAGGCGAAGACAGCGAGCGCTTCAAAGCCTTCACGCAGGTCTACAAGGCGCGGCTTGACCGGGACGCCATGCCGGCAGAACGGCGCATGGCGGCAATGCTTGCGGTCAACCCGCTGTATATCCCGCGCAATCACAAGGTCGAGGAAGCTCTGGCCGCAGCGGTTGCGGGAGATTTGGCTCCGTTCAACCGCCTGCTGGACGTTCTGTCCGATCCCTTTACCGAGCGCGCCGGTCTTGAGGCATATGCAGAACCAGCACCTATGACCTTCGGGCCATATCGCACGTTTTGCGGCACGTGACCGGGGACACCCGGGGATGATGACCGTCGCGGCATTCTGCCGATGATTTGTGATAAAACCGACATGCTGCAACCTGGTCGTTCGCGTAAGCTTCCCTGACCGCCTTTCCCATCGCGCAACGGAGCGACTGACGTGACACGTGCCGCAATTCTTCTTGGTCTCGCCTGTCTGCTGATGGCGCCCTTTTCCGCCGCGACGGCGCAAGACACACGGAGCGTGCGGGTCGAGTTTGCCCGTGGCCAGTCCTCGGCCGAGTTTGCCGGGCGCCTGCGTGGCCGGGAAAGCGTCGACTACGTTCTGAGCGCCCGTGGCGGACAACGGCTCAATGTCGACCTCAGTGCGGACAACGGGTCGACCTATTTCAACATCCTGCCGCCACGCGGCGACACCGCGATCTTCATCGGTTCGTCGGATGGCAACCGGTTCTCCGGCCTGCTGCGCCAGAGTGGCGAGTACCGCATTCAGGTCTACCTGATGCGCAACGCGGCCCGGCGCGGCGAAAGCTCCCGGTTCACCCTTGCGGTGGCGGTGCGCGGCGACGGCCCGGTCCGTCCATCCCCGGGAATCGGCGGACGCGGCAACTGGATGGTAACGGGCCTGCAGCCAGGCGACAGGCTGAACCTGCGCGCCGGGCCAGGCCAACGCTTTGGCATCATTGACGCTGTGCCGAACGGAACCCTGCTGCACAACCTCGGCTGCGAGGCCGGCGGCCAGTCAGAATGGTGCAAGGTCTCACTGGGCAATGAACAAGGCATCAGTGGCTGGGTGAACCGGCGCTTCATTGCCGAAATCCGCAACGCGCCGGGTCAGCCACAGCCACAGCCATCGGCACCGGCACCGCAACCGGACTTCGCCGACGGTCTGGCTGGAGGCCCCGACTACTGGATGGTGACTGGTCTGTCCGGCGCAGACATGCTGAACATGCGCAGCGCGCCGGGCGCGGGCAATCCTGTCGTCGGCAAGCTTGCCAACGGCATGGTGGTGCGCAACCTGGGGTGCCGGATGGCCGGTGGTGGACGCTGGTGCCAGATTGCGACGGGCCTGAACGAACGGATGACCGGCTGGGTCAGCGGGCGCTTTCTCGTCGAAGCCGGGTCTCCGGTAGCCCCCGGTGCGCCAGTGCCTGTGCAGCCACAACGCCCGCGACCGCCGCAAGAGATCACCGGCCTGTTGCCCTGCGCAACGACCCTCGGCCAGCCAACGGGAACCTGTCCGTTCCGGGCGCAGCGCGGAGAACCCGGCAACGCGGCAGTCTGGATCGCGCTGCCATCGGGGCGTGAACGTTTCATCGAGTTTCGTGGCGGCCGGGTCGTGGCGACAGATCCCGGACTGAGTTTCGCGGCCGAACGGGTCGGAGGCCTGACGTTGGTCCGGATTGGCGGCGAACGCTATGAAATCGCCGACGCCCTGCCCTTCGGCGGCTGAACAAGCCAATTTGGCACCTGCCCAAAAGGAAGGCCCGGCACACGGCCGGGCCAGGTTCGGCGGAAGCGACCGGTCGCCTTTCTGTCCGGCTCTGTTTTGGACAGCCGCTGGTACAATCTTGAGCGGATGGATGCGTTTCGCGGCACGGTGCTGATGACCGTGATGCCTGTGTTCTTCTTGTCGACGGGTTTACGGACGAGTTGGGACATGGGTGGCGTTGGGGTTCTAGCGGCGGGTGGCTTCCTGCTTGTTGCCTCGGTGTCCGGCAAGCTTCTTGGTGTTCAGATTGCGGGCCGGCTTCTGGGGTGGGAACGAGGCGAGGCTTTGATCATTGGGTGGCTGCTTCAGACGAAGGCATTGATCATGATTATTTTTGCGAACATCCTGCTCGACAAGGCGATCATCACGCCGGGCACGTTCACGGCTCTTTTGCTGATGGCGGTTGGATCGACGATGCTGACGATGCCCATGGTTGGGCCTCTGCTTTTGCGGTACCGCAGCATCGGCAGCAAGTCGGGGGATGATGTTGGATTGGAGGGGTGTGCCGTGGTTGATCGGCCGCTTGGCGTGCAGGAGGGCCGGGTCTGAGCCGAATGCGCTGGGGTTTGGCACCATCGAGCGGTGGTTCCTGTCCTTTTGGCGCATTTTTTCGAGGTGAGCGTTTGCCTGCGAGGGCATTGGAGACGCCGGCATGGCAACAGGGGGCGGGGTGTTTTTATTGGCCTGTTGTTTTAGCGCTGTTTCTTTGTTCTTGTTTTGTTCTTTTTCTGATGAGGTTTGGGTGGGTCGATGCGTTGGTTTTTGTGTTTGGTTGTTTTGGGGAGATTTGGTTGCGGGGGCAGGATTTGAACCTGCGACCTTCAGGTTATGAGCCTGACGAGCTACCGGGCT